>CAYXZQ010000023.1:0-28564 GCA_964469935.1 uncultured Methanosarcinales archaeon
AGGCTCATCATCATTATGGTCATTTCTCTATTCATAGTGTCATGCAGCAGCATTTCTCCGCCTACAGACAATAAGCCTGCCGATACACAACAGGAGCCGTCTGCGCAGCCGGGCTCAGGCTCTGCCCAGGGAAGCCAGCCCGCCAGCCCGCCGCAGGGAAATGAAGTGAACAAGCCTGCACAAAACAAACCTTCTAGTCCACCACCTGCAGAGTCACCAGTGGATTCTGCCGGGAGCCAGGACATCACCCAGGCAGCGAACGACAGCCTGGACATGGGCTCACTAAATGATGATTCGAGCCTTCTAAACGATTCAGATATAGATTTGGACATGAGCTCTTTTGACGACTGGTAGGATCACTTGCCTGTCCTTTGGTTTGCCCTGATGCTCGGCCTGAGCTTCTCAGCGCCCTTGCCCTTGTTGAGAAGTCCCCTGGATTTCCTGCCTGCGCTTGTTAGGCCCCGAAAGACCCTTCTTGTGTGCTGCTTCTCGCTTATCCAGTTTATCTTCCTGTCGCTCCTGATTACAGGGTGGAGCGGGTCCACGAATATGACCTCATACCAGTAGTAGTTGTTGTCCTCGGCTACCCAGTAGCTGTTGAGGACCTCGAGATTGGGATATTTCACAGCTGCCCTCCTCTCTGCGATGAGCTGATAGGATATCTTGAGGTTCTTCCTCATGCCGAAGCGCTTTGAGCGCCTGCCGCCCTTGATTCTGGGCCTCTTGTGACCGCCGCGCTGTACCCTTTGACGTACGATAATGTAGCCTTCTTTAGCCTTGTAGCCCAGGTTCCTTGCCCTGTCAAGCCTTGTTGGCCTCTCTATCCTCTTTGTCGCAGGCTGCCTTCTAAGCTTGATCAGCCGTGACTTGTAATTTTCACTGTTCGTTAGCTTGGGCCTTTTCCAGAGGTCCGCAAGTTGCTTGTAGAGTCCCATCTTCAATCAGTATTTCCATGTTGATGTTTAGAGGTTATTTATAAATTTAACTGTATGCGGCCGGGCTGCGTGTTGCACGAAACTCTTAAATAGCATCTATTGTTCTCCTTTATATAAAAAATGAGTTCTCGCTTGTTTTTTTGGAGTTGATAAAATGACTATACAGAAAGGAGACAAGGTCAAGATCGAGTACACAGGCACATTCGAGGACGGGACAGTCTTCGACAGCTCGGAGAAGCACGGAAACCCCCTGGAATTCGAGGTCGGCAAGGGCCAGGTGATAATGGGTTTTGAGAAGGCTCTTGTAGGCATGAAGAAGGGAGACGAGAAGGAGTTTACACTCCACCCTAATGAGGCGTACGGGGACTACAACAAGGACATGATAAGGGATGTCCCTAGGGAACAGCTCCCGAAGGCCGAGCTCAAGCCGGGCATGATGCTAATGATGCAGCTTCCTGACGGAAACCAGCTTCCTGCAAAGATTGCTGACGTAGGCAAGGAGATTGTTTCGATAGACATGAACCATCCCCT
Organism: uncultured Methanosarcinales archaeon; assembly: GCA_964469935.1. Taxonomy (GTDB): domain Archaea; phylum Nanobdellota; class Nanobdellia; order Woesearchaeales; family DSVV01; genus CAYXZQ01. The sequence continues at coordinate 1,467 of CAYXZQ010000023.1, forward strand.
TGCAGGCAAGGTGCTCAACTTCAAGATAAAGGTCGCCGACGTTGCTCCTGCTGAGAACCAGGCTGAAGACAAGCCTGCTGAGGAGCAGAAGAGCGCATAATTTTTCTGTTTTTTATATTGTCTATTTACGATAAATTTAAATACTTGTTCTGGGATTGACATTGTCATGACAGGCAAACTACTCAAGCTCATCTCAATTCTGCCTATCATTATTATCATTTGATTACGGGTCCGATTCTTTTCTGGATCCTCGAAAATAACCGATAGAGATGGGAATATAAAATGCAAACAGAACAGAGGGAATGAAGAATGGAATTGGATGTGGAATTGTTCGATACGACACTTAGGGACGGGACGCAGGGAGGGGAGCTCAATCTTTTCCCGGAGCAGAAGAAAGAGCTTGCAGAGATACTGCACAGGTTCGCTCCGGACATGATTATCGAGGCTTCCTATGCAGCAAGCGACGCGGATCCCGGTCAGATTTATGATTTTATCAGGAACGGGAGCACAACCCTGGCTGATGTCATCACGACCTTCGGCTCCACCCATAAGCCGAACTCGTCAGCAGGAAACTGTCCGAATGTCAAAAAAATGCTCGAATCAAGAGCGAAGATAGCCACTGTCTTCGGCAAGACCTGGCTATCGCATGTCGAGGGTCTTGGATTCACCCCCAGGGACTATCTGAAGAACATCGGCGACACCGTACATCACCTGCTCTCGAACGGAGTGAAGAGGGTAATATACGATGCAGAGCATTTTTTCTGGGGCCTCAAGGACAATCCTGAATTTGCCAAGGAGACCCTCAAGGCTGCTATAAGAGCCGGCGCGGACACGGCGGTCTTCTGCGATACCAAAGGAGGGATGCTTCCATATGGCATAATCAGGACCATGAACTCTCTTGGCCCGATGATGAAGGAGCATGAAGATACAAGATGGGGCATCCATACGCATAACGACACGGGCTGTGCAGTAGCCAATGCAAACACTTACCTGGATGTCATGCGGGACATGGACATCGGCAGATTGCAGGTCCAGGGGACAATCAACGGCTATGGCGAGAGATGCGGGAACTCTGACCTGACGACGATCATAGGCAACATGATAGACAAGCAGGGAATCAGCCTCAACCTGGATACAAGGCAATTGACACGTTTTGCCCATGAGGTCGCAAGGATAGGGGGAGCGCCTCTTGATCCCAAGGCGCCTTATGTAGGGCCATACGCATTCGGGCACAAGGGGGGAATCCACATTTACAGCCAGAAGAGGAAAATGGAGTATGTCCATACCGACCCTGAGAAGTGGGGCAACAAGGAGACATATCTCATAACTTCCATGTCTGGCCTTGAGATGTACGCTGACCTGGCGAACCATTACGGCTACATGGTCGATAAGGGCGACCCCAGGCTTAAGCAGCTGCATGAGAAGATAACGGCTCTCGAGAAGAGCGGGTTTAAGATCCATTATTTGCCTGCCGAGCACCTTCTTCTAGTCCACAGCATATTCGCAGGCGATGACTTCCAGTTCGACCTTGACGAATGGGAGACAAAATCAGAGCTGGTCAGGATAGGTGACCTGGACAGGAGGAGGAGCCAGACCGTACTTACTGAAAAGGAATTCGAGGATTACCTGATAAGGCCTGCCGAAGTCGTCAGCAAGAGCGAGATGGGGCCCGTGGACTCGCAGTTCAAGGCTGTAAGGAAATGGATAGAGAAAACCTACAGTAAAGTAGGGAAGATCAACCTGATAGACTTCAATGTGGACATCACGAGATACGCCAGGGACATGGGCTCTGAATCAGCGGTCATAGCGTACATAACATATAAGGACAACGGCCATCTCTGGACCACCCAGTCAGTATCTGACAATATCCTTGAGGCCACCCTGAATGCGATTGTCAAGGGATTCAGGTACCACGTGCTCATAAATGAGGTTGAGCAGTACAGAGAAGCTGTCAACAGGCCAAACCAGGGCTAAACCCTGACAATCATTCCATAGGGTCCGGGATTTATGATGGAAGTGTCTCCAAGCCTGTCCCGTCTGCCGCTGTTCTCATGGATATGGCCTGAGAAGGCGAACAGGGGCTTTGACTTCAGGATGAACTCCCTTATGCTCTTGTTCCCGCAGTGCCCTCCGTCAAAGAGCCTGTCAAGCCTGGTGTCATAGGGCGGCGCATGTGTCATGAGCACGTATTTTTTGCCCTTTTTTTTGCTCTTCAGGATCTTCAGGAATGACTTCGCCACCTTGTCGAATTCCCTGTCAGTGATGGAAAAGCCATTGCCCTCAGCACCGAGGATGATGAGCTTGTCGCTCTCAAACGCCCTGCCTTCCATGTAGACGATGTTCCTGAACTCAGAGCAGGCCTTCTTGAGTGTCGGGCTGTTCTCGTGGTTGCCGGGAATCATCAGGATGGGCTTCTTTATCCTGTCAAGCTTTCCCAGAAGGAGCTTTAAGTCCTGCTCGAATATTGTCAGGTCGCCGCAGCAGAGCACGAAATCTGCCTCCTTTGACTTTTCGATGACCTGCTTGAGGGCCTTCCTTGAGCCGTGCATGTCCGAGAAGGCGAGAATTTTCATGGTCATCCGGACCTCTTTGGGAATATTTAAATATTGTCATCCTAGGCCATGGCTGCAAATTGACGCTGATGAAGATAAACACAACTGAAGAAGCGCTATCTGTCGCTCACGAATACCATGCTCCTCGGCCAGTGCTCCTTTATCTTCTCCTTTGGCATGTTTATCAGGGGCTCGTAGTTGTGGAAGAACGAGAGCATCGAGGTTATAGGTATCGTTGTCGTGTCCTCTATGAGATTTGGGCCGAGGAACTTGTTGATCTTTGATATTATCTCAACGTTGTAGATCTCCAGTATGTCAGAGTATTTCCTGGATTCAAGTATGAGGATGAGGATGAGACGTCCGTCCTTCTCCCCCAGCCACTTGAAGCTGATGTGCTTTATCTCATTCTCGCTCAGCGGAACACCATGGTAAGCATCAAGGAACTGCTTCCTGTAGACCCCGTACCTGAACTTTATGATGTACATGATCGATGCCCCGAAATCATCGGTGCCTTCAGTGCTGTTGTTGACGGCTGCGATGTACTTGATGATGCCTCGTTTCTCAAGCCCCTTCCTCTTCCTGTTGACTGTCTTGACAGGTATCTTGGTCAGCTGGGCTATCTTATTGTCGCTCAGCCTTGGGTTGACCACGAGCTCCTTGAGGATGCTCTTTTCATAGTTATCAAGGGTAATACTTGCCATTTTTACCGTTCGAATAATGTTTATTTGTTTTCAGATTTGTCAATGTGATATAAATATGTTGTTATTTTAGATTTTGTAACACAAACTAATTATATATGACGGTAATATAAAAAACTTTATAAATGATTACATGCCAAAAAATGAGTACAGGCATGACATTAGATTACAAAGTGTAATCACAAAGGTTATTCAAGGATAGTTCAATAAAGAGGAGAATATAGGAAAATATGAAAGTATTGATGCTCGGCTGGGAGTTCCCGCCATACAGTTCAGGGGGGCTTGGGACAGCCTGTGAGGGACTGACAAAGGGTCTTGCAAACAACAATATCAATGTCACTTTCGTACTTCCCAAGGCTGCAGGAAACCAGAAGGCATCCCACGTGAACCTGGTTGTCGCAAGCAATGTGTACATGGACGATGACCGGATAAGATTTCTTGAAGTCAATTCGCTTCTCGCCGCATATATATCATCCGATGAATACCTGGAACGCTACAACAAGTCCAAGTGCCTGAAGGAAGGCGACATGCAGGCCATCCACGACAGCCTCTACGGCTCGGACCTCTATGAAGAGGTGCACAAGTATTCAGAGAAAGTCAAGCTCATCTCGTCCTTTGAGAACTTCGATGTTATACACGCCCATGACTGGATGACCTATCCCGCAGGGATCAGGGCAAAGCACGCGTCCGGCAAGCCGCTGGTCGTGCATATCCATGCCACTGAGTTCGACAGGACAGGGGGCAACGTCAACCAGCATGTCTATGATATAGAGAGACACGGGTTCCATGAGGCAGACAAGATAATAGCGGTCAGCAATTTCACAAAGAGCAAAGTGGTACAGCACTACGGCATAAGCCCCGACAAGGTCGAGGTTGTCCATAATGCCGTGGATTTCACGTGCTATGAGCAGGAGAGCTGCATCAAGGAGGATGACAAGGTCGTGCTATTCCTTGGCAGGATAACCCTCCAGAAAGGGCCGGAGTATTTCCTCTATGCTGCAAAACGGGTGCTTGAGATGGACCCTGATGTCAAGTTCGTGGTCGCAGGCAGCGGAGACATGGAAGGTTTCATGATAGAGGAGGCTGCACGGCTCGGCATCGCAAACAAGGTGCTTTTCACAGGGTTTCTCCGCGGAAAGGACATCGACAGGGCGTACAGTATGGCTAACCTATATGTCATGCCTTCTGTTTCTGAGCCGTTCGGTATAACCCCTCTCGAGTCCATGAGAAACGGGACCCCTGTGCTGATATCGAAGAATTCAGGTGTCTCCGAGGTCCTCAATCACTGCCTGAAGGTGGATTTCTGGGACATAGACCAGATGAGCAGCAAGATGCTCGCCGTGCTCAAGTATGGATGCCTTCAGAGGGAGATGAAGGAGAACGGGCTGAGGGAGGTCTACAAGTTCAACTGGGACCTGCCGGCAAGGAAATGCATAGACGTATACAACAGCGTCATGAACCGTTAGATACATAAGAATAGGTCATAATCAGGTGAAATAGGAACAGGAGGGGTGTCATTGGTAAGCGTATGCATATATTTCCAGGTGCACCAGCCGTTTCGGCTGAGGAGGTACGGCGTCTTCGACATAGGGAAGAGCCATGATTATTTTGATGACCACAAGAACAGGGAGATATGCAGGAAAGTCGCGACCAAATGCTACCTGCCGGCTAACGCCATACTTCTTGAGCTGATAAATAAGACCAAGGGCAGGTTCCGGTGCGCTTTCTCCATCACCGGGGTCGCACTTGAGCAGTTCGAGATGTACGCTCCTGAGGTAATCGAGAGCTTCAAGAGGCTTGCTGCAACAGGCAGCGTAGAATTCCTGTCCGAGACTTACCATCACAGCCTCAGCTACCTATATTCGAAGGAGGAGTTCAGAAGCCAGGTCAGTCTCCACAGGCAGATAATCAGGAGGCTATTTGGCGTGGAGCCCAGGGTCTTTCGCAATACTGAGCTCATATACAACAACGAGCTGGCTAATTTCGTGGAGAAGATGGGCTACAAGGGCATACTTGCCGAAGGTGCTGACCATATACTCGGCTGGCGCTCGCCCAATTTCATTTACACCCCCGTGACTTGCAAGAAGATCAAGCTTCTGCTCAAGAACTACAAGCTCAGCGACGATGTGGCGTTCCGGTTCTCGAACAGGGGCTGGAAGGAATGGCCCCTGACAGCAGACAAGTTCGTCCACTGGATAAACGCAGTCAACGGAAACGGCGAGGTCGTCAACCTCTTCATGGATTACGAGACCCTGGGTGAGCACCAGTGGGAGGATACCGGGATATTCGAGTTTTTGAGGCATTTCCCTGAGCACCTGCTTGCGCATCCCGACAATAACTTCATAACGCCTTCAGAAGCTGTCGAGAGGTACGACTCGAGATCAGAGCTCGACATCCACAGCTTCATCTCATGGGCGGACATAGAGAGGGACCTTTCTGCGTGGCTTGGAAACGACATGCAGAAGAACTCTCTGCAGGAGCTTTACAGGCTTGAAAAGAACGTGATGGCAAGCAAAGACAAGAAACTGATAGACGACTGGAGGAAGCTTACCACGTCGGACCATTTCTACTACATGTGCACGAAGTGGTTCTCAGACGGGGATGTCCACAAGTACTTCAACCCGTATGACAGCCCCTATGAGTCCTTCATCGCATTCATGAACATACTGAATGACATAATTACGAGGCTGAGGGAGAAGAGCATGGAGTCTGCTGGAGCAGAATCAGGGCCGGCACGAAAGATGGAGCTGTCTGAGAGGCCGAGCATGCTGCTTGAGCCTGATGCTGGGGAACAAAAAGAAATATTTTTATAGTAGTTATCATAATAAGAATAAAAAAGGGGTGGTTGTCATGGCAAAAAAGAGCGTCAAGCCTAAGTCTAGGAAGGCCAAATCAAATGTCCTGAAGAAAGTCAGGCCGGAATTCTCGTTCATGATAGTAAACGGCAAGAATGTCAGGGACCTGCCGGCGCTGGCCCTCGAGATAGAGAACCTGGATGACAACATGTTCAGGCATCATGTCAATGAGACCAAGAACGATTTTGCCAACTGGGTCAGGGAGGTCATAGGCGAGATAGAGCTTGCTGACGCTCTCATGGGCATCAGCACCAAGAAAGACACACAGCTCCAGATTCTGAGGCACATAGTCAAATCCATTGGGTAGGTGAATGCATGATGATAGACGATGAAAAGAAACTGGCTGACGTGAGCCCGGACAAGACGTTCAAGACCCATAAGGGCGGGGAGATAAAGAACCTCAGGCAGCTCCAGAGCGTCCTTGGCGAGATAAGCCAGGAAAGCTTCGAGCACCATGTCAATGACGAAAGGAACGATTTTGCCAACTGGGTAAAGCATTCTGTCGGGGATGACGAGCTTGCCGACATGCTTGAAAAGACCGTGGATTTCGAAAAGACCAAGAGGATAATCCAGGACAGGATATCACTCCTCGAGAAGAAGGTTGAGGTCAAAAAGATAAGGGAGAGCCTTGAAAGCCTCAAGGGCGACACGATCGGAATCGACAGGGTTCCCGACGACCTCCAGAGCCCGGACATGCCTCCTGAGCATCCTCCTGCGGACACAGGACCTGAAGAGAGCGCCTCATTCGAGGTGAGCGAGGAGCCAAAGAAGATAGAGGACGTGATGCACGGAACAGGCGAGATTGCTAAAGGACCCGTAAAAGGCCTGCACGAGAAGCATCCTTTCGAGCACATCAAGACCAACTTATATCTCAGGATAAGGGACATCCTTGTGGGTGTCTTCATCGGGCTCGTACTTGGCTATATCCTCGGGGCCTATCTCTAGATGCCGTTGCAGAGCGCAGGGAGTGTTTTTTCTGCACAGTAGCCTGCGCAGCAGAGCCTAGCAGTGTGGGATGAATATATGTCCTTCTTGTCAACATCTATGACCATCTCCACCTCCTGCGGACAGGAGCCCCGGCAATCAGGATAGTAAGGGGTCACGACCTTGTCAAGAGCCCCGTCGATGAAGAGATCGCAGGAATCCACTTTTTTGTCTGTCCCAAACTCGGCTCTGGCGATGACTATCTGCTTTGTCACAAGGGTGGTGCATATGTCAGTGTCATTCATCGGGTCATTGTAGAAATACACGTCCCTGATATAGAACAACGAGTCTTTCCCTGTATCGGGATTTGCCATGCGCATCGTCATGTTGGTAAGCCTTGGCATGACCCTGACTGTGGAAAACAACGAATAGGCGATAAGGCCCATGCCTGCTATGAAAAGCAGGACCACGAGAACAACCAGCATTCCCTTTCCCATCCTGCTACATAAATGCTCTGTTATTTAATATTTTGCTGTTTTACAGCCTTTGCAAGCGATGCCTTTGTGCCGGGATAGCTCTTTTCCATCCTGTCGAGGAAGCCGAGACTGTATCCACCGAACCTTGGGAAAGTGAGCTTTTTGCTCCTGCAGAAGAGCTCCAGCTCGTCTGCGCTGACATGGCTGAAAAGAGGAAATATCTTGCCCTGCGCGGGTTGGGAAGGCTTTTTGCCTGAAAACAGGCACTCAAGATAATGGTCCGGCCCTGTCTCCATGGGCAGGGGCGCAAAGGCGATATCAATCCCTTTCCTGTTCAAAAAATCATTGAGGGCACTGTTCTTGTAAACATAGCTGTCCCATTGTCTGATGCCGAACGAGGAGGCGCTCTTCCTGACGATCTCCACAGCCGGCAGGAGGTTTCCTGCAAAATAAGCAGAGAGCGGGTCCATGACGAGGATTTTGGTACCTTTATTTATTCCTGCCTTTAGCCTGATGTCCTTTCTCACCCTTCTCTCGACGACCTTGACAAGGCATCTCCTGCAGAATTCCCCTTTGGCAATCTCCTGTTCACATCTTTTACATCTCATTTTCGTGACCAACCAGTTATTAATATAAGCAATTTTGTTACTACTCTAAAATGTTCAAAACCGAAAAGTTTAAATATATGGTTAGTTACTCTATAGTAATAATCGGGTTTGGGGCAGATTATCACTTCAAAAGCTTCATAATCACCTCTTTTTCCCGCGCAAACACTCACCTAGTGGGTGTTTGCAAGGGTTTTTCTCTATCTTCTTCTTGCATGACCCTTCTTTGCATCTCTGCCCTTGATCTGGATGCTGATATGGCCCTCTTTTTCACGCCTCTTCCTGCGCCTTGCAAGAATGCCTATGAATACGCCGAGGATAATACCAAGGAAGAATATGAGGACGAGCCTCATGTCAGGAAGGTCCAGGGTCTTTTTTTTCGGGTTCGAGAAGTATATGTCCAGATTGCTGAGCTCAAGCGCGTATTCTGTGTATATCAGGGCTGAGTATATGTCGGAGTCCTTGAGAGACTTTGCGTATTCATAATAGCTGTAGCCGAGTATGGGCAGGTTGCCCTTGTCCAGCTGGGAAGCTATCTGGTCATTCGCGAGCTCAAGCTTCGTCTGGAGATAGTCAGGTATCTGGTCCTCTGACACGCCGATGATTCCAAGCACCACGTCAGCCTCAGCCTTGGCCTTGCTCGCCTCAAACAGGCAGAGGGAGTATTCACCGGAAGCCTGATCAGCATATGTCCTGTCAAGCAGCGCCCTAGTGTTGCTCAGCTGGTTAGGAAGGTAGAGCTGGACATACTGGTATCTCTCCTCTGCCTCTGAAAGCTTCTCTGCGCAGGAATTCTTCAGGGTTTCCTGGCTCAGGACCAGGCTCTTTCCCGAAAGACCGAAGAATGCGCTCCAGGAGACGGCGCTGATATATCTCTCCCTGGCGTAGGCCAGGTAGTATATGGCATCAGCGGTGTCATTGGACTTGAGGCCCTGGATGCTGTTGTTGAGATAGTCTTCTGCGTCTATGAGCCTCTCCCTCACTATCTCGTAGGTCTGGAGGTCGGTCAGGGTCGCAAGCTTTCTCGATTCGATGGACGATTCGAAGAGCGTTATGTTTGCTTCAAGCTCATCGATGCCAGCTTGGATACCTGGCCTGGTGATATTATCCTCTATCATTATCTCGTCGGCAAGCCTTATGTTTGCGCCGAAGCAGTAGCTTGCCCTGGAATAGTACTCGGCAAGCTTCCCTGCGGTATCCGCTTTCTTAGAGAGGTTCTGTGCAGCGAGGAAGTTCCTGGAATCCTTGAGCGCAACTTTTGAAGATAGCTCCACGGTCCTGCTGCACAGCCTGCCTGATATTTCCTCCATCGTGTTTGTGTACTGCGGGGTAACATTGACCTCCTTGTAGTCCTTCTTGTGGCTTACGCCCGTGAACTGGTAGTACGCCTCGTCGATTGTCGCAACCTCCATGACGTCGATGCCCAGGGTTTTGCCGTATGCGAAGAGGTCCACTGTCTCGTTTGTGCCGTTGACCTCATCGGTGATGTACCTCTCCCCCTTGGGGATGAGGACCTTGGTGAGATTGAATTCTGCTGCTGCCTGTATCTTCTGCTGGACACCGCCGACAGGACCTATCAACCCTCCTGAGTTGATCGTGCCTGTGATAGCTATCTTAGGGTCCAGCTTCCTGTCGTCGAGGGCAGCTGCCGTAAGCACTGTCAGCGCACTTCCCGCACTCGGGCCACCGACTATAGCCGAGTTGGACCTTATGGTATAGAAAAAGTCGAGGTCATTGCAGTCTAGCTGGAGATAGCTGCAGGCTATGCTCTTCCCGAACCTTGTGGATATCTGAGTGTCCACCCTTGTGAAAGGGAACGTGTCGATAAACACCCTGCCTGAGCCGGGCACGAGGTCCAGGTAGAGGTCTGCCACCATGCCATGGGGCTGTGCTGTGGACTCTGATACTGCAAGAAGATACATATGGTATGTCTTTGCATGCGCAAGGGGCACCAGGAGCAAAAAAATCAGCAGCATATATCTTTTTTTCATGGATAATCGAGGATGCTCATCCATTTTATATGCATTGCGGTTTGAAGACAGGGTGGCTATAATGCCTACCGCAATATTTATATAAAATATAGAAATTCACCCGATAACCGGATTTCAAGGTAAATATTATGATCTACAGGAGGGATGATTATGTCAAACCAGGTACAGCCGATATTCATACTGCCTGAAGGGACCCAGCGCTCCCAGGGCAGGAATGCACAGAAGAACAACATCATGGCAGCCAAGATGGTGGCTGAGACAGTGAGGACCACCCTAGGTCCCAAGGGCATGGACAAGATGCTCGTCGATTCACTAGGTGATGTCGTCGTCACAAACGACGGCGTGACTATCCTCGAGGAGATGACCATCGAGCACCCGTCAGCCAAGATGATAGTAGAGGTCGCAAAGACCCAGGAAGACGAGGTGGGAGACGGAACGACAACAGCAGTCGTCCTTGCAGGAGAGTTCCTCAAGAGGGCAGAGGAGCTTCTTGAGCAGGACATCCACCCGACAGTCATCGCAAAGGGCTACAGGATGGGAGCAGCGAAGGCACAGGAGGTGCTTGTCTCGCTATCCGAGCCCCTCACCGAGAAGGATACCGACCTGCTGAAAAAGATAGCAGGGACAGCCATGACCGGAAAGGGCGCGGAGTCTGCCAAAGACATCCTTGCTGGCCTTTCTGTCAAGGCGGTACTTCAGGTCATGGACAAGTCGGACGACGGCATATCCATAAACCTCGACGACATCAAGATAGAGAAGAAGGTTGGGGCGTCGTACAATGATTCTGAGCTTATAAACGGGATAGTGATAGACAAGGAGAGGGTCCATTCCGCGATGCCAAGGACGGTAAGGGACGCGAAGATCGCGCTTGTCGACTCTGCGCTGGAAATAAAGAACACCGAGATAGACGCAAAGATCCAGATAACCGATCCGGCCCAGCTCCAGGCCTTCCTCAGGCAGGAAGAGACCATGCTTCGGGAAATGGTGGAAAAGGTGGCAAAATCAGGCGCAAATGTCCTTCTCTGCCAGAAAGGGATCGACGATATGGCCCAGCATTACCTCGCCAAGAAGGGGATAATGGCAGTAAGGAGGGTCAAGAAGTCGGACATGGAGAAGCTTTCACGCGCCACAGGCGGCTCGGTCGTCACGAATCTGGACGACATGAGTGCATCAGACCTGGGCAAGGCAGGGCTTGTCGAGGAGACTAAGGTGGGAGACGAGGAGATGACCTATATCAGGGACTGCAAGAACGCCAAGTCAGTGACCATACTCATAAGAGGCGGTACAGAGCATGTTGTCGACGAGATTAAGCGGGCTGTGGAGGATGCAGTGGGAGACCTCGCAAGCGCAATCAAGGGCGGAAAGGTCCTTGCCGGGGCAGGGGCGCCTGAGATGGAGCTTGCAAAGGAGATAAGAAAATATTCCGCATCGCTCTCCGGAAGGGAGCAGCTCGCAGTCAAGGCGTTTGCGGACTCCATGGAGATAATACCGCGTACGCTCGCTGAGAACGCCGGGCTTGATCCAATAGATGTGCTTGCAGACCTCAAGGCCGCCCATGACAAGGGAAGGAAATGGGCAGGAATCGACGTCTTTTCAGGAAAGACCATGGATGCCTGGAAGCACGGCGTGATCGAGCCTCTCAAGATAAAGACTCAGGCAGTAAGCTCTGCATCAGAGGTGGCTGTGATGATCCTGAGAATCGATGACGTGATAGCCTCTGCCGGCGGCCCTGCAGGGGGCGATATGCCTCAGGGAGGGATGCCTCCGGGCATGGGCGGCATGCACGGGATGTGAAAAACTTTCCATTAATTTTATAAAGCTTTCTGTTTTTTTAATAGCATGGCAAATTGGAAAAAGCAGTCTGACAGCAGGGGCTTTACTGCCGAATATCTCAAGTTCGAGGATGGCGAGACAAAGGAGCTAACTGTTTCTGAGTGGAAATTCGGCAGTTTCCCTTCAGGATATCTCTTCAGGTGCTATGTCACAAAGGAGAACGGAGAAGAGGTCGACAAGATTTGGACCATCTGGGACTACCAGAGCGTCCAGAGATTGAAGAAGGTCCTCGGGACAAAAAGCACGTTCGGGACAAAGGAGATAAAGGTCAAGATGACTGTCAGCGAAGACGACGAGAGCACGTTCGAGTTTGTCTGAACTTGATATCGCATCATAACTGGTTCATGGTTCCTGTAAGACTTGGAGGAAAAAAGGTGCCGGCGACGGGATCTGAACCCGCGACCTCTAGATGACCCGGCCATGAGATTATTCATCGGGACTGCTCCCTCATCACTCAAAACATATGAGTCTAGCGCTCTAACCAGGCTGAGCTACGCCGGCATGAGCCTGAAAAAAAAACAACACTTTTATAAAGGTTTCTAGTTTATCCGGCTCAATAGGGAATCGACATGAAGAGAAGGACATCAAGCCTGATATCGAAGATTGGGACGTGGTCGTTCATAATAGGGGTATTGATAGCGGTCTTTTCCGGGTTCTTCAGGCTGACGCCGCAGGTAGTATCCATACTGGTCGTCCTAGGAGTCATAGTCGGGCTCCTCAACGTGACAGGGAACGAGGCCATGACTTTCCTTCTGGCATCAGTGTCGATGGTGGTGATATCGAGCCTGGGCTCGCCTGCCTTCAGCGGGATATCTGTAATCGGCGCGACCCTCCAGAGGATGCTCAACAACCTCATAATATTCGTGATTCCCGCATCGATGATAGTCGCCCTGAGGGCGATTCTAACCCTGGCCTACAAGCGATGATATCTTCTTTGAGAGTTCCTGCATCTCCCCTTCCCTGTATTTCCCGCCGGGCCAAAGCTTCAGACCATCGCCAGAGAATCTCGGGACAATGTGGAAATGGGCGTGCGGGACCACCTGGCCTGCTGCCTCGAAATTGTTCATCTGGACATTGTAGCCGTCGGCTGATACTGCCTTTTTCACTGCCTTTGCCGCCTTCTTCACACCTCTTATCAGCCCGGGGAGCTCACTGTCAGGGACGTCCTGCAGGGTCTCGTAATGACCTTTGGGTATCACAAGGCAGTGCCCCCTGTTCACAGGCATGACGTCCAGGAACGCGAGCACGTGGTCGTCCTCGAGAACAATCGAGCCCGGTATCTCCCTTTTAATTATCTTGCAGAATATGCATCCGTCCATATGGATCACCCCTTAAATGAGTTGTTTGAATTCATATATAAATCTTTATAAAACATGGATGATTATGCTCTCTCCATGTATTATGCACAGGAGCGAAGGTTGTTCGGGATAAGGACATCGGACATTGAGATAAGGGACCTGCTCAAGGCATGGGCTGCGATAACAATTGCCTTTACAGTGATCCTCAGCAAGGATTACACTTTGGCATCGATCCTGACAGGCCTTGTCATATCCGCTGTCTGCGTGGGCTCCGCGTTTCTGCTGCACGAGCTCGGCCACAAGCTGGTTGCCCAGAGATACAGGTGTTTTGCAGAGTTCCGCTCAAATGACCAGATGCTCCTGCTCGCGATAGCAATGTCCTTTGTCGGGTTCATATTCGCCGCTCCGGGAGCGGTCATGATAGCAGGAAGGGTGAACAACAGTCAGAACGGACACATCTCCCTTGCAGGGCCCCTCACGAATTTCATACTCGCAGCCCTGTTTTTGCCGTTCTCTCTGATGGGCCTTCCACTGGTATCGACTGTCGCATACTTCGGGCTGCTGATAAATACGTGGATAGGCCTCTTCAACATGCTGCCGTTCCTGAATTTCGACGGGAAGAAGATACTCAGATGGTCCAAGCAGGCATATATCTCTACAGTCATCTTCGGCGCAGTCCTGCTCATTGTTCAGCAAATTATATAAATGAGAAAGCAATCTCCGTTGTGCATGGAAGAGTCCAAGATAAAGATAACGTCAGAGATAGGGGAGCCTGAAAATTTCTTCTTCGAGGCAGAGGGCACAGTTAACCTCCTTGACGAGCTTCTCAACGCAAGAGACGAGCTTTTCGACAGGAGGCTCAAGGACGGGCTGGGCAACCATACAAGGCTGATGAAAGTTCTAAAAGGGGATTCACCACAAAAGAGTTAATCCTTTTATAAATACTATCGAATATACCCAAAGATTTATATAGTTAGACCTCATAATTTGAATTATGGGGCAGCAGGAAGTATATAATTTTCTGAAGGAGCACAAGGGAAAATGGTACACATCGAAGCAGATAAGCCTCGAGACAGGTGTCTCCATCGGCTCTGTAACCATGAGCCTCAAGAAGCTGCGAAAGAGCCAGCTCATCAAGTACAAGAACACGGGAAAAAGGAACGAGTTCCATTACATGTACAAGTGATTTCTCGTATCGAACAAAAACCTTTATATATCCTTTGAACCTTTGAGATAATCAATGCCTGGAATTCACAGATTGTTCGCAGCGATATATATAAGCCCCAGGGAATTCTTCGAATATATAAAAGAGGATAAATCGTTTATTAAACCGTTGTTATTCAATGTGATGATGTTTCTTGTCTGGTTTGGGATTAGCTTATTGACGACTTTTAAGGGTTCAGGTTCGTTATCAGTTATAATTATAGCATTTATATTGTATATTTTGAATCCATTCTACTATTCATTCTTGCTACTCATATTGCTGTTGCTTATAAATGCAATCCGAACCAGTGTAGGTGCTTTTGCAACTTATGGAGAGGATCCAGCAAAACTTTCTACCCCGTCATTCTTTAATGTTTTCAAGGTGTATTGCTACTCTGCCGGCGCAGTATATATCTATTATATTGTTTCGGCAATCATATCCCTAGCAGTAAGCCCTGTTCTATTTCCAATCTTCTCAGGCATACTGACCTTAGCAGCTTTTATCCATCTGATGATAATCTTGGTCGTTGGTCTGACCACATACGAAAGATTTTCAGGCCTTCAGATAGTTCTTGGCTATCTGATGTTATTCGGAACTATATATTTCCTGTCAAATCTATTATTGAGCACATTGGTCTCATCATATCTACATGTGGATATAGGGCCTATTTTAAAATGATTTATTAGCTTGTCAAATTACGTCTTATTTCTTCTTCTTGCCCCTCATCCTGCGCAAGAGCACCAGGATCACGATGATTGCTGCGACGAGCCAGAGATACCAGTAGTCTATGAAGACCTTCCTGAAAATGCCTTCCTTCTGTATCACGAGGGCGATTGGGGTCGTGTCCTCGAAGCTTTTGCCCTGTGCATCCTCCCAGTCAACAAGGAGGTCCAGGCTGTAGGTCCCCTGGGTCGCTGACTTGTCGGTGTTGACCACGAACTGCACGTCAGCCTGCTGCCCTGGGTCTAGCTCGTCGATGTATCTCACAGTGCCGTCAGTGGAGAAGGGGAACATAGGTATCATCCTCACCCTGACCTTCTTTGCGATGTCAGTGCCGGTGTTCTTAAGGGAGAAGCTGACGACCTTAGAGTTCTGGTTCCTGTAGAGCCTGTCTGATGTGTTGTTGATCGCGTCGAATTTAGCCTTTTTCTTGACGACCATGCCGAACTGCATCAGTGCGGTCTTGCTCTTCAGGTTCTCGTCGAGATATGTCACTTTCAGCATGAGCGGATAGGTGCCTGAGGCGGCATCCTTCGGGACCTCGACAGCGAATTGCGCGGTCCTGTCCTGCTTGGCGCCAAGGAGCCCGATGGACGCTTTGGACTTTGACCATATCACATCCAGCGGGGCCTGGACAGAGAGCTCGGCATCCACAGAGTCGGCCTGGAACGAGCCCTTGTTCTCGATGTCGAATGTGATTGTCGCAGTGTCCCCGGGGTACACGTCAAGAGGATCAGAAGAGACGATAAGGGCCTCAAGGTCAGGTGAGCCATCGACGAATATGTTGAGGACAGTTGTGCTCGTGTACTGGGCCAGGGTCTTGGTCTCGTAGTTGGTGCTGACTGTTAGCTGGTAGGTCCCGCCCGTTGCAGTCGGGTCGATGCTCATCGGGACTGTTGCAGTAAGCACCCCTCCTGAGCAGATGTCGCCTACAGGCACAGAGCTTATGCCTTTCATTATGAAAGGCGGGCCTGCCTGGATGTCCATTATTATGTTGTTTGCGCAGACAGTAGGGTGCAGGTTGATGAAATCAACTGTCAGGTTGAAGTCCCTGCCTACAGCAGGGCTCGCCCGAAACCCCGAGACCCAGACATCGGGCTGGAGCGCCGATACGCTCATGAGTCCCAAAAGAGCAACGACCGCAAGCATCATAGTCTTTACAATTTTATCATTTTTCATCGTAATTCTCCCTCCATCATTCGATATCCCTCTTGAAAACAGCCAGCAGAATGGCTATCATGACTGCAAGGAACACAAAGAGCATGATAACAGGATAGGCAATGTTGCCTATGCCCACCCCTTTTGACATGACGCCGTTGAGCGCCTCTCCTGCATAGGTTACAGGCAGAAATTCCGCAAGTATCTGCATGGCCTTGGGCATGGCCTGCAGGGGAAAGAAGACTCCTGCAAGGAAGATTGTCGGCATGCTCACAAGCATGGACATGGCAAAGTACTGCTGCTCGGTCTTGACCATGCTTGAAATTATCATGCCTATTGCCGTAGAAACGCCTGCATATATTACGACGATGAGCGCTATGAGCAGGATGTTACCTGCTATGGATATCTTGAAGAATATCATGGAGACGATTATCAGGAACGTAGACCTGAAGATCTCAAAGAATATATAGAACAGCAGGGTACCTAGGACGATTGTCGTGTTTGATGTGGGTGTCAGAAAAACTCTGGTGAGGGAGCCCTCCCTCTTCTCGCCTGCGACAGCCCTGCCCATGCCCATTATCGCTCCCTGGAATATTGTGAGGGCGATGATGGATGCGATGAGGAAGTCGATAGACCTCTTACCTGTGCCATAGGCAGGCTTGTTGTCAAGCACCACCGGGTCAAGGATCCCTTTCGGGTCAGCTCCTGAGAATTCCCTTATATCTGCAAGGGGCTGGTTCACGTACTGGTCAACAGTCCTGTATTCTTCCCTGTTCGCCATCACTGCCCCTGCCTGGGCAGAGGACTCCTGGGCATTTGCGAGCAATGCCTGGGCGCTCGCGATGAGGGCTGATGTGGATGTCAGCAGGGACAGCTGTGCCTGTGACGCAGTATATCCCCTGGGTGTCAGAACAATGGTATCGTTTGATGAGCTGTTTCCTGTACCCTGAGGCGGGATGAAGATATTAGGCGCGGTGAGTGACTGGCTCAGGGCGTCTGCGCTCTGATCCATGCCCCGCTTCGCCTTTGTGAGAAGGGCAAATGCCCCGCCAAGCTTGCTAGTTATCGCCGGATACTGGTTTACCGCCGACGTCGCATATGAGCCGAGGATGCCTGCCTGGCCGAAGACTGACTGCTGGTATCCCATGAGCCTCTGCATGCCTATCTGCGCTGAATATTCCCTGATTATAGTCCCAACAGTGCTCTGCATGGTCTGCATCACTGCTGAATCAGACTCGTCGACAATCAGGGTCACGTGGGTCTGGACACCATCCTGTATGTCAGACTCGAATCCCTGGGGTATCTCGATTATGCCCCTGACCTTGGTCGAATCGAGGAGCCTCCTTGCCTCACCCTCTGTGCTGACCGCATATCCTATGGAAAGGACATCGCTTGCCGAGATGTCCCTGATTAGCTTCTGGGACGTCGGCGTATAGTCGTAGTCGACAAGGGCCGTGGGGAGGTGCTTGGGTATGTTTCCTGTAGTATAACCGAAGACGAGTATCATGAACACTGGGAAGAGTATTAGAGGCATGAGCCGTGTCTTGTCCCTGACAAGCACGACCCAGTTCTTCTGGATGATCGCGCCTATCTTCCTTATGTCCACTGCCTTCTCGTGCTGCTCTTTTGCCGCCATCAGTCCCTCAAGTCCTTGCGCGTAAGCTGGATGAACACGTCCTCAAGGGACGGCTTGCTTATGCTTATCTCGACAACGCTGTGATTTTTCTTTTTCAGGAAATCTATGAGCTCAGAGCAGACGTCTATGCGCTCCTTGGCTGTAAGGATTATTTCATCGCCCTCCTGCTCAGCTGTCCTGACAAAATCAAGCCTTCCAAGCTGGGATACGATATCCTTGGTAGGCTTCTCGAGAACAAGGCTTATCTTTGTCGGGTTCTTGCTAAGCCTCTTGAGCTCGTCGCTTGTGCCGCTTGCGATTATGTTTCCCTTGTCCATGACCGTGATCGTGTCGCATATCTTGTCTGCCTCGTCCATGTCGTGAGTAGTGTAGATTATCGTCATCCCCTGACTGTTCAGGCTCTTTGTAAGCTCCCTCATGGCTATCCTGCTCTGGGGGTCAAGCCCTGTCGTGGGCTCGTCCATGAAGAGGATTCTTGGGTCAGACATTATGCTTGCTGCAAGAGAGAGCCTCTGCTTCATCCCGCCTGAGAACACGCCTGAGATTCTCTCCCTGTGCTCGTATAGCTGGACAGTCTTCAGAAGGTAATCGCTCCTCTTCTTTATCTGCTGGCTTTTCATGCCATAGAGCTTTCCAATATATGCCAGGTTCTCCTCTGCTGTCAACTCGGGGAAGAGCGCAAACGACTGCGGGACGACACCGATGATGCTCCTTATCTCGACACTACCTCCAATTATATCGTGGCCACCTATGCTCGCTGTCCCTGACGTGGGCCTCATGAGGGTGGTCAGCATGCTTAGTGTGGTTGTCTTCCCGGCGCCGTTCGGGCCCAAAAAGCCGAATATCTCACCCTCCCTGACATTGAGGCTGATGCTGTTGACAGCAGTGAAGTCTCCGAACTTCTTGGTCAGCCCCTTTATCGATATGATGTCTGCCATGTTCCCTTTTTCATGACGGAATAGCATGGTTTATAAATCTTCCCATGCTCACCGCCTGAAACCCGGCCGTCCTCAGGCTATAAAAACTTTGCTCTTGCAAGGAGCGGCTGCTAAAACCCTACTTGAAGATACATTCCTCATCCTGAATCAGTCAGCCTCGTCAGACAGTGACCACGTACCAAAGGTTCTTGTATCCCTGGCCTAATGTGTCACCTGGGCTGGTGTCAGGAGAGTAAGTGTACAGGGGGAGGCCGTTATAGGTGACCTGCGAGCTGCCGTCGCTCCTGGTTATCGTGCCGAGGGTACCATTGATCCCCTGTGAAGCTGTGGGAGTCCCCGTAACAGTCAAGGGTGGCCATAGTGTCGCGCAGGCCCCTTCACAATTGCTGACTCCCGGCTTGTCGTTCCTGAAGGTATACAAGGTCATGCCCTGTGAATCCACAAGGATTGTCCCGAGAGAGGTGACCGAGGTCATGAGAGTGGTCGCCTGGGGCTGCTGTACAGCAGCGGGCTGGCTATTTCCAGTGGTCTGGCCAGTCCCTGTCTGCGTATAGCTGCAGCCTACGACAAAGACAAATGCCAGCAATGTCAAGTGCCAAATCCTATTCATTTTTATCACCTCAGGTTTTCCTTTAATCATGAAGGACGCATCCGGGCGATGCCTTTCGCGTCTGCTCATGCTGAAATACGTGAAAATAAGCCAGGTCCTGAGCTGCTGTCAGCTGAAGTAATACGACACGCCCACCTGGGCATTGACAGTCACTTTTCCCGGGCTAATTGCTGTCGCCTCAGCTGTCTGGACAAGCCCACCTGATGATGCCGCCGGAGTGAAGGAATAGGGCGAATAGACGAAATTAGACCCTGTTACTGACTGGACATGGCCGAGCTTGAGGCCGAGGCTAGAAGAGAGCGCTGCAGCTCTCTGTTGGGCGTCAAGAGAAGCATTCCTGATCGCCCCTGCCATGACAGAAGCCTTCCTTGGCTCGCTGAGGTCGAAGACCACCTGGCCTATGCCGTTAGCCCCTGCATTGACAGAGTCATCGATGACAGGCCCCACATTGTCCAGATTCAGGAGCGTTACCTTGAGCACATTGGTGAGCTGGTATCCCTGGAACCGGGACTGCCCTGTGACAGGGTTCGTCTGATCCTTTCTCACCAGGCTGAAGCTTTCTGTCTCTATCTGGGAAGCCTTCACCCCTGCCTTGCCGAGCGCAGAGGTCACAGCAGCGGTGACCTTCGTGTTCTGGTCCTTTGCGGCCTGCGCGGTGTCGTTCAGTGTTATAATGTCCACATAGACTTTCGCGATGTCAGGTTCGGCCGTGGCCTGGTAGGTGCCTGTGACAGATATCACATCAGGCGCATTGGACTTTTGGCCTGCTGATATGATTGTGCTTATGGAAAGGAGTATGACTGCCGTAGCTATCCCTGCAGAGAGTATCACCAGCAGCAGGTCCCTCTCCTTTTTCTGATCATGCATTTTTCATCACCTCATGACATTTCGTTTCCCTGGACAGGCTGCGGGGTTCCGGTTAGGGGCGTGACGATCCTTTCTATGTTACCTGATGATGCGTCGACCCATATCGAAGTCCGGGAACCTGAAAAATTCTGCTTGACAAAGCGCCATTCGAATTCCCCTGCATTGTTGACAAGCGTCGTGCTGAGGAGACTTCCCGCGGTGCTGAACCGCGAATCGGTATTGGCGATGCTGAGAGCCTGGCCTGATGTCACATGGACATTCTCATCATACATGGTCCTGTCAAAAACATTGCCGTACTGCGTGTAATCATGTCCGAGATTCGTCAGGCTGCCTGTGTCAGACGCAATCACTGTTGAAGAGGAGGGGCCTGTCTTTAGCAATGCGCCACTCTTTGCGTCGACCCAGATGGACGACAGCATGCCAGAGGATGCCTGCCTGGTGAACTCCCAGAGGAAGTCACCCCCTTTGTTCACGAGCGACGTGCTCTTGAGGATGCCTGAGCTCATGAACACGGGGTCGCTGTCTGCGATACTCAGGGCTTGGGATGAGGTCACCTGGACATTGGAATCGAAGACAGACCTGTCGAGATTGCTGCCGTAGGTCACATAGTCCTGTTCGAGTGTAGTCTGAGCAGGGGATGTGGCTGTCGTCACTTCTCCTGATAAGCTGAGACGCTCTATCTTTAGGATGTTGCCTGAAAATGCATCAACCCAGATCAATGTCTGAGTACCATAAGGGTTCTGCTTTATGAACTGCCAGACAAAGCTGCCCTGGTTATTTACGAGCGAAGTGCTGACGAGGCCCCCTGCCTGCTGTGCCATGGAATTCGAGTTTGCGATCTCAAGGGCCTGCCCGGATGTCAGCCTCACACTGCTGTCATATGTGCTCCTGTCGAAATTGCTGCCGAATTTTGCATAGTCCGATGCAAGAGTCTCTGTGACTGCCGCAGCTGACGGTACAGGGGTTGCCTGGGGTCCGACCATGCGTATCACGCCTGTGTCCTGCTGGATTACGTATGTCTTTGTGCCGCCGGGACCAGCCAGGACGACCTCCCAGGCTGCGTTGCCCGAGCTGTCGTCGAAAGAGTTTATCGATATCACCTGGTAGCCCTGCCCGGCGACCTTTGTTGCTAGGTCTCCTGCCGCCTGCCTGTCTGAGACCTGCGCCATAGCCCCTGAAAAGCCAAGCACCAGGATCAGCATTGCAATCGTTCCGAATAGCACCTTTTTCATCATCATTTACCTCCTTTTTATAGTAAATATAGTAAAATCAGTCAGTTTTCATCTGTTTATCATGTACTTAACAGGATAATGCCGAAATATATTAAGCCTTTAAAGTGTAAATCACCGTCACAATCTCATTCGACAGGATTTTCTGAAAAATCAAGATGCTTCAAAGAAAAGTTCCTTCCCTCTGAAATCACAAATGAAGCAGGATTTATTAATTTTGCGTTTGATATCTTATATTGCTTTAGAAACCGACCAACAATATGTTGCTCTTTCATTCTCCCTTTAATTAAATCCAATGAAAAAAATAAAAAAAAAGACTTGGCTTTCATGGATGCCATTTCAGTATCCTGCAGATGCTGGAACCGTTGTCGACGGTGCTGTCGGGCCGATGTTTTCCAGCATACCTGTGTTGGCATTGACCTGGGCAACAACCTGCCCTCCTGTCTGGCTCTGTTTGGTGAACTGCCACATGATGTTACCTGCGTTGCTCACCAGCTGGGTGCTCGTGAGCGTGCCTGCATGGGCAAAAGCAGCGTCAGAGTTGGCTATGTCAAGTGCCTCGCCGGATGTCATTGCCACAGCATCACCGAACTCGTCCTGGCTTAGGCCCTGCCCGTATGTGGCATAGTCCTTGTCAAGAGCGGCCTGCAGCTTGGTCGGATCCGTCAAAACCACTGTAGTGTCAGGAGCTGACGGGCCTAAGTTTTCCACCATTCCCGTCCCAGCGTTGACCTGGATCACTGTCTTTGCACCTGCCTGGCTCTGCTTGGTGAACTGCCACATATAAGTCCCTGCATTGCTGACGAACTGGGTACTTTGCAGGCTGCCTGCATCGGCAAAAGCCGGGTCTGAATTGGCGATGTTAAGGGCCTGTCCAGATGTCAATCTTGTCATCTGTTCAAATGTGTCCTGGTCCATGTTTCCTCCGAACTCAGCGTATTCCTGGTCAAGCGTGCTCTGTACATTCGTCGGTGTTGAGACTGTCACTGCCGTTGTCGGGGTGCTTATCCCGTTTATGCTGCCCGAGCTTGCATCGACCTGGATGGTCGTTTCAACGCCTGAAGGGCTCTGCTTCGTGAACTGCCAGACGAAGCTGCCTTCGTCGTTGATAAGCCCGGTGTTCACCAGTGTTCCGGCGTCTGCTGCGATAGGGTTCGTATCAGCGATAGCCAGCGCCTCGCTCGATGTCAGCTTGACATTCTGGTTGAACGCTTCCAGGCTGAACCCCTGGCCGTACTTGTTGTAGTCCTGCCCAAGAGTCTCCTGGACTGACGGTGTTGTCTGCGTGCCCGTGGACGTTGTGGTTGTCTGGCTGGCGACCCATGTATTGGCATCAATCTGGATTGTCCTTGTGCCGCCCGGCCCGGTCATGGTAATATCCCAATAGGGATTCGTATCAATGTTGTAGAAATTTATTCCCGCGACCTGGTAATCCGGGCCTGCAATCTTGTTTGCCAGGTTAACGGCGTCGCTCTGCGTGACAGGATAATCCTGGTTATTCAGCAGTGCGACTGCGCTTGCTGTCCCCAATAATAGGAACAGCACAGCAATTACGCCTATCAATTTTTCTCTCATTCTAATCCCCTCCTTAATTTTTTATTTTCACTGACGCGGGGCCTTGGACCCTGCATCAGGCCACTTCTTTATTCGGCAGATATGAAACTTGCTTATCCACCATGTTCAAATGAAAAATTCAAAAAACATGTCTGCTCACGAATGAAGCTCCTGGATTGCCGGAGCAACAGCGTGGTATCTATGATCGTATTCCCGAAGACCGAAATTGATCAGAATTTTCTTCTATTTTCCTGAGACCGTTAATGAAACCTTCTTTATTAATATTATGGAGGTCATTTCTTAATCTTAGCCCCATATTAAAACATCTTTTATTAATATCGGCTTTAACAGTTGTAGGCAGGTTGCAACTGCCGTCTGCCTTTGACGCCATCCTATGATGTCATGCATGCTTATTTTGGACCGGCCTGCCGGATGATAGTTTTCAATTAAATTTAAATACAACTTCTACCTGAGGTCATGCATGGGAAGCGCCGACGTGAGTGTCAAATGCAGGGTATGCGGCAAGATGGCGAGAGCCGGGTCTTTTACGTTATCCGCTGTTCACGGCATGATGGTCTGTCCTGACTGCATGAAGAATGCTGGAAAGAAGAAAGAGCCTGAGAAGAAGGAGCCTCTGAATATGCAACAGCCTGCTTCTGAGACCAGGCCTGCTGGATGGGACAGGGACGACGAAGAGATTGAGAAACTCTATGCCCAGAAACAGAGGATGAACCCCAAGAGGCCGCATCTCGAGGAAGGGATGAAGCTCAAGTGCAGGAACTGCGGCTATGTCTTTGTCTACCGGAAGATCCACAATGACTGCCCATACTGCGGATCAGGATTCTGATTCTCTTGAGAAAAATTCAGCATAATTTCTTATGTCCTTCTGGAATGCCTCATGTACAAGGGGGATTGCCAAGCCTGACTTGAGCCATGCAAATTCTGTATGCTCCCTGCTGAGCACCACTTCGTCAGCCTTGACTATGCAGAGAAAGGTTATCATCGTGATGACCTGGCCGTCATCCCGTGTGAAATGATGGATGTTAAGCGGGTTTTTCACCTCTATATCCAATCCTGTCTCCTCCATTGTCTCCCTCATTAGGCCCTCATAAGGATTCTCTCCAGGCTCGAGCCTCCCTCCGGGGAAGTCCCATGTGCCTGGCTTGTGGGAGTCGTTTATCTCGCGTTTGATGATTAGAATCTCTCCTGCTTTGTTGACAATCAATGCCTTGACTGCGATGCCCGGCTGTCTCATATGCCATATCTATGGAAGGGAATATTTAAATCTTGCCTGACTTGAGCAAGCATAATGCTTAAATACTACATGTTTTCCCTCCCCGGTAGATGCTTCCGGAAATCGTCAATCTGAACTTCGACCACATGCTCGAGCTGCTCAAGGGGCTCGGGGATGACTTTGCTGGACATGCAAGGGCGCTGAAGGACTTTACCCTGCCTCTCGGCAATGGGATGAAATTCCACGTGTACACAGATGAGGACTCAAGGGTGATACCCGGGCTATACAGGACGATAATCAAGAGCCCTAAGACCATCATAAGGCCGACATACGGCCATGATTCTGTCTGCAGTGTATGCAGCAACTACGTAATGGACAGCTGCGTCATCTTTCCGCTCGAGAAACTTCTGTTCGGCGACCACAGGACTCATGCTGACTTCTTCCCGATGTTTTCAAGGGACAGGCCAACGCCTGTATCTGAGCTTATCAGGACAGGCATTGACTATTACACGTGCAGAACCTGCCAGCCCAGCAGCTTCTAAACCGCAAATAATATATATTAAGCGAGAATATTGCCTCTGGAAATGAAGATAACTCTGGGGAAGGATACAAAGGAATTCGATGAGGGCGCGACTGCAAAGGAGATTGCAGAGGCGTTCGGCGACAATAAAGCCCTTGCAGTGAAGATAGAAGGGAAGGTGTTTGACCTCCACATAAAGATTGGCAATGATTCTAAAATTGAGTTCCTTGACTTCGACTCTAAGGAGGGCAAGGACGTCTTCCGCCACAGTGCAGCGCATCTGCTTGCCCAGGCTGTCAAAAGATTGTATCCTGAAGTCAAGTTGACAATCGGACCTGCTGTCGAGGACGGGTTCTACTATGATTTCGATGTCGAGAAGCCCTTCACGCCTGATGACCTGAAGAGGATCCAGAACGAGATGCACAAGATAATGAAGGAGGACCTGGTGTTCGAGAGGCTCGAGGTCAGCCCTGATGAGGCAAAGAAGAAGCAGAAGCACGAGCCGTATAAAATAGAGATGATTGACGACCTGGGCGATGAGCAGGTGACTATCTATAAATCAGGGGAGTTTTTGGACCTCTGCAAGGGCCCGCACGTGCCATCCACAGGCTATATCAAGGCATTCAAGCTGACAAAGCTTGCAGGGGCCTACTGGAGGGGAAAGGCAGAGAACAGGCAATTGCAGCGCGTCTATGGCGTGGCTTTTCCTACCAAGGATGAGCTCAAGGACTATATGAAGCTCCTTGAGGAGGCTGAGAAGAGGGACCACAGGAAGCTCGGCAGGCAGTTGAAACTGTTCTCCATGCATGACGAGGGACCGGGATTCCCGTTCTGGCATCCGAAAGGGCTTTTTCTGTTCAACAGGCTGATTGAGATATGGAGAGAGAAGCACAGGAAGGCCGGCTATGTCGAGATAAAGACACCCATCATATTATCGAAGGAGCTCTGGCTCCGGAGCGGGCACTGGGACAATTACAAGGAGAACATGTATTTCACAGAGATCGACGGAGAGGATTATGCAGTCAAGCCCATGAACTGTCCAGGCGGGATGCTCATGTACAAGGAAGAGGTGCATTCCTACAGGGAGCTGCCTCTTCGTGTCGCTGAGATAGGCCTCGTGCACAGGCACGAGCTTTCAGGGGTGCTTTCAGGGCTTTTTCGGGTGCGCCAGTTCCACCAGGACGATGCCCACATATACATGACCGAGGAGCAGATAAGGGACGAGATCCTTGGAGTGATTAAGCTTACTGATGAGTTGTATTCTCTTTTCGGATTGACATATCATATGGAACTCTCTACACGCCCTGAGAAGTCGATGGGGACTGACGAGCAGTGGGAGAAG
Organism: uncultured Methanosarcinales archaeon; assembly: GCA_964469935.1. Classification (GTDB taxonomy): domain Archaea; phylum Nanobdellota; class Nanobdellia; order Woesearchaeales; family DSVV01; genus CAYXZQ01. The sequence goes on from CAYXZQ010000023.1 coordinate 27,711, forward strand.
GCGACAGAAGGATTGCGGGGTGCACTCGATGCGACAGGCAAGGAGTACGTGATCAATGAAGGCGACGGGGCGTTCTACGGCCCGAAGATAGATTTCCACATAAGGGATGCAATCGGAAGGACATGGCAGTGCGGCACAATACAGCTCGACATGAGCAATCCGGACAGGTTCGACCTGACCTACATGGGAGAGGACGGAAGGGACAATCACAGGCCTGTGATGATACACAGGACCATATTCGGCTCGATCGAGAGGTTCATAGGGATTCTGATAGAACATTATGCAGGCAAGTTCCCATTGTGGCTCTCTCCATTGCAGGTGAAGGTCCTTACTGTCGCCGACAGGTTCGATGATTATGCTCTTTCTGTGAAGGACGAGCTTGAGAAAGAGGGTTTTCGCGCCGAGGTTGATTCCAGGTCAGAGACCCTGAACAAGAAGGTGCGCGAGGCGCAACTGGCGAAGGTTAACTACATATTGGTTGTCGGCGAGAACGAGAAGAAGGCAGGGACTGTTACTGTCCGTACGCGCGATAACGAAGTTTTAGGCGAGAAAAAGGTAGGGGATTTTGTCAGGTCGCTCGGTAAGGAGCTTCTCTCTTGATTGCGTCGATGTCCTCAAGAGCCATCCTGTAGAGGTTCTTTCTCTTTATGTCTCTCCTTCTCTTCATGTCGCTTAGCATCCTGATGTCCATCATCACGATTTTCTGGCTGTCTGCTTCAGGAGTGAAGTTGGAGATGCTCTTGTCTGACTTTTTCTTGGTCCTGTAAAAGGAGTAGAGGAAGCTTGCAGCCATCATGCCGCTCGCGAAATAGCCCGGGAAACTGAAGTATGAATCGATCAGCATGCCTGAAGCA
>CAYXZQ010000024.1:0-24967 GCA_964469935.1 uncultured Methanosarcinales archaeon
TTCTTGAGATTGTAGATATAGCCTGGAAGGCACAGGCATGCCGTGGCATAATGTATGCTCTTGTAGGGGTCGTATATCCATTTCGACGAGTCGCCTGTCGACAGGAGCTCGGTCTTTTTCGCCGAATCTGCCCAGTAATCCTTATAGGAAGGGTTAGTGAGTGAACCTAACAAAGGCAGATCTCCGGATGAACCAGGCTCGGCTTCTGGGATGATATCCCCGCCGAGGTCCACTTCATCATGAGAGATGGTATATGTTTCGCCACCCGTCCATCTCCAATTTCCAGTGCTGAAGGGTTTTAGCATCATCTCGTTCTGTCCATCTCCCAGGATATTTTGATCATCTGAAAGTGTTGTCCACCCAGTGTCCTGGACAGTCTTTGGCGAGAGCGCTGCTCCGGCAGCAGAGACGCCGACGCTCATGTACGTGCTCCAGTCGCAGAGCCTGCACGAGTAAAGCATGCAGCCGTATTTGACGCTCATGCCGATCGGGCTCGGTCCTATCAGCCCGGTGGGCCATACGAAGCTTTCCACATAGAAATTATATTTTGTAATAGTGGCACATCCCTGGATCCAATGCGCCACTGCAGCCGCTTTGGTGATGGGATTGCCTGACCATGCACAGTCGACTGCCCACATTATCGACTTGATCGACTCCAGCAGTGAGTTGAGCTTGCCAAGGCTTTCTGCCATTGAGCAGAGCATGCTCAGCCACATGTTCCACTGCTCCCATTTGTCTATGTCATCCTGCAGGCCCTTAATCTCTCCGTTCACGTCTGCTATCTTTCCCTTCATGCTCTCGCTTATCTCGCCGAGCGGGTTGTTGTAGAGAGGTATCGTGATGTTGACCTTCTCTGTCTCGGGGGTGCTGTAGACCTTCCTGCCCTTCTTCATGACAAGGTCCATAATGCAATCGATTGTGATTGACGAGGCGTTCTCGCCCACGGACTGCTTGTCAAGCCTCGACGAGAGCGTCGTTTCCTTTGATCCTATGTTGAGGAAGTGGTTCTGCGACGAACCCGTGCAGCTCACCGTGTTCCTGATTATCTGGGCATTGGTACGGAAATAGACAGGGATGTATACTGTCGTCGGGAGGAAGGATAAAAGTCTCTTGTCTACCGCTGTTATGTCGCCCAGCTGCACGCTCACGAGGTTGGGAGGCGCTCCCGGAGCAGACTCGCATATCTCGACAGAATAATCTCTCTCGGCAGTGTTACCTGCCCTGTCCGTGACATTTATCCCTATGACATCCTTTGTATAGTCTGTATAGAGGCCGTATATCGAGACAGTGCAGTCGAATTTACCCGAGGAGTCTTCTATGCAGTCCCCTGCAACGGGATTCTCAAGTGTGGAGATCCCTCCTGCGTCGATTTGCATCGTGACATTGGTCTCGTCCTGGACTGTGACATCCACTGTGAGCCCTTCGCCCGCCACTGCGCAATCTGAAGATAGAGACACATCCTTTATCACCGGCTTGTTATTGTCGAAGACCACGCTTAACATGCCTGAATCCTTCGAATTACCTGCATCGTCCTTTGCATGGACTGTCAGATATCCCTCGAAACCCTGGGTATTGGAAAGTGTTGTATGGAATTCGCAGAACCAGTGGTTTCCCTTGAGATTGCAGGAATCGGCCCTGAGGCTTGACTGCCCTCCGAGAGCAGAGAGGTCCAGGGTGACGTCTTTCTTGTAATATCCCGAGCCTGACGCGTCAAGCTCGATGGTTAAGGTGTTGGTCCCGCTCTTGAGCATGAGGGGCTGGCTTGCCGTGACAGAATTCGATGAAACTCCTTCGATCTGCGGTTTCGAATTGTCTGATTTTAGCAAGATTTTCTTTGCATAGGTCACGTTGTTTCCGGAAGTGTCAGAGGCGCTGAAATAAAGGCTGAGGCTCCCGCTGGCCTTGTCGATCGTCACGTCCCATGTGCAGATGTACTCGTTCCCATCCTTTTTGCATCGGCCCTTGGCATCCCTGTATTTGCTGCCTGTAATCGAATTTAGCGCTGATAGGTCGGCTGATACTGAATCAGGATCCAGGTGGGGGTCAGAGACAGGGATAGACACTACAGCATCCAGGGGCAATGCCGGCACGTATGATATGTTCAGCCCGCCTGTGTCGGTCAGGCTGAAGAGCCCCCCGTCGAAATCAGGCTTTTCAGAATCAATTGGTGATGAGATGCATCTCTTTTCTGATTCAAGGCCCATGTTGTCGACTGCCTTCATGCAGATATTGGCTATGCCCGTGCCAACGCCGAGAATGGAGAGGGGGATTTCGCCGCTTCCTGAAACACCGCAGGAGCCTCCTTCGGGCATGAATGTCTTTATGACATTCGAGTCCTGCATCAGGACAATCTCCTTGATCCCTGAGCACATGCCTGTGCAGCCCTGGCAGGCGGTATCGGCTGCATGGTAAGAGAAACGCATGCTGCTGCCTGACTGGCTTCCCGTGAGGTTGTCGACCACTGGCTTTTCCCCGTCGACATAGAATTCGTTTTCTGCCTTGTCGACCTGCTGTCCTGTACTGTCATACTGGGTCACGGCAAAACTGTACCTGCCGCTGTTGAGATCCTGGATATCCGACGTGTACGTGCATGCGTATTGCCCTCCGTCCGCATGGCACTCGTCGAAAGGAAGGTTTGACGGGTAGCTGATCCTCAGATTGGCCTTGTCTGTCTGTGAATCGAGCATTGCAAGTATCTTGAAATAATCACCTGATTCTGCGACATACCCGTCGATGCCGTCCTTGTCCTCTACCCTGACAGAATTAATGGACCCGAGAACAAAGGCTGTATAGATCGGCAGCGTGACCACCAATGCTGTCATGAATATCGATAATATTTTCAGGCTTCCCATCACTTCCCACTTTTTTTTAACTGTTCAGGATTCTGTGAAATACATGATATATAAATCTTCTTTTTTTCATGACCAATCAAAGAACATTTAAACCACCAATCATTTCCAGTCGAGAAAAACTGGTGAAGATGAAAAACAGGCAAAGCAAAACAACGGTCATCGGGATCATCCCGCAGTATCCGAAGCACTCGCAGCACAACATATATTCTGGCGTCCGCATGCCGCCTGTAGGCATCATATCTGTCCTTTCACAGGTTTCTCATATCAAGGGGATAAACGCCTATGCGATTGATGAGAACAACTATGCAGGACCAAGGGACTACACAGGCATGCCCGACCACCGGTTCATCCAGGAAAACGAACCGGCAGGCCTGGCACTTTTCTATGGGGGGATGACCAACTCGGTCCCCAGGATGTTCGCCCTTGCCCAGCAGTACAGGGGTTTCGGGTCAGTGACAATCGCAGGCGGAAGCCACGTGGACGCCCTCCCTGAGGAAGCTCTCGGCTCAGGCATCGACATCGTTGTCCATGGGGAAGGAGAAAAGACCATAAGGGAGCTCATGGAGGCACTCACGCCGGAAGCTGAAGGTTTCAGGCACAAGATAAGGAAGATAAAGGGGATAAGCTTCCTGGATGATGATGGTGCGCTCGTGTTCACCGGGAAGAGGAAGCCGATTTCCGACCTCCAGTCGCTGAGGGATCCTGACCTGACCCTCATCAAGTATCTCAGGAAGAGATGGAGCGCAGTGCCAATCAGCATGGGGAGGGGATGCAATTTCAACTGCGAATTCTGCGTCGTCAACAAGCAGTACGGCAGATACAAGATATGCGCGAGGGACAAGGTATTGAGGCAGATTGTAAGATATTGTGACATGGGCTACAAAGAATTTTTCATAACCGACGACAACTTCACCCAGGACAAGGAGAAGACCATGGACTTCTGCAGGAGGCTCGGCGAGTTCCTGAGGGAATTCGGCAAGAAAATAACCCTGATGGTGCAGGTCCGCTCAGAGGTCGCGGAGAGTCCCGAGCTTATCGAGGCTATGGTCTATGCAGGGGTCAACAGCCTGGCGATTGGCTTTGAGAGCCCGATAAACGAGGAATTGCTCTCCATGAGGAAGGGTGTGACTGTCGAGAAGCTCCTTGAGAGGTCGAGGAAGCTCTCCAAGCATTTCTACATCCATGGCATGTTCATGTTCGGATACCCTCAGTTCAAGGACAGCAGGTTTCGGTCAAAGCTGACGCTCAAGCAGAGGGCAAAGGCCTACATCAGGTTCTTCAGGAAAGCCAATATCGACACTGTGCAGGTATTCAATGCAGTGCCTCTTCCAGGGACCGAACTCCGCAGCAGGCTCGAGTCAGAAGGCAGGCTCCTCCCGCTTGAGATGGTCGGCTGGGACAAGTACGACGGCATGTTCCTCTGCTACGACCCGACGCCCGAGGGCCTCAACCCCTACGAGCTGCATAATATCCCCAGGATAATCATGAAGAGGAGATACCTCGGCATGTCGCTCCTGCACAGGCTGAACTACGGCAACTGGCTCAACTGGACATTCTACGCGACAGTCGGATTCCCGCTCCAGTTCTCCATATTCTATGCAAAAAGCTTTGTCAGGAACATCATCGAGGCCAGGAGGGTGAAGAGCCTCCGGCCGGGACTTGGCCTCATCCCGAGAAGGAACATCTTCCACGAGAGCCTCGTCAACTCCTGGGCAGGCATCAAGAGGAAATGGAGGAACCTGACCATAAAGACATACGCGGGAAGAATAGTGACGAGATGGTACAGGGAAAGCAGGAAGAGCGGCTATGTGTCAAACCTCAGGAAGGCCCTCTCAAGGACAAGGGCACGCTCACCTGACCTTTGAGCCGTCAGGCATGTCTATCTTGATATTCTGTTTTCCCGCAGCGATTTCAGAATTTCCGAAGAGCAGTTTTTTGTCCCTGACATTAAGCTTGTTGAGCTTTCCGAACTGGTCGAACGTTATCTGCCCCCTGTTTACATCGAATCCCGCTGGCATGACCTGCTCTCCAGGAGCGCTGTTCCCTGCTTCTATCACTTTCACCACACCGTCCTTCTCTGCAGCAAGGAGCATGCCCTGGCTTTTCTCGCCCCTCAGTTTCGCAGGCTTGAGGTTGCAGAGCACGATTATCTTCTTGCCGACCAGCTCCTCAGGTGCGTAATATTCCTTCAGCCCCGCTACAAGCTGGCGTGTTTCGTCACCCAGGCGAGCATCGAGGATTATGAGCTTGTCTGCATCGGGGTGGGGCCTGGCTTCAGTGATCTCAGCGACCCTTAAATCGAAAGGGAAGGCCTCTTTCTCCTTTCTCTCTATCTTGCTTACCAAGATTTTTGCTTCTCCCACCCTGTGATCTTTCAGGGAAAATCCAAGATCGTCCCAGCTCTTCTCCTTCATGTTAAGCTGCTCCTGCAGGCTCCTTGAGAACTTCGGTAGCACAGGGCTCATGAGGATCGAGAGAATCCTGGCTATGTTTATGCACAGTCCCATGACCTCCCTTGCTTTTTCCTTATCCTCTTTTATTAGCTTCCATGGGGCCATGTCCTGCATGTACTTGTTGCCCATTGTGCTGATTGACATTATCTCAGACACAGCTTCCCTAAAATTCAGGGATTCATAAGATTTCTCGATCTTCCTGATCTTTTTTTCAACCTCTTCAATGAGCTTCGTGTTGTCTTCAAAGGCTTTAATCCTGGAATCGAGATTTCTGTTGGTGAATGATATCGCCCTGTAGCAGAAATTCCCTATGTTTGCCACGAGCTCGTTGTTAACCCTGCCTGCAAGGTCGTCGAAATTCAGGTCTATGTCAGAGAGCTTTTTCCCGAGCATCCCGGCGTAAAAATACCTCAGGCTCTCGGCATCGTGGTCCCTGAGAAAATCCTCGGCAGTGATGAACGTCCCCCTGCTCTTGCTCATCTTCTCCCCGTCAACAGTCAAAAACCCGTGGACAGCGATGTTCTTCGGAAGCTCCATGCCGCATGCCATGAGCACTGCAGGCCAGAACAGGAAATGGAAATAAATGATGTCCTTGCCGATGAAATGTATCACGTCTGAATCGTTCCAGTAGTCCTCTGCACGCTGGTTCTTTTTCTTGAGGAGATTCTCGGCAGAGGCGAGATAGCCTATGGGCGCATCCCACCAGACATAGTAGTACAGGTTCTTCTCACCAGGGATGGGAAAGCCGAAATAGGGCCCGTCCCTTGATATGTCCCAGTCGGAAAGCCCCTCCTTTATCCACTGCCTCACAGAGTTCACTATCTCCTTCTGCAGTGTCCTGTTCTTCGTGAGCCACGAATCGAGCTTTTCTGAGAATGCGCTCAGCCTGAAGAAATAATGCTCGGATTTCTTCTTGACAGGGCTGCCTCCGCATATGGTGCATCTCGGGTTTTTCAGCTCAGTCGTCTTGTACGTTGTGCCGCAGACCTCGCAGACATCGCCGTACTGGTCCTTGGCGCCGCATTTCGGGCACTCGCCCTTTACATACCTGTCAGGGAGGAACCTCTTGCAGGAATTGCACCACAGCTGCGTGACCTCTTTCTTGAATATGAACCCCTTCTTGTTCGCACGCTCGAAGAACAGGTCTGAGTAGGCCCTGTTCTCGTCGCTATGGGTGGTATAGTAGTTGTCGAAGCTTATTTTGAATGAGTCGAAATCCCTCTTGTGCTCAATGTAGAATTTCTTTATAAGCTGCTCAGGGGTCATGTTGAGCTTCTCTGCGTTTATCTGAATAGGCGCCCCGTGAGTGTCGTCTGCGCAGCAGAAAAGGACGTCCCTGCCCCGAAGCCTCAGGTATCTCACGTATATGTCTGTCTGGATGTATTCTATGAGGTGGCCGACGTGCAGCGGGCCGTTGGCATAGAGAAGGGCGGATGTCACGAGTATTTTCTTTGTCATATTCCATTGTTAATTTCCTTGATTTTAAATAGATTCCGATTGCCGGAATCATAACGTTTTTAAAATAGTCACCATTCCCTGATGGCAAAATGCTGATTGGACTGCTAAAAGACTCGGTAAAGTATGAAGAAAGGTACAGGGACAAGCTGATAGACCTGGCGAAAAGCATGGGCGGCTGGTACACTGAAGAAAAGATGAAACAGCAATTGATCGGCATCGGCATCCCTGTCGATACTTTCAGGGAAAAGCTCCTTGCCCAGTGGCTGTTTGAGAAGCTCGACAAAGGTATCAGCTATGATTTCATGCTTGATCCGAGGGATGCTTCTATTGAGGGATTCATGAGGGAGACTGTCACGATAAGAATGGAAAAGACAGGGACATCATTCGGAAAGATGTATTACAGATTGAATTACAAAAGTCATCTCTTAGGTTATTGAAAATCCCTATTTCTTCCCCTTCTTCATCTTCTTTGTTATAGCTATCTTCTTCCCGCAGGTCTCGCAGGCAAAGACATAGGAAGGCACGCCGTTGAAGCTCTTCCTCTTGTATTCTGTCGTGGTCTCGCCCGACTCCCCGCATTGCGGGCAGGTGTACTTGACATCGACAGTAAGGCTCTCCTCGTGCTCTTTCTTCTCCTCAGAATGCCCGCACTCTGGGCAGACATATTCCTTTGCCCTTATCTTGACCTTGCCGCCCTCGACAGGTTTTCCCATCTTGGCCTTCCCGCACTCAGGGCAGTCTTTCTTGTAGACCCAGGCCATCACTTTTCCATTGCCCTCAAGGGTCCTGTTCGTGAAGTATATCACTTCTTCCATTGACTGTGGAACTCTCACCATAAATCACTCACCTCATCCGCTTGACTTCAATCGATATCGCATCCCTCATGACGCGTATGTATCTTGGGCACTGCGTGTATTGATATTTATTTTTTTCGCAGTACGCGATTATCTCCTGCTTCACTTTTTCAGTATCGTACATGACTATGACATTTATTCCCTTCCTGTCCCTGTGGGCGATTTCGAATCCTTTCAGCTCATCCTTGATCTTCCCTGATTCCCTGAAAAGGCGGTCCATCTTCTGCCCGACTCCCTTCAGCTCATTGTAGAGCGGCTCAAGATATTCATCGTCAAAAGCAGTGGTGTTGAATATCTCCCCTGCAAGCTCGTGGTTCCTATCCTCCTTTATCGAGACAAAACCCCCGTAGCCGACGTCGACGGGCTTTGCATGGCCGAAGCTCCCCACCATGACATCAGCGTAATTTCCGTCACACATCTTCGGGTATCCAAGCGAGCCGGAGACATCAAGGATGACTGCGCACCTGCCCCTGCAGGCGTCGTATATGCCCTTCATGTCCTGCTCGGCAAAATACCCGGCAGGGTTCTGGTACAGGACGCAGTTGACGTCGTGGGTGTCCAGGGCTTTTTTCAGCTCTCCAGGATCGATTACGCCCAGGTCGGTCTTGAGCTCAATGATTTTCATCTCCAGCATCTTGGGGTATTTCCTGTATGACAGCCACCCGCCCTGGTCAGGGATAAGCACTGTCTTTTTTTTGAGCCTCAGCTTCCTTGCGACGTACAGGGCTGCAAAGATTGCAGTGTTGCCCCTTGACGTTAGCTCTATGGCTGCATGCCCTGTGTAGGCTGATAGCAGATGCTTGACCTTGTTTTCCATGAACGATATGCGAATGCCTGGATGTATATAAATCTTCGGAAGGTGACTTCATTTTGCCCTAATCCCGTCAAAATATTTAAATAATATTGAATAAATCATTGTTTGACGTTCGAGGTATTGAAATGGATTTTTTGAAGAGGATTACAGGCCTGAAGGAATCAGGACATCTTGACAGCCAGCTCATTAGAGAGATCAAGGAAAAGGATTATGAAGCTGTTAACATGAGCGGGCTGAGCGAGGAGAAGCTTGAGAGGTTCCTGGCCAGGTTCAGGAAAGTGCTGCTGGAATTTGAGAAAAAAAGGGCCTCTGGCAGGCCTGTGCCCGAAGACATCCATGCCAAGATGGACAACCTTGAGAAGCAGATGGTGATGAGGCTGGACCATATCGAGAGGGCCCTTCAAGTAGTCATCCAGGATGAGAAGTTCGCAGACGAGCACCTGAAGAGCATCGAGCATGCTGTCAGGAAGATGTAGGATTCTGTACACGGTCCTTACGAAAAATGGGGAGACTGCATCATGACATACTACGACGACATGTCTGAAGGCTACGAGGAGCTGCACAAAGAAGAGCAGCAGAAAAAGATCTCGACAATTAAGGAAAACATGTGGATAAGGGACACTGACCTTCTCCTCGACATCGGCTGCGGACCTTATTTCGGGGATTTCGGCTGCAGGGTGGTAGGGATCGACCCGAGCATCATGCTCCTCAAGAAAGCCCATATCCCGGTTGTCCAGGGATACGCCGAGAGGCTTCCGTTCAGGGACCTCGCCTTTGACATCGTCGTCTCGGTGACAGCGATGCAGAATTTCTCCGACCCAGAAGCCGCAGCCAGGGAGATGAAGAGGGTCTGCAGGGGAAGATTCGCCCTTTCATTCCTCAAGAGGTCGGATAAGAGAAGATTCTTGGAGAATGTCATAGGCAGGAATTTTTCCGTCGAGAAGAGAATAGTGCAGGAAAAGGACGTCATCTTCATAGCAAAATATAAAAACCAGTAACGATGCCATGATGCAATGGCCAAGAAAATTTTCGACAAGCCTCCTGAAGACAGGCTTTTCTTCTTTCTCAAGACCATGCTCAAGTCATTCAATCCTGAAAAGTATCATGACCTCTCTGCAAGGCCCATGGCATCCTCTGTGAAATATTTCCTCGGCGTCATCCTTGTCTCGTCGGCAATACTAGCTGTGTTCATCGGCCTGAATCTCTCCTCCCTTCATTCGACCCTGGACAAGGAGCTCTCCAAGCTTGACACTCTCAAGGTCAGCTGCAGCTTCAGCGAGCCGATAGTATTCGGAAGGCAGAACATCGTCATTGCAAACGACATGAACTATACAGACCAGAACATCCTGATAACAAGCAGCGAGGTCCAGAGAAAGCCCCTGGCATGCCTGCTTATCAGGCCTCTTTGCATATTCAGCAACAAGCCTGTCAGCACGGACTTCGCCAATCTCGGCAGCAATCCAAAAGGTCTGGGAGATTTCATCTACCTCATCCTTGTCCTGATGTTTCCGGGACTGCTCATAGTTTACCTTCTCTACATGCTCCTCAAGACCCTTGTCATCATCTACCTGCTGAGCATTATTGCATTCATCATCATAAAGGCGCTCAAATTCAAGATCAGGTTCAGGCAGATACTGCTGTGCGGTATCTATTCCTCGACGGTCCTCCTGCTCGCCGAGCCATTCAACATAATGCTTATCAACCTCCATTACCTACATGTCGTGGTGTTCATCATCATATTCACGATCTCAGTCCTGCTCATAAGCGAGAAGAGATACAGGTACCAGAATGCATGAGCTATCAAAGCCTGTCCAGACAGTGCTAGTTACAAGCAAAGGAAGAGCCAGGGTTCTCGGCCTTGACATTGTCAAGGACAACATAATCACGATGAACTGGCACATGTGCGTCTCATTTTCGCCCATGCTCTACGCAATCTCTGTCGGCAAGACAAGATTCTCAAGAAAGCTCATCGAAAAGTCGAAGGTCTTCATCGTCAATTTCATATCACCCTCTCTCAAGGATGCAGCCATGCTCTGCGGGACTCGCTCGGGCGAGCATATCGACAAGTTCAAGGAAGCGGGCCTGACCAGGGAGGAGGGGACGTCTTTGGACTGCCCCGGGATTAAGGAGGCGTCGGCAAGGCTCGAGTGCAGGGTCGTCGAGGAGCTCGAGGCAGGCGACCATGTAATATTTGTCGGTGAGGTGCTTCATTCTGAAAACGTCTCTGAAGGCAAGAGGCTGTTCCAGCTGAGTGCAGATAGCTTTGCAGGTCTCTGAATTCTTTTAATCATCGGTATCCTAGATGAAATCGAAAGGTTTAAATATAAGTTTGTTTAGCTTAATATACAAAAAAATATACTAATATGGTGATAATATGAATGTTGACAAACTGAAAAAGATGAATGTCCTCGCTGACACTCTGAAGCAGCATGGCCTTGCTGCCACCCGGGAAGACGCCGCAAGCCTTGCAGGAGACATGGTCGGGACCGACGATGAGACCCAGTTCTCGAAAGTATTGGTCGAGCCTGACCAGAAAGTTTCGATAAAGAAGGATGAGGCCCAGGAGAACCTGGAACAATCCGAGCCTCTGAAGCAGACGTTTGACGAGGAGCAGATAAAGAACATCCTTCAGTCATTTGCAGACCAGTTCTCTACAGAGATCAACAGGATGTCTGAAAAGCTGAGCGCCCAGGATGAGATGATTAAGGAGCTCCGGCAGATGGCCGAGGCAAAAAAGACTGCAGAGCCCGCTGTCGAGGTCAAGGACGATGTCCCGCTGGCCCAGATACCGGAAGTTGAAGAGAAGCCGGCTGCACCACCAAAGCAGGCATCCCAGGAAAATGTCCAGAGGCAGGCTCCCCAAAGCCCTCGCTCCGGCGGCTTCAGCTCTGAGGACGTGGCCATCGACAAGTTCTTCTACTACGGTCAGAAATAGGCATATCAAAAAGCCCCGTAAGGGGTTGCTGTCTTTTTATTAAATAATCTTTCCCTGGACAGGAGGCTTCCGGGATGGGCAAAAGTTCGGTTCTCCTGTAAAAAACAAAAAATTTATATATAACCATGACAGTTTAGTTATTATTATTCAAGGAGGGTAAACAAATGAAAAAACTTATGGACTCCATTCGCAAGACATTCTCCAAAGAAGATCTTGAGCACGAGGACGCGGAAGAGGAATACGTGGAGCTTGACACGGTATCCTCAGGCGATGCAAAGAGCAAGATTATCGTAAGGCCTTTCGTCATCGAGGACTTCTCTGATGTCAAACCCATCCTGGACAGCCTAAGGGAAGGCTACACCATCTGCCTTGTCAACATAAAATCCCTCAAGGACAAGGACCTGGTTGAGCTCAAGAGGGCGATTAACAAGCTCAAGAAGACTACAGACGTAATCGACGGTGACATAGCAGGATTCGGAGATGACTACATAGTTGCCGTGCCTTCCTTTGCAGAGATATACAGGTCAAAGCAGACAAAGACAGTCGAATAGGTTTCTTTTTCTGATATTTTTAATTCAATGGTCTTGAGCTATGGTAGGCTGCAGAATAGAAAAGTATATATACCTTCTAAATGACTGGAAGATCATGGCTGAAGACAAGATAGACAGCCTGCCAGGGCAGGTCTGTCCGATGTGCAAGACAAAGAACCTTACCCTGACAGAGATGGAGAAGGACATACCATATTTCGGCAAGGTCTACCTCTTCTCGATGACATGCTCCAACTGCAAATACCACAAGGCTGATGTCGAGTGCGCTGAGAATCACGAAGGAGCAAGGTACACTGTCGAGGTAGATTCCGAAGAGGACATGGGCATAAGGGTTGTCAAGTCAGCCGAGGCGACGGTCAAGATCCCGCACATGATAACCATGGAGCCGGGAGAGGCAGCACAGGGATTCGTGACCAACATCGAGGGGCTTCTCAGGCGCTTCGTAAGGATAATCGAACAGGCCAGGGACAGTGCAGAGGATAAGGACGAGCAGAAGAAGGCAAAGAATATGCTTAGGAAGCTCCAGAAAGTCATGTGGGGCCAGGACAAGCTCAAGATAATAATCGAGGACAAGAGCGGGAATTCGGCAATCATTTCTGAGAAGGCCGAGAAGAAGAAGGTATGATAGCCCTACTGCATCAGCCGATCAAAAGCATCATGAAGGACCCTGTATGAATAATTATTTTTTGCGACCTCGTAATTTTTGCCTGCAATGTCATCCTTCATCTCCCTTGAACCTGTTGCGGCCCTGACCTGCTCGACTGTGTTCGGTGTCAGGCTGTTCTCGATTTTTATGACATTGAAACCCTTTGGCTCGATATCCTTCCTGAACACCTTGTACCTGTTGACAAGCACGGGCTTTTTGAAATATATCGCTTCCAAAAATGCGTTCCCGAATCCCTCATAGACGCTCGGGAAGGTGACGAACTCGGCGCCCGGATAAATGTCCCAGAGGTTGAACCCTTCCTTTCTCAGATAATCCCCGTCCGAATAGATCGGGTCGGCTATGTCTCCTTCGTAGAACTTGAGCCTGACCCCCCTCATCCTTGCGTATTTTGCTATCCTGTCCTTGTAGGAGAAGCCTTCGTCGCCTGCCTTATGGGATATGACAAGGACAGCATGGGGATCGCCAAGACCCCTTATAAGGTCGATTGCATACTCTATGCCTTTCCTCTCGACGACCCTTGTCGGCTGCAGGAAGACCCTGTCGTTTTCGTCAAGCCCGAGCTCCTGAAGGAAATCACCGGCCTTTCGTTCATCGACATCTGGCGGATGGTCGAAATCAAGGACATTCGGGACTATTATGGAATCTATGGACTTCCTTGAATAGAGTTCATCCCTCGCATCAGAGTTTATTACGACATGCCTGATGTTTGGCAGGTCGGGCGGAAATGCCCATTCGAGATAACCCTGGACAGTGTTTTTTAGGAACCGCTCCCTCTCCCAGTAGAAATCATGATGGTGGGCGATGGTCTCCATCCCTGTCTCTCCTATCACTTCAGTCAATGCAAGTCCCAGCGGTATCTGTATAGGTATTGTGAGGCAGTTCTGGGCGATAAGCATGTCTATGCTGTATTGGTTGATGAAGGAATACAGCTCTTCCTTGAGAAAGTCCTTGTACCTGCTTACTGTCTTCTGGGCTGAAGAAGGAAGCCTTCCCTCCCTGCCGAAGGCCTGCTCGTTTATCCAGGCATTGACAGGATCATTGAAATGGGCTTTTTGCACCAGGCGGCTCTTCCCGGGGTTCCTGTCAAGCTCTCCTGCGAACCAATAGCATTCATGTCCCTTCTGCCTTAGGACCTCGGCCCACTTGCTGCTCTCCAGAGTTACGCCGTCCGTCCCTGCGAACCTTGTGCTGACAAACCCTACATTACGCTTCATTGCATCATCACGCCCATTTTGGGCATTGACAAACCCATTCCCACGATGTAATCGCTGCATCCTGTCGATACAGTAATCAGTAAATTGGTCTTACTTTATATGATAATATATTATAAGGTAGTAATCATATATATATTTTTCTATATTAGATGAAAATAATTGCTCCCAGAATATGATTTCTATCCACCACCGTCGCTGACAGGTTTACTGTAATCAATCATTTATATAGATTTCTGTATTTGAATGTATAGAAAGAATGAGAGAAAAAAAATAATCAGAGAAAAAAAATCAAAAGCCCGGACTGAATCAGATTATTATCGTGGCAGGCTTCTCGTCCTTCTCAGCATCGAACTCTGTCACGAGCGCCTCGGTCGTAAGCATGAGAGCCGAGATGGATGATGCGTTCTGGAGAGCCGATCGCACTACCTTTGCCGGGTCTATGACTCCTGCTGCAAATAGGTCCTCAAAGATGTCCTTCTTGGCATTGTAGCCGTACTTGGATTCCTTCCCCTTCTTGATCTCGGATACAATCTCTGCGCTCTCCCTTCCTGAGTTCTTGGCTATCTGCCTGATAGGCTCCTCGAGCGCCCTCTGGACAATATGCAGCCCTGTCTGCTGGTCATTCTCGAGCTTCAAGGCATCCAGGACTGACTTTGCCCTGTAGAGGGTCACGCCCCCGCCTGTGACAATGCCTTCCTCGACAGCTGCCTTTGTCGCGTGGAGCGCGTCGTCTATGCGCATCTTCTTCTCCTTCATCTCTGTCTCTGTCGCAGCGCCGACATTGATGACAGCGACCCCGCCGCCGAGCCTTGCAAGCCTCTTCTTGAGGTCGGTCTTCTCATAGTCGGAATCAGCATCCTTTATCTGAGCCTCAAGCAGGCTCTTTCTCCTGTCGATTGCCTTCTTCTCGCCCCTGCCTTCTACTATTATCGTGTTCTCGTTGTCCACACGGACCTTCCTGGCCCTTCCGAGCATCTCATCCTTTATCTCCTCGAGCTTCATGCCCTTGTCCTCGCTTATCACCATTCCGCCGGTGAGCACTGCGATGTCGTCGAGCATCCTCTTCTGGTCGTCGCCGAAACCCGGTGATTTCACTGCACAAACCTTGATAGAGCCCCTGATTATGTTCAGGATGAGCGCTGCCTGGGCCTCGCCCTCGACGTCATCGGCAATTATGAGGAGAGGCTTCCCTTCCGACGCCACCTTCTCAAGCACTGGTACAATCTGCTTCATGCTGCTTATCTTCTTGTCAGCTATCAGGATGTAGGGTTCGTCGAATTCAGTCACCATCTTCTCCTGGTCAGTGGCCATGTACGGTGATATGAATCCTCTCTCGAACTGCATGCCCTCGACGACCTCGAGGCTGGTCTCTATGCTCTTTGCCTCCTCGACAGTTATCACGCCGTCGTTTCCGACCTTCTTCATCGCGTCTGCTATGAGCTTCCCTATCTCCTCGTCGTTGTTCGCTGAGATTGTCGCGACCTCCCTTATCTTGTCCTTGACGTCGACAGACTGCTTCTTCAGGTACTTCACGACCTCTGCTGTTGCAGCCTCGATGCCTTTCTTTACCTCGATGGGATTGGCTCCTGACGTGATGTTCTTGAGCCCTTCGGATATCATGGACTGGGCAAGGATTATCGCCGTGGTGGTCCCGTCCCCTGCAGAGTCCTGGGTCTTCGATGCGACCTCGATAATGAGCTTCGCCCCCATGTTCTCGAACCTGTCGTGGAGCTCGATCTCCTTCGCTATGGTCACGCCGTCATTGGTTATCGTCGGGTTTGTGGACTTGTCGAGGACCACATTCCTCCCTTTCGGCCCCAGGGTCACCTTGACAGTGTCAGCCACCTTGTTGACCCCTGCCTGCAGCGCCTTTCTCGCATTCTCCTCAAACATGATTTTCTTTGCCATAAATAACACCTCACTCCATCTTTGCCAGTACATCCTTGTATTCGACAAAGATGTATTTCTCATCGTCAATCTCGAACTCGTCCGAGCTGTATCCGCCGTAGATTATCCTGTCCCCCTTCTTCAGCGGCATGGCCTTGCCGTCCTTGAGCGTTCCTGTCGCGACGACAATCCCTTCCTTCTTCTCCTCTTTTGCAGTCTCAGGGATATATATCCCGCCCTTTGTCTTCTCGCCTGTCTTGACCGGGCTTATCAAGACTCGCTCTCCTATCGGTTTGATATTCATGTCTCACACCTCCATTCCAGAATTGCCTTGAATCTTGAAAATCTGTGATGGAAGAATCTGAACTCATTTAAATATCTTACTCATAAAAATAACTCATTGCACGGTTGGTGTGTTTATCATCATCTGGGTCAATATTGCGAACGGAGCCCAAGTTTGCTTTAGCAAACTTAAATTCGCATTCTGCGAATTTAGCAGGGACGTTTAGGACCCAGACTGGAACCGATTTCCATGAATGATTTCGTAGAGAAATCGGCGTAGTGAGCTGACCATGATGATAAACACAAATGTATTTCCAGTATCCAGGTACCAGCATGCGAGCCCCGGGCAGAGCAAAAACCCGTGATTCACCCAGGCTATAACATTTTTTATCACACATCACCTCTACAGTATATCTTTTCGTATACCAGAAATGCAAAGGTTTTTATATGATGAAAAGGAAAGCTGTATTAGGGTAACCGGGGGGTGTGGTTTTAGAATCAGGCTTTTTCTTTTTTACCATGATGAAAAAAAAATTCATTGACGAGCTGGAGAATCTCAGCCAGCTCATAAGGAACCGGCCGAAGCAGGAAGATGATGCCAGAAAAAGGCCCTATGATTTCTCTGTGCAGAGGAGCGGTCTCTACAAAAAAGATATCGAGTCGTCTGTCCGGCGGATAAGGGACCAGGCTTTCGGCCTTGCAGCCCTCTACAGGGATGACACGGCGAACAAGGAAGCGATACTCGGGATACTGGCCCTTGTCGACAGGGATCTCGCCTCTGACCCTGCAGTGCTAAAACAGCTGAGCGCCCTTGCGCGTTCCCTCAGGGAAAAGCCCAGGCCGGGCGGGCTTTCAATCGCCATTCCCAAAAACATCCCTGCCGAGATAAGGCCGGATGTCTCATCCGACCTGAGGGAGCTTGAGAAGGCCTACAATTCAGGCTGCTTCAGGGCATCCGCAATCCTCTGCGGCAGGGTGCTTGAGACATGCCTGCACAGGAAATATTATGAAGCGACAGGAAAGGACATCCTGGAGAAGAACCCAGGGATAGGCCTGGGCAAGCTTATCGCGAAGCTTTCAGAGAAGGACGTGAGATTCGACCCCGGGCTTACGCAGCAGATTCATCTTATCAACCAGGTAAGGATAAGCTCTGTGCACGTGAAGAGGGAGAGCTTCTACCCCTCGGCGCAGCAGTCCTATGCCATGATACTCTACACTGCCGATATCATCGGCAAGATGTTCTAGGCATGAATAAAACTTATGTCTTCGCCGTCCACTGAATCAAGCCTGTCGACCAGCCCCTGGATGATGATCCTCTGCAGGCATGAGCTCCCTTTTCCGTTCGCATGCTCGCAGTATATGAGAGGGAGGCCTGTTATCATCAACCCCTGCAGGGTCAGGTTCTGGACAAGGTCGTCAAGGTCATGCTGGTACTTCTGTACATTGCCGGGCCTTATCATATAATCGTAGTTAAGGCCTCCGTCGCCCTCTGATATCCTCGGCCCTTCCACCACGTGCTCCCTCACCTCTATGAATCTCTCCTTTTTCTCTGCGACATAAAGCTCTTTTATCTCGGCCTGATTGGTGAGCAGTTCGCTTATCGGGCATTTGACATTCAGCCTTTCAGAGAGCAGGCCGCTTCTGCTGTCATATTCGATCCAGTACTTCTCGGGATTGGTCCTTTTCTTTAGCCTTTCGTTAAAATCCTCCTCCCTCATCAGGTTCCATATCCTTAACGGCTGGCCCAAAAGAGACAGGTTGTAATCGATCAAATTATAGAACTGGCCCTGATGATACGGCCTGATCGTATATACTGCTTCGCCAGAGCTGGTCTTTGTGCCATATGCAAAGAATTTTTCAAAAACCAGGAGGCTGTTGCACATGATGGCATCCTCCTCCACATAGCAAGATGCAGCCTGCATGAAATCCGTGCTCTCTGCAAGTTTGACCAGGCTCTTGTCAATCCTGGTCCTGTCCTCCAGGTAAACAAGAATCCGGTCCTCTATCTTCAGCATCACTCTATCGCTCATGAGAATCCGGTTGAGAATACATTTTAATAAATCTTTTGGTTGTAACTCCTGCATGATAAGAAATCGTCAGGGAAACCTTCCTGCCCACCTGTAGCTGTAGCCGCTAAGTGTCCTCTTCCTCTCGATGAGGCCTTTTTTAACAAGGTCGTTGAAGACCTTTGTCCAGAGCCGGTCCTTCTGGTTGATTGATTTTTGAGGGACCCACCTGTCCCTGTAGCTGTACCGGAACATATGCATGATCGCATGAGCCGTCTGCACCTCTTCTGTAGTGTCAGGGTCCTTCATCATCGAAAACCCCAGGCTGCATCGGAACATATTAATAAGGCAGAAGATTCCTCAAAATGCATGAAGAAGATGCTGCTCTCGATATTCCTTGCCGTCATTCTCATCGCAAACCTTGTCCTCCTGGCATTCGGAAGGAACAATATATGGGTATTCTGGGGCGTCGTAATCATCAGCGCAATCGTCGCCTACTGGGTCCTGCCGAAGATGAAGGGCTGAATTACCTGAAGGCCTTTGTGATCAGGTCTGATTTCGTGATGTGCCCTTTGAGCCTCCCTTTCTCGCTGACAAGGACAATCGGGTATTCCCTGAGCAGGTTCGTCACGAGGTTCAGTGATGCCTCCCTGGTGATTATCGGCGGGCAGTCCTTCATGATGTCCCTGACCCTTGCCTCCTGTCCTGTCTCATGGACCAGGGCTTCGAGGATTATCGCCTCGGATACCATCCCTGCGGCCTTCCGTTCCTCGACGACGGGCATCTGGGATATGTCGTACCTTTTCATCTTGTCTATGGCCTTCTTTATGCTATCGTCCGGCCTGACCGATATAGTGTTCTTGTTCATCACGTCCCCTGCCTTTACCCTGTCGTTTCCCAGGCTTTCCAGGATGTCTATTATCTGCTTCGCTTTGGAGAAAGAAGGGTCGATCTTGCGCGCCTCGATCTTTGCGATGAGGGACTGCGAGACATCGGCCTTTTTTGCAAGCTCCTTCTGGGTAAGGCCGAGGCTCCTTCTCAGTTTCCCTATGTCCTCAAGCTCAACCATGGGAGGCAGGGTATCGCCGGTCGTATTTATAATTTAGGATTTGACCCAGCTGAAAAGGGCCATGGCCCAACAAAAAGATTAAAATATGAGATGTGATTCTGAAAAATCATGAAGATAGTGATATCAGGCAGCCCGGCATCAGGCAAGAGCTCGGTCGGGAAGCTGCTTGCAAAACGGCTCGGTATGAGGCATTACTCCATGGGAGACCTCCAGAGGGAGATAGCAAAAGAGAAGAACCTCGACATCGTGGAGCTCGGCAGGCTCGAGAGCAGGGACGACAGTCTCGACAGGATGGTCGACGAGAGGCAGGAGAGGATCGGCGCAGAAGAGGACGGCTTTGTCATCGACTCGTGGCTGGGCGCGAAGTTCATCCCGGACGCCCTCAGGATATTCATCGATGCCGACGTCGATGTCCGCGCGAAGAGGAGGCTTGCCCACAAGAGGGCTGAGGAGACCTATGACGACCTCGATTCCGTCAGGGAGAACATGCAGAGGAGGGAGAGGCTCAACAGGGACAGGTGGATTAGATACTATGATTTCGACTATGCAGACAAGAAAAATTACGACCTGGTGCTCGACTCATCGCATATAGGCATAGAAGAGGTCGTTGACAGGATAGAGGAGTTCATAAAAACAGAAGCTTTAAAAACAAGAGAGGATTCCGAAGCACAGGCTGCTTCTTAGGTCATATCGGGAAGTAGAGATTGGTGGATGAGATTGGCAGAAAAAAAACACGTGATAAAAAAGCTTGATTTCATAGAACTAGAATACACGGGCTCGACCAAGGATGACGACGTCATCTTCGACACCACTGATGAGAAGACCGCAAGGGACAACGACCTCCATAACCCTGACATGAGGTACGGGCCTCTGGTAATATGCGTCGGGGAGGGGCAGGTCATAAAGGGGCTTGACGACCAGCTTGCAGGAAAGGAAGTGGGCAGGGAATACACAATAGAGGTCAGGCCAGAGGATGCCTTCGGCAGGAAGGACGCAAAGAACTTCCACCTGGTGAGCACTTCCAAGTTCAGGAAGCAGAACATAAGCCCGGTCCCAGGCATGCAGGTCACAGTCGACGACATGGTAGGCACCGTGAAGACCGTGACTGGCGGGAGGACCCTCATTGATTTCAACCACCCACTGGCATCAAAAGACATAGTCTATAAGGTGAAGATAGGCTCACTCGTGACAGACGATGAGAAGAAGGCAAAAAGCTTCCTCTCGCTGATGTTCGGCGAGAAGAATACGGATGCCGAGCTCAAGGAAGGAGTCCTGACAGTCAGGTCGTCTGTGGAATTCCCGGATGACGTGAAGGCGGCTCTCGAAGAGAAGATCAAGAAGGCGATACCCGCTGTCAAGAAGATCTCATTCGAGAAATCAGTTACGAGCCAGGCATAACAAAAAATTCCGACAGATTTAAATATAAGTAATGACCTTGAATGATTAATCGTTTCATGCAAGGGTGGGTAAAAAAATGGATGAGTTTATCAAGACGAATGATGAATCTTCAGACTCTGAGGAAGATTCAGAGAACGTGTTCAGGTCAGAGGAGCCGAGCTACGAGGATATAGACAGGATCGAGAGGAGAGAGGAACCCCAGAAGACCGTCACAGAAGAGGTCAGACAGGAACCGAAGATGGAAGAGAAGCCACAAAAAAGGATGGACATACCGGAAGAGCCTCCGGAGATAACAGCCCAGGCGAGCAAGCACGCCCTGGACAACGAACTTGAGGAGATACTCTCAAAGCAGAAGGCGACAATCAAGGTCATCGGATGCGGAGGAGCAGGTAACAACACCGTGAACAGGATATCCGAAGTCGGTGTCGCAGGAGCGGAAGTTATAGCACTGAACACGGATGCCCAGGACCTGCTGTATACGACTGCTGACAAGAAGATTCTCATTGGAAGGGACATGACCCACGGCCTAGGAGCGGGCTCCATCCCGAAGATAGGGGAAGAATCCGCACGTGAGAGCGAGCATGAGATAAAGGAGTCCCTGCTCGGCGCTGACATGGTATTCATCACATGCGGCCTCGGCGGAGGAACCGGCACTGGAAGCGCGCCGATTATAGCAGAGGTCGCCAAGAAGGTAGGGGCCCTGACGGTTGCCATTGTCACAATACCATTCACCATGGAAGGCCAGAGAAGGTATGAAAACGCGATCGTCGGGCTCGAGAAGCTCGAGAGCATCGTAGACACTTTGATTGTCATCCCGAATGACAAGCTCCTTGAGCTGGCGCCAGACCTTCCCATGCACACGGCATTCAAGGTGGCTGACGAGATACTCACGAATGCTGTGAAGGGCATAGCCGAGCTTGTCACGAAGGCAGGGCTCGTCAATCTCGATTTTGCAGACATCCGGGCTGTCATGGGAAAAGGCGGCGTTGCCCTCATAGGCGTGGGCGAGTCAGACACGGACAACCGGGCGACAGAGGCAGTGGAGAAGGCAATCCAGAACCCGCTCCTTGACGCGGACATAAGCGGCGCCAACGGCGCGCTCATAAACGTCATCGGTGGCTCTGACATGACCCTCGACGAGGCAAGGAAGGTCGTCGAGACTGTGTCGAACAGGCTGGACGAGGATGCAAGGGTCATATGGGGCGCGCAGATATCAGAAGACATGTCAAAGACGATAAGGGCGATGCTAATCGTAACAGGGGTCAAGTCCCCGCAGATATTCGGAAAGACCAGGACGAAGTCAACAAGCACCAAGGAGGAGATCCAGAGCGACCTGGGGATAGAGTTCGTAGATTAAGATGAACATCAGGAAGACATGGAATGAATGGATGAGGGTTCTGAGGATAACCAAGAAGCCTGACGGAGTGGAATTCAAGACCATAGTCAAGGTCTCTGGTCTCGGCATGGCGATAATAGGGGTAATAGGTTTCATAATAAGGATGCTTAGAGAGATTCTGAGGTAAGGATGGAAGAAGGAGAAGAAAAAAACAGCCACATATTCGCATTGAGGACGACTGCAAACAGGGAGGACCAGGTGATGGACTTCATCACTTCCAATGTGACGAAGAAGGGCATAGAGGTCTACAGCGTGATAAGGCCCCACGGCATGCGAAGCTACATCTTCATCGAGGCATCGAAGAGGAGCGAGGCCGAGGCAGCTGCTTTCAACGTCCCGTATGCAAGGGGAATACTCAAGAATGAAGTGGCTTATCAGGAGATAGAGCACATGCTTGAGCAGGTCAAGAGGGAAGTGAACATCAGGAAGAACGACATCGCAGAGATAATAAGCGGACCGTTCAAGCGCGAGAAATGCAAGGTCACAAGGATCGACAAGTCGAAAGAGGAGGTCATTGTCGAGCTTCTCGAGGCAGCAGTCCCTATACCGATAACGCTCAAGTTCGATTCCATCAAGGTCATAAGGAGGGATTCTGACGATGGCCCTGAGGAAGACGATTAGCTGACGCTGCGATTCTTTTTTATTCTGGACTTCCGTTATATTTATAAAGGATTGTCAAATCCATAGGTGCAATCATGGCAAAGGAGACAATAGACGTATTGATTGAAGGCGGCAAGGCCACGGCAGCACCGCCGCTTGGCCCTGCACTGGGACCCATGGGAGTGCCCATACCCGATGTAGTCAGCCAGATAAACGAGAAGACCAAGGAATTCTCAGGCATGAAGGTGCCGGTCAAGGTCATAATAGACAAGGACACGAAGGCCTTCGACATAAAGGTAGGTACACCGCCTGCATCAGCTCTAATAATGAAAGAGGCAGGGATTGCCAAAGGTTCGGGAAACCCGCTTGCAGACAAGGTCGCTGACCTCAAGATTGAGCAGATAATAAAGATTGCCAAGATGAAATCAGACTCCCTTCTCGGGACGGACAATGTCTCCAAGGTCAGGGAGATAATCGGCACATGCAACTCCATGGGCGTCATGGTCGAGGGAAAGCCTGCCAAGGATATTGCTATTGAAAAGTACAGGGAAAAGATCCAGAGCGGCAAGACAGAGCTTTCTGCTGAAGAGCTAAAGGAGCTTGAGGATGAGAAGAAGAAGCTGCAGGAAGAGATGGAGAAGAGAAGGGAGGAGTTCGAGGCCAAGGCCAAGGAGATAATAGCGCAGATGGCCGGAAAAGAACGTTCCGATATAAAAGCCGCCATGGTCGAGGCTGAGATTCCGAGCCAGTTAATCGATGAGATGCTGCCTGCTGAAGAGAAGAAGCCTGAGGAAGGCGAAAGGCAGGAAAAAGACAAGGAAGAGAAGCCCGAAAAATAACTTGAATCTGCCCTATTTCGATTCTTTCACGATATTTCTTGCGCGTTCGTATCCCAGCCCTGATTCCTGCAGAAGGCTGATGACTTTCTTCTTGTGCTCTCCAAGGCCTTTCCAGTCGATGACTGCAAGTTCGACTTTCTCTGCGGTCCTCTCAAGCGCCTGCCGGAGCATCCCCGCATCCAGGCTTTGGAGCGAGTGCCTTGAGCAGATGTGTCCCACGGCATAATCTGTCTCAAGAAGTATCCTGTTTGCCCAGGCATTGTAATGTCCGCCCCCGAGCATGACTGCTGCAGGATATGACGGCCCGGCAGAGATGATCCTCATAATCGCTTCGGCGATTATGTTTCCCGCCGCCTTATCCTGCCACTGCTCCATGCTGCTGCCGATCTCGATGAAGAAGCAGGGCTTCTCAAGATAGGGCCCGTGATGGGTCTGCTCGACAGTTATCTCGAAACCAGTGCTGCCTGCAAGCTTGTCGAGCGTCCTTAGCCCCTCCTTGATATATGATGCAGGAGCGATACAGAGCTCCTTGTCCCTGCCGCCATGTTCTGCCCTGCCCCAGTTCCCCGGGACGTGGACCGAGAGGGAATGGACTCCCCTGGAAGAGCTGTGCTTTGTCGCGAATATGAACATGTCGGCATCAATCCGCCTGTCAATATCGTCGGAATACAGGGTGTCCTCCTCAAGCCTCAGAAGCTTTATCCCGTCATGCTGATATATGCCCCCCTGCCTTGCAAACCCGTATTTCTCCACCAGGCAGGACATTATATTCATCCCTGCAGGATCCTTTTCAGATACGACTATGCAGAAAATCATCATAAAAAAAAATAAAATCAATCGTGCTGCTCGTAGATGCGGATGAGGACCACAGTCTGCGCAAGTATCGCAAGGACTATGATCAGCAGGAGCTCAATCATAGCTATGTCCTGGGCAAGGTAACCCATGCTCACTGACATGAAAAATATAGAGATTGCAGCAAGGCCGAATATCGCCATCAGCGCACCTATGATCTTTTCAAGTATATGCGATTTTATTCTGGTTTTTGGTATTTTAATGCACCTCCTTTTGGTATCATGGATAAAGGTACGTTCTCTCCGTGCTTATCACATCCGGCGTGACAAACTCGGTGAGCGTCGCAGTTCCTATCTTCGGTATGAAATTCAGCCTGACCTCCGCATCCTCGCCGATGTCCTGCGGAGCCTCATAGCAAAGCTTGATCAGGTCCCCTTTCTGGATGTTTCCTGCGATGAAATTCGTCCCTTCCTGAAGATATTCCACAGTGAAAAATCCATCCCCCTCCAGATAAGGATATACTGTTATCATACCTGCAAGCATCGTTAGATTTGTGCTGGTCGTGCCGTTTATGGATATCTTTCCGAATGTCTTGTTGTTCTGGCTGATATAGCCCTCTGGCACGTCGAAAGTGATGCCTGAATCCGCATCGCTGATATCAGTGATCGTGTAGTTATAGTCTGCCGCTGCGGAAGAAAAGTTAAACTCGAGAGCCGTACCGTCGGCTGCCACCCTGACACTGTCCGTGTAAATCCCGTCATCGTCGATATCCTCGTCAAAAGTGTACCAGGATGTCGTGTTGATGTCAGAGCTCACGACTTCCGCCATTCTCGTGTGGTATCCGATTGTTTTGTTGTTCCTGCAGATTCCGCTTGTTCCCCTGTATTTCAGGGTAGAAGTACT
>CAYXZQ010000024.1:24977-28416 GCA_964469935.1 uncultured Methanosarcinales archaeon
GTTGAACGTGAATATCACCTGGTCGAGCTTGATCTGGTCCGACCCGGGCGACAGCTTCATCAGCTGGCTGAAATCATTGAGCGTGCCGTCACGGCCGTCTGTAGCTGAGACTTCAACTGTCTCTGCATTCGTCGATATCTGTGATTTCGCCTGCTGTCCTGTGGCAAGGCTTTTCTCCTGAAGCGAACCTGCTGTCTGAAGAAGTACCCCAGCCGCGACTGCTGCGACAAGCAGCATCACGATGAATATGATCAGGGTGCCGACACCCATTTCTGCTTTTTTCATAATAAAACCCACCTCGCTTACCAATCAATAAACTGATTTCCCACCTGATTTCTATAATGAGGGTAATATATAAACTTTTTGGTTTTGTTTAAGACAAAGAAAAAGCATTATAAGAAGGATAATGATGGGCCCGACCGGAATTGCGTGACGATCAAAAATCATCATATCGAACCGGTGACCTCCGCCGTACCGAAGGTGATGCCTCAAGGAATTACTGATGCATCATCCATGTCGAGGCGACGTCATAGCCGCTAGACTACGGGCCCGCGTGCTGAGACAAAAAATTGCGATTGTTTATAAATATTTTGAATTCTGGTAGACACAAAATTTATATATATGATGATGCATGGGAACACCATGGATGAGCATAAGACGCTTTACTGGACTCATGGCAGGGCGAACAGGGGCATAATATCGCTTGTCAATGACGGCATAGTCATCTTCCATTCTGACAGCAAGGTGGTTCTCAACAAGGACAGGCTCAGGGACATTGTCTATGCGAACATAGGTTTTCGCGACATCTTAGACATTGGGGTGCAGGTGACATTCCTTCGGGGCAAGATGCTCTTCCTGACCCTTGACGGCAAGAGCTTCGAAAGGATAGTTAGCAACATCCCCGAGCATCTTCAGGACGGGATGACAATCAACAGGAAGCTTAACAAGCTCATGTTCGAGGTCAATGTCGATTCCATGGAAGAGATACTTGATTTCGAGCAGAAGGCGTCCGGGCTGATGAAGGGCAGAAAGAAAAAAAAATAATCAGATTAATGCATCAGGCAGGGCATCACCTCAATATCGACGTCCTTCTTGAATCAAATGGGAGATGTCAAAGCCCTGCTGAGAATTTTGTTGAATTGTTCCACAAATGAGGGTTCATTTTTTCGCTGAGACATACCAGTCCCACATCCTGGGCTTGCCGAAGAAATCCTCAAAATCACCGACAGCATCGCCCCATGGATAATACACCTTCTTGACCTTGATGCTCTTGAATCCGGCTTTTTTCAGCCTGCTTTTAAGCTCGAACTTGTAGAACAATTTCTGCACGTCGCCGTCATCGTACGTGCAGGTTATGATATTGTAGCATTTCCTTGCGACCTTCTTCCTTGTCATGGCGAGTGCCTTCTTCTCGTCATCGAATCTCTCAAGCTCTCGTTCGTACACCAGCTGGAAATAATACAGGATGGATTCCATCGAAGGGAAGACCGCCTTGAGCCTTCCGCCCGGATTGAGGCTGTAAAATATCTCCTGGAGCATGTCATCGACAACCTTGGGGTTAGGATGAAGAATGGAGTTCACTGAGATTGCAAGGTCAAAATTGATGTCGAGCTCAGTCAGCCTACGCATGTCTTTCTTGATGAGCGTCACATTTGGTGCTGATTTCTTCCTTGCCTTCCTGAGCATGCCCTGCGAGAAATCTATTGCATATACCTCCCTGAACTTATCCGACAAAATAGGAAGCAGCTCGCCCCTGCCTGTCCCGAGGTCGGCTACCACGTTCTGCGGATCAAGCTTCTCAAGCTCAGAAAAGAGCGGATTCCTCACGTCATCAGCCAACGGGGAGATTATGTACTCATGATAATCCTGCGCATATTCATCCCATTGTTTGCCGTCCATTGGACATTTTCTGGAGCAGGAGGTATATAATATTTACGGTATTTTGACGATACTATCAGGATAGGTTGTTCATGGAAGCCCCATCGAGGGATCTTGGTTATAATTATCGAAGAAAATTATGAAAGCCCCCGCCGGGAATGTAGCTGAATGGTTCCATTTGAAGGGGGATATTAGTTGGAATTTATTTAAGATATGAGATAATCAATTTTTTTCTTACAATTAAATTCATGTCTTAATACTTCTTGTTCTGTTTCAAATTCTTTACCGCAATGTTCACAAACCCACACTTTATCTTGATTTCAAAAAAAATGTATACCAAAAAAAATTGCACCAAATATTCCAATGATAAAGAAAACATCAAGTGTTACTGGTAAGAAAATTATTTTTTGAAAATTTTTCAATTTATCTTCAGAATGATTTATAAATGACTTAATAATACCATTTAATAATGACAACAAATAAAGTTTTATTTGGATTTGCACCTACAATGGATCCGCATGATAGATTTTTTAATTGCTATCCTGGAAGTATACTACACGCCATAGCTCCGTTAGTGGATGATATCGATAGCGGAAAGCTTGATATAGATTATTCTCCAATGCTTTTTCATCCTAGAATCTTTACAGAAACAACTACAAATGATTTTTTAGGAATTATTAACAAAGAAAATCCTTCAATCGTAGCATTGAGTTCTACATATGATTCTTGGCACGTAGCTTTGAAATTATCAAGAGCATTAAAAAAACATAAACCAGAAATTACAATAATTCATGGTGGCCCGCATCTTGATGAAGTTCTAGAACCATGGGTCAGAAAAAGAATGCCTTACCTTGATCCTTTTGAAACTGAATATGGCAGTCTGATTGATTTTGCAGTTGGTGGAGATGGAGAATATGTTTTACGTGAGTTAGTTAAAGATATTTCCTCTTTTGGAAAAGAAGAAACTAAGAGAAGAGCTTTTGGAGAAAGCTACCAAAAATTAATGGGTAAAGGGAATATTGCATTTAGAGTAAAAGATGATATTCATTATGTAAGATTCTCAAATCCTATGGATCTAAATCAAATACCTCATGTTCCAAGACATCTTCTTCCAGCATCTTCAATGTATGATTTTGATTGCTTTGTAGATCCTAGTGGAGAAAGACTTGAAACAGTTACAATGATTAGCCATAGAGGTTGTAAGAATAGGTGCGATTTTTGCTCTGAAGGTCTCCCTTATCAACAAAGAAGTTTGGACCATATCTTAGAAGAAGCAAAAAAGTTACAATCAATGGGTGTAAAGGCTATTTTTTTTGACGATAGCACAATTCAAGATGATGAAAATCATATGAAGATGTTTTACGAATTACATAATTTAGGATTTGAAATGGGTGCGCTCGCAAGATTTGATATGCTCCAAGATTTTAGTCAAATCGCAGAAATGAGAGAAAATGGAGTTACATATCTTTATGTTTCTATTGAACAGTATGATGATACTGCCTTAGACAATATGCATAAACGTATTCATACTGAACAGATTGATAAGGGGTTAGATAACCTT
>CAYXZQ010000025.1:0-27521 GCA_964469935.1 uncultured Methanosarcinales archaeon
CCCTGGACCTCAGGCTGGGGTCAAAGATGATTATGTTGTTGTCCAGTTTCATCGCGAATTCCTTCTCGAACTTCGATATGAGGGCGAACGGGTTCATCTCCATGGGAGTCATAAACACGGTGGCAGGATATACATACATCGCTCTTCTAGCAGCTGTCCCTTTCACGTCGCTCTGCACAGTGGTCGCAACAGGAAAGCTTACAGAAAAAGACAAATCAAGAAAGAAATAAACAATTGCCCAAGCACGGCTCAGGCATCAAGCGATACGTTCGCAGCCTTCGGGCCCCTGTCTCCTTCGACAACATCGAAAGTCACGGGGTCGTTCTCCCTTAAGGAGACACCATCATTCAGGCCGGAAATGTGCACGAAGTACTCTTTTCCGTCGTCTGCCTTTATGAAGCCGAAGCCTTTGCCCTCGTTGAAAAACTTCACTGTACCTTTCATTTTCTTACCTCACATTCTTTAATCAGAATTAATAATCAAAAGCAGAAAATTTTTGATTTCCTTTTTGATGATTAAGTGTTCTGATAACAGGGCAAGAATAAGGTCCAGTATTTAAATTCTTTCTTTTTTTCTCCCCTGCCCGGAGTATGGACATGTCCATTCAGGAAACCTTTTAATATTTAGCATCTTTCCCTGCAAAGCATGAAGAAACTGATCACTGCAGCGATTTTCATAGCAGCCTCTTATGTATTATATCCAAGTCCCATGGCAAGTTCAGATGCCGGCATTTCATACAGGATATGGAATGCTCCGGGCCAAAGCTGCGAGAGAGCCAAGAATGAGTTCAGGCTCGGGGTCGATTCCGAGCTGGAGCATAAGCTGGGCCTGGCCCTCCTTCATTTCCAGGAGGCGCATAATCTATGCCCGCAGAACCCCATCTTCGAAGACGAGTACTTCAGGCTGCAAAAAGAACTTGAGAACGTGACCTGGTACAAGAGCTGAACTGCAGGCTGCATGAACAGAGGTGAAAACACGATGCCGCATGGCAACGACAGGGTATTCGACATTAGGAGAGCAGGAAAGCTTGAAGGGAGTTTCAGAAAGATTGTCCACAACCCGAAAAGGATGCTTGGAAGGTATGTCACAGATGGCATTACTGCGCTTGATTTCGGATGTGGGCCTGGGTTCTTCACCATACCCATGGCAGGGATGGTCGGGGAGAGGGGCAGGGTCATTGCAGCCGACCTCCAGCAGGGCATGCTCGACATCCTGAAAAAAAAGGTCGCTGGAAAGGATATCGAGAGCAGGATAATCCTGCACAAGGTCAGAGAGGACAGCATCGGCATCAAAGACAAGGTGGACTTTGTCCTGGCATTCTACGTCGTGCACGAGGTCCCGAGCGTGCAAAATTTCTTCAGGGAGATGAAGAGCATCCTGAAGCCGGGAGGGAAGATGCTCGTAGTCGAGCCCAATTTCAAGGTGTCAGAGGAAGGGTTTGAGAAGACAATCATGATTGCAGGCAAGCATGGGTTCATTCCATTGAAGAGACCCGGAGTCATGATGAGCCGGGCTGCTGTTTTGGGCTTGCCAGCTGATACCTGAGGCACAATAAAATTTTTAAACAATAAGAGATTGCCAGCATACCATGGATTACAAAAACATCTTTTCAAACGACATCGAATGGAACTACAGGACTACGGGGCTTTTCATCATCCTTCTGGCTCTGCCGAACCTGCTCGGGATGATAAATCTCAGCACGGCAACAGGGTTCAAGGTGCACTTCTTCCAGATAGCGATATTCTTCGCAGCCATGATATACGGGCCTGCAGGAGGGGCGCTCTCTGGGCTGTTCGGCTCTGTGTACTCTGCATTTCTCATGCACAACCCCTACATCGTGGTCGGCAACGTGATCCTTGGGCTGTTCGCAGGCATCTTTGCAAGGAAGTACAACATAATAATCGCAGGAATGCTCGCATTCGTCGTGCAGCTGCCATGGCTTGTGCTCTCTGACCATTACCTTGCAGGACTTCCGATGGGCTTCATCACACCTCTTGTCATCGCTCTTGCGCTCTCGAACTTCGTCTGGGCAATCGTGGTTCATGCCTCTAACAAACCGGTCAGGGATTTCATAAAATGCTGAAGCCTGATTTTTCCAGGTACACACTGGCGCTCTTCAGCGAGAGACAGGCAGTATTCACCTCAGACAAGAAAGGCATCAGGCCCCTTGTCGAGTGCATCAGGGAATGCAAGGACAAGTTCAGCGGCTGTCTCCTGCATGACAAGGTCACGGGACTCGCCGCTGCAAGGTTGGTCGTCTTCTCCGGGATGATTTCAGAGGTCGTGACAGGGCTCATATCCGCCCCCGCGCTCGAGCTTCTCAGGGAAGAGGGAATCAAGGTGTCCTATGACAAGAAATCCGACATCATAATGAACAGGGACGGGACAGGCAGGTGCCCGATGGAGAGCAGGGCCGAAATAACACTTGACAACGAGAGCTTCTTCTATGAGCTAAACAATGTCCTGATGTACTCCTGAGCACACGGTATACGCAGAATTCAGCTGTGTTTTCTTTCCTCTATCATGTCGAAGAATATGGCCATGAATTTCTTTGTCGCGATGTCGAGCTCTTTTTTCCCCTCTGCCGTGATCCTGTATTTTTTTTCCTTGCCCGAATCCTTTATCTCTTCTATGAGTCCGAATTTCCCAAGTGTCTTCAGGACAGGGTAGATCGTGCCCGGGCTCGGCCTTGCGCCCTTCCTCTTCTCTATCTCCGCAGCGATATCGCTGCCTGACATGTTCTTTCTGCTGATTAGCTTAAGGACTATGAAACGCAGGTAACCCCTCATGTCGCAGCATCCGGACCTCATTTTTTTTATGGTAATGCAGCAGCATATATATTAATTGCGTATACAGGTTTCAACCTGTCATGGGGTATTAAAGAAGAGTTATATCGGATAAACGATATATTTATATATGACAAAGGCTTACCTATCGCATGACCGATACAAAATATGGAGGTGGTCATAATGCACGAATACTGTATGCCAAGGCGATTCCTCACAAAAGAGGAGAAGATAGAGAGGCTTGAGGCCTACAAGAAGGATCTCGAGACAGAGGCTAAGGCTGTCGACGAGAAGATCGAGTGGCTCAGGAAGAAATGAATTTTTTTTCTTATTTTATCCATGAATTCAGGGTGATACCATGGAATACGAACAGAGGATTCGTGAAGCACGGACCATTGCAGACATATTTACCATAGTGAAAGACATGGTCGAGGAATTTCTCGGCAGGGACCAGGCAGGCCTCATGGTCGGGCTCTCGGACCTTGGAGCCCACAGCGGCGGCTTCATAGGAGCCTATTATTCCCTGAACGCCAACATGATAATCATAAACAGGAGGCCGCTTGAGAGGATCCTCCAGACAAATCCTTCTCTGTACAACTACGACCTCTTCCACGTGATGCTCCATGAGTACATTCATTCAATAGGCTTATATGACGAGGCAGGGACAAGGCTGCTGGTCAATGAGATAAGCACCAATTACTTCGGCAGGAATCACGAGATAACCCAGCTAGGGACAAACATAGAGAGATTCTTCCCGAACCTGACCTTCCCCGGCTCAGGCTACCAGCCTCCAGGAGACTCAAATGTCGAGTTCATACACGGCATCGACAGGGCGAACACCGATTACATCCAATAGCTGCCCATAGACGGGACATACTTTCACTGGCCATCCCCTGACAATCTTTATAACCTAATATTAATTCCCGAAATATCATGATGTTCAAGCTCAGGTCGGATTTCAAGCCTAGAGGCTCTCAGCCCGAGGCGATCAGGAAGCTTGTTAACGGGCTGAAAGCAGGCAACAGGTTCCAGACACTGCTAGGTATCACAGGCTCAGGCAAGACATTCACCATAGCCAATGTCATAGACAGGGTCCAGAGGCCGACCCTTGTCCTCGCCCATAACAAGACCCTTGCAGGCCAGCTCTACAACGAGCTCAGGGAATTCTTTCCTGACAACAGGGTGGAGTATTTCGTGTCATACTACGACTACTACCAGCCGGAGTCCTACATACCCCAGAAGGACCAGTACATCGAGAAAGACACGCAGGTCAACCCGAAGATAGAGCAGATGAGGCTCTCAGCGACTGCATCGCTCATGTCGAGGAAGGACGTGATAATAGTGGCATCAGTGTCATGCATATACAGCATAGGCAAGCCTGAGAATTTCCATGACCTGGGCTTCGAGCTCAGGAAGGGGCAGAAGGCGAGGAGAAACGACATCCTGCAGAAGCTCATAAACATCCAGTTCGAGAGAAACGACATGGAACTCATG
This sequence comes from uncultured Methanosarcinales archaeon, assembly GCA_964469935.1. Taxonomy (GTDB): domain Archaea; phylum Nanobdellota; class Nanobdellia; order Woesearchaeales; family DSVV01; genus CAYXZQ01. The sequence goes on from CAYXZQ010000025.1 coordinate 4,281, forward strand.
CCGGGAAGATTCAGGGTCAAGGGCGACACGATCGACATGATACCCGGCTACCAGGACAACATCATAAGGATTGAGCTCTTCGGCGACAAGATCGAGAAGATATACGAGATTGAGAAGACATCGGGAAAGCAGGTTGACACGTTCGACTATTTCTATGTATATCCTGCGAGGCATTTCGTGATATCAGAGGATGAGAAGAGGAAAGCCATCGAGGAGATCAAGGCGGAGCTCGAGCTCTGCCTGCCTGAGCTTGACATGATAGAGCAGCACAGGCTCAAGCAGAGGACCCTCTATGACATAGAGATGATAGAGGAGACAGGGTTCTGCAAGGGCATAGAGAACTATTCCAGGCACTTCGACGGAAGGAAGCCTGGGGAGAAGCCCTACACCCTGCTTGACTATTTCCCTGATGACTTCATATTCATAATCGACGAGTCCCACCAGACCATTCCGCAGCTTCACGGCATGTACAACGGAGACTATTCCAGGAAGAAGACACTGGTCGACTTCGGGTTCCGGCTGCCCTCTGCGCTTGACAACAGGCCGCTGAAATTTTTCGAGACAGAGGAGTATTTCAGAAACACCATATTCGTCTCTGCGACACCTGCAGAGTACGAGCTTGGCAAGTCAAAGCAGGTCGTGGAGCAGATAATAAGGCCGACAGGGCTTGTCGACCCCGAGGTCGAGATAAGGAAGATTGATGGGCAGGTGGATGACCTCAAAAAGGAGATAAAGAGGACCATCGGCAAGGGCAACAGGGTGCTCGTGACGACTCTTACGAAAAAGCTTGCAGAGGAGCTCACAGAATTCCTCGCAGAGGAGGGGTTCAGGACAAGATACCTCCATTCAGAGATAGACACTCTTGAGAGGACCGAGATAATAAGGGAGCTCAGGCTCGGCGAATTCGACGTGCTTGTTGGGATAAACCTCTTGAGAGAGGGGCTTGATATCCCAGAGGTAGGGTTCATAGGCATACTCGATGCAGACAAGGAGGGGTTTCTGAGGGACGCAAGGAGCCTGATACAGATAATAGGCAGGGCTGCAAGGAACACGGACTCCAAGGTGATACTCTATGCGGACAACATCACGAAATCCATAAAAGAGGCAGTCGCAGAGACCAACAGGAGAAGAAGCCTGCAGATGGAGCACAACAAGAAGCACAACATAACGCCAAAGACCATAATCAAGCCCATAAAGGAGAAGGTCGTCGAGATAAAGGATGTCAAGTCAGTGCCGAAGAAGGAGATTCCGAACATGATAATCGGCCTCGAAGCTGAGATGGCCGAGGCAGCTGACAGGCTGGATTTCGAGGAGGCCATCCAGCTCAGGGAGAGGATAAGGAAGCTCAGGGAGAGGATAAAGAAATGATCTGCCGGGAGCAGTCGCGGATAAATCAGCCATGTTTCTGAATTGAATAAATTTATATACATGCCAGGCATTGTTTTTTTCAGAGGGGGTGATGTTATGAAATCAGAAGTCATCGACAAACTTGCAGCATTGATAACGGCTGCTTTCGGCCTTGTGGCTGCTCTTGCATGGAACGATGCGATAAAGTCCCTGTTTGCCGGGCCGTGCGGGAGCGAAGGCGCAGGGGCGCTCTGCAGCCTGTCGGCGGGCGGACCGTGGCTGTATGCGGTGATAATCACTGTGGTCGCCGTCATTGCTGCTATCTGGATAGGCAAGGTGGCTGAAAAGTCCAAGTGATTCACAGACATATCCTGGTATTGCTGACGGATAAATGCATTTTACATAATTTTAAATATGAATGAAAAAATCAGAATCTGATGGCACTTACCAAGAAGCAGTACAGCCAGATAAGGGAAGAGCTCGACAATTGCACAAAGCCTCTCTTCTTCTTCCATGACGACCCTGACGGCCTGTGCTCCTTTCTGCAATTCTACAGCTACATACAGGAGGGATACGGAGTCGTTGTCAAGAGCAGGCCGCTAATCGACATGAAGTTCCTCTCCAAGGTCGAGACCTACAGCCCTGACAAGATATTCGTCCTAGACATAGCAGGCATCGAGCAGGAGTTCGTTGACTCGGCAAAAAGGCCCATCATATGGGTCGACCACCATCCCAGGCAGGAGGTCGAAAGGGTCAGGTATTTCAACCCGATGCCAAAGGACAATCCATGCGTATCATACCTCACCTACAAGACTGTGGAGCAGAGCCTCTGGATAGCAGTGGTCGGGAGCATAAGCGACATGTACTGGCCCAAGGACCTGCTTGCCGAGTTCAGGAAAAAGTATCCCGGTCTCCTGCCGAAGAAAATCAAGGACGTCCGGACCGCGCTCTATGAAAGCGATGTCGGCAAGCTTGCAAGGATCTTCTCGGCTGTGCTCAAAGGCACGAGCAGCGACGCCATGAAATACGTCAAGGCACTGACAAGGGTGAAGGAGCCCGGAGAGATACTGGACCAGGAGGATGCACGGGGGAAATTCATATTCAAGAGATTCAAGGAGATAGACAGGGAATACCAGAAGCTCCTGAGAGCTGCAAAGAAGAAAGTGACTGAGGATGGGATTGCGCTCTTCATATACAGGGAGAGCAAGTACGCATTCTCCGGCGACATTGCGAACGAGATGCTCTACAGGTTCCCTGGCAAGCTCGTGATAATCGGCAGGGAGAAGAACGGGGAGGTCAAGTGCAGCCTGAGATCGAACGACATCGTGCTTCCGCCTCTCATCGAGAAGGCGCTTGTCGGCTGCGAAGGCTACGGGGGAGGGCATGACCATGCCTGCGGAGCATGCATAAAGGTGGATGATTTCGAGAGGTTCATGGATAATCTCAGGAAACTACTTGAGGAGTGAGCTCAGCTCTTGGATGAATCATTTGAGATTTGAAACGATAAATTACTGCTGATTCAGATATTTCTCACCAAAATATATATAAACAGCATAAAAATTCTTTGATGCAGATGCGTCGGTGGTCTAACGGCTATGACTGCGGCCTTCCATAATCCGCGAAGAGCTTGACTCTACGTGGAACGAAGGCAGCCGCCTATCCGGGTTCGAAAAGGAGGCTTGACAATGAGCTTTCGCGAAAGTCCCGGCCGACGCATATATTCAATTCCCAAGATAATTCACTTTCCAAGAACCACTCTTTCTATCTCATAAGTGCCCAGATTCGGCGCCCCGAGATATCCGTCCCAGCAGAGATTCGCAAGCCTGCCGTCATTGAGCCAGTCAAACAGCCACTCAGCCATGTAATCCGGATTTTCCTGCTCAATCCCGAAGTTATGATGCAACAGCCATTGCTTGTTATAGATCTCGTGCGCCCCGACTGGCGGTGAAATGATGATGGGGATTCCAAGCGCTGCATAAAAACTGATCTCGCTCGGCTTTGACCATAACATATCCGTCGTCTTCAGGGCCTCGTTGAACCTTTCAAAATAGGCTCTCTTGTTCAGTGCGTTGATCTGGCTTATCCCGATTCCCGCCTCCTTTTCAAGCCCATAGTCAAGGATAATCCTGTCGACCTTCTGCGAAATCTCAAGCCTTGTGCCTGTCACTACAAACAGCCTTATCCTCTTCTTCAGTATCTCATCCTTCAGGCTGCAGATTATCCTCTCGACAATCTCGGTCTGGGCACCCGCCCCCCCGATAGCGCACATGAGCGTCAGGGGATGATCGCTTCTTTTCGGTAACTCTTGGTCCAGGTGCCTTTTCATGTGAGAGCTGTACTTATCGATGAAGCACCTGGAAGGATCCAGGTTGACCAGCCTATGCGCAACTGTCTTCTTGAGGATGTTTTTCTCCCTTCCGCCGATCAGCTCCTTTGGAAGCGGAAATCCTGTGTCAAAAATCCTTGTCCTGGGCACCCCGTACTGCATCAGCCTTTTTGTCGTGTGAGGTGTGGGCGATAGATATCTAACCCTGGATATTTTCGGGTCCCTGGCGACCCAGACCCTGCTTATGTCGCTGTCAGTGACAACACAGTATACATCCTCTTTGCCATAGTAATCCGCAGCCAATGCAGGGATGAAATAGGTGGTGATGAACGGACGCCTGTCCTTTTTTGTGAATTCAGAGACGCTCCTGCAGAGCCCCTTCCTGATGATCCTGTCAATGTAATCGACTTCAAAATTCGATTTTGACAGGTCCCTGAACGGATAATACGGGGATATGTGCTGGAGCTTGTCATACATCCTGAAGACTGTCTTCCCTATGACAGGAAACCCGGTCATCCTGGAGACCCAGTCATAGAACTTATGGGTCTTCTTCCACAGCCTCTTTTCATCATCCTGGATTATCTTATCGCTGTTGGCTGTGATGATCCGGTCATAGGCGATATCCTTCAGGGGATATGCAGCCCTTGCATGGCCATACCCCATATCGACAGAGATCACCCATGCCTTGTTGAATTTCTGCTTAGGCCTCTGATTTGCCATCAGTCTCTCTTTGGTATCCTGGTTTAAAAAGTTTATCATGCCTCCTCATCATAGTTCTGAAATGCTCAGAGCATCTCTCATAACCTTTAAATAAAATGAGATGAAAATGATTTTCCATGAAGATCCTGGGAATCGATGAGGCCGGCAGGGGGCCTGTGATAGGGCCGATGGTGATTGCCGGAGTCATCGTGGGCGAGAAGAACCGGGCGCGGCTTGAAAAGATGGGGCTGAAGGACTCGAAAGCCTACACAAGGAAGAGACGCGAAGAGCTCTTTGGCAGGATAGTCACTGCCGTCGACAAGTACGAGATCCTCATAATCAATCCTCCGGAGATCGACGCGGCGCTGAACAGCCCTTCATCCAACCTGAACTGGCTCGAGGCTGACAAGATGATAGAGCTGATTAAGATGTTTGGGCCGGAGAAGGTCATAGCAGACTGCCCGAGCACAAATACCAGGAGGTTCACTGACTATGTGAGAAACAGGCTTGAAGGAACTCTTCCAGAGCTAGTATTCGAGCACAAGGCTGACGAGAATTACCCGGTCGTATCAGCAGCCTCGATCCTTGCGAAGGTGACAAGGGACAAGTCCATCGACACCCTGAGAAACATCTACGGGGATTTCGGCTCCGGCTACATGAGCGACCCCAAGACAAGGAAGTTCATCGACAAGGACCATACCCTGCCCATCTACAGGAAGACCTGGGTGACATGGAAGGAGGTATCGGGCAGGAAGAGCCAGAAGAGCCTTGGCGATTTCTGACTCTTCAGAATTTGTCAAAAATCATCCAAACAGGCCCTTGATCCAGGAGACCAGCCTTGAAACCATCCCTCTATCCTCCACAGGAGGCTCCTCGAATTCGATGAAATCGCTCCTCGGATCCTTCAGCGTCGTCTTCGGAACATCAAAATAAGGTGCCAGCGATTCCAGGTCCAGGTCTTCCACATCATCCGGATGGACCTCTTCTATCTCGATCTTATTCTTCTTGTAGACCCATCTCACATTGCATGCCCCGCAATTCCAGAAAAAGGCGACTATGCTCATCTCCCTGTCGCTCACTTCCGGGACAATGAACCATGGGTTCAGCTCTTTCTCCTTGAAATCCATGCACATGGTATACATCCTGTCGCCCTGAAGGTTGATACCGTCTGCCCTGTACTCGAACCTCATGGCTGCGCTGCAGCTTCCAAAATAGCTTCCATAGGAATCCCCTTCTCCGGTCAGGTCAGCAGACAGGGTGATGTTCTCTCCTGGTATCATTTCCCTCGGCATATCTCCTAATGCAGCCTTGAATGTGACATCCCAGTTATCATGCGTATTATCTACGCTTTTTGTATGCTCTGAAATATGCGTCTCCTGGACATCGTACTTATCGAAAGAACCCTTGAATCTATCTGAATAATAATTAGGCGTGACGCCTACGATGAATTCAGTCGGCTCGCCATTAGGATTTATTATCACAGGTTCCTGTAGGACCCAATAATCTTCGGTATCTCCGGAGATCTTCGAGAGGCCGTCCTTGACATACTGGATAAATTCTTCGCATTCCTGGGTAGGGGTTTTCCCTTCAAATGATTTTGGATCATTAAGCCGGCCTACCAACTCATCCCTGCACTCATCATTCTCAAATTTCATCTGGCGCAGGGCTGATACCACCTTTTGACATGTATCATGGTTAATTTTTTCCTCTTCTTTGACTGTCATCTCATTATTCAGATATTCGTCCCTTTCATAATTGCCTTTCAGATTATTGCAATAATCCTCATTCGGCACATATCCGCCTCTGGCATAGACTGTCGCTGGCATGGCCATCACTGAATAATCGCGCATCCTGTTGCTCTCGAAAAGGGACCAGGCTGAAACATCAGCAGTCATCTTTACGTATTGTGTCAATAATAGGTCCCTGTCTTCGCCAGTGCTTATACCGACAGAAGAGCCTGTACCTTCCTCGGTCAATTCAAGGATAGGTGCCGGATCCCCAAGCTCGACTGCAAGATTCGTCACGCAGCTTCCGACCGAAGGGGCATACAGGCATATCCTGTAGTCATTCTTCTCCCGGGCCTCTTTTTCAAAACATGCCTGCTGTTCTAAAGAACCCTCCTCGAGAGTTGCACAATCGATCCCGGAAGCGATTCCTGCGAGCACAAGGAATAGGATGATGCTGATCGAGAAAAAGATTCTTTTATTCATAGAAAGGGGTAAGGTCAAGTTTATTTAAATTTTTTAGTTATGTTTTCACATTTTTCTCCAAATATGGCCCGCATTGCAGTGTTGTTAACCTATTTAACAATCAAACCTTTATAGCAGGAAAATCGTACTCAATCAAAAGCTTTAAATACTAACAAAAATTGAGTAAAAACCGGTTTCACGTGAAAAATCATGACAAAGATAAATAAGATAGTTATGAAGGGGTTCAAGTCGTTCGGCAACAGGGTCGAGCTCCAGTTCGACAGCGACTTCAACTGCGTTCTAGGACCGAACGGCGCGGGCAAGAGCAACATCATCGACGCCATATGCTTCGTTCTCGGCAAGGGCTCTGCAAAAGGCCTCAGGGCTGAGAAGGCAGCAAACCTCGTCTACAACGGCGGCAAGAAGAAGGAGCCGGCAAAGCACGGCGAGGTCAGCATCTACTTCGACAACAAGAACAATACCTTCCCGGCTGAGGACGACTACATAAAGATAACAAGGATAATCAAGCCCACAGGCATGAGCACCTACAAGATAAACGACCAGAAGAGGACCAGGCAGCAGGTCCTCGACCTTCTCGCCATCGCAAACATCGACCCTGACGGCTATAACATAATCCTCCAGGGCGACATCATCAGGCTTGTCGAGATGAGCTCTGTCGAGAGAAGGCACATAATAGAGGAGATAGCAGGGATCTCGGTCTACGAGGAGAAGAAGAACAAGGCGCTCAAGGAGCTTGAGAAGGTCGAGGGAAAGCTTTCCGAGGCAGAGATAATACTCACAGAGAGGCAGACATACCTCAAGGAGCTCAGGAAAGACAGGGACCAGGCCCTCAAGTACAAGGATGTCGCCGACAGGCTCAAGAGCAGCAAGGCGACGTATACAAACATCCAGATTAAGAACAGGGAGGAGAAGCAAGAGAAGATAGAAAAGGACATCGGGAAGTTCGATTCCGAGATGAAGAAGCTCGAAGAGCAGATCCAGAACCTGAAATCAGACATAGCAAATAAGAGGCAGTCGATCGCCGACCTGTCAAAAGAGATCGAGGAGAAGGGAGAGAAGGAGCAGGTCGAGATAATGAAGGACATCGAGCAGCTGAGAATCGACATCGCCACAAACAAGACTAGGATAAGCTCGAACGGAAACGAGATAAACAGGGTGCATGACAGGAAGGACCAGCTCCAGGGCTCGCTCTCGGAGATAGACGAGAAGATAGACGGGCTGAACTCCGACAAGAACAGGTTCGAGAAAGAGAAGGCTGCAATCGAGAAGAACATCAGCCAGCTCAAGGCAAAGATAGATGCGTTTCGGCAGAAGCACAAGATTGAGGACTCCAATGCCATGGAGCTTGACATGGACAACCTTGACAAGGACGCGGACAAGAAGCAGGCCGAGATCCAGGAGCTCCGCGAAGAGCAGCAGAACCTCCTCAGGGAGAAGGACAAGGTCGAATTGTACATAAGCAGCGTGGACGAGAAGATAAGCAAGGTCCTCGAGGTAGAGAAGGAGCACAAGAAGGACATCGAGATCCTGAAGAACAAGAAGTCGGAATTCAAGAAGACCACGCTCGAGCTCAACGAGCTCCTGAACAGGGACTCGTCCCATGCAGCCGAGCTCGGCAACGCCAAGCAGAAGCTCATCGCGGCAAATGACGAGCTTGCCAAGCTCAGGAGCAGGGAAAGCTCTCTAAAGCAGAGCCAGGCAGACAGCATCGCGACAAAGAGCATACTAGAGTCCAAGAGCAGGTTCGGCAGGGTACACGGCACCATAACCGACCTGGGCCGTGTTTCGGCAAAATATTCCATGGCACTGCAGATCGCCGCAGGCCCGAGAATCAGGAGCATCGTCGTCGACAATGAGAAGACGGCTGCAAACTGCATCAAGCACCTCAAGAAGAACAGGCTGGGAACCGCGACATTCCTTCCATTGAACAAGATAAAGGGCAAGGACACGAGGGTGGATGCAGGCATCCTGAAGACCGGCGGCGTGCTGGGAAGGGCGATAGACCTGGTCGAGTTCGAGCCCCAGTTCAAGAACGCGTTCTCATTCGTCTTCGGAAACACGGTCGTAGTTGAGGACATCGACGTCGCAAGGAGGATAGGCATCGGCGCAGTCAGGATGGTGACGCTCGACGGGGACCTCGCAGAGCTTTCCGGAGCCATGCAGGGCGGCTATCGCAAGAAGATCGCCGGAAGCGGATTTGCGGAAAAAGAGGTCGCATCGGAGATCAAGGCAAAAGACAAGCTAGCAGCCGACATGCAGGCGGTCGTGACCAGGCTTGAGAAGGCCCGCAGCGCGGACGAGGAGAAGATAGGGAGGCTCAGGGAGCTAAAGGCAGGGCTCGAGGGCGAGATAATAAAGCTCGAGAAGTCCCTCCACCTGGAAGGCGACGACCTTACCGCCACAAAGAAGGAGAAGGATTCATACAGGGAAAGGCTCAAGGGCATCGACAAGAAATCAGACGGGCTGCAGGAAAGGATCAACAAGCTTGTCAGGGAGCTCACCGACATCAAGATGAGCAAGCAGAAGCTGAGGTCGAAGATAAACGAGATGCGAAGCCCGACTCTCCTTGCAGAGCTCAACACGTTCGAGCAGAAGCTCTCCGAGGACAAGGAAGAGCTCATCAGGATAGAGGCAAACATCAAGAACGCGAACATGCAGACGACAAACATCCTGCTCCCCGAAAAAGAGAACATCATAAAGATACTCTCCCAGCATGAGAAAGAGGAGAAGAAATTCTCAGAGGAGACCAGGCAGCTGGGGGAGAAGATAAAGTCGCAGGAGTCAGAGCTCAAGGACAAGGAGAAGAGGCAGAAGCAGTTCTACGGCAAGTACAAGGAGCTCTTTGTCGAGAAGGACAAGCTCAATGAAAAGATTCAGAAGGCGGAGAACAATCTCGTCAGGAGCGAGGAGGCCATAAGGAGGACAGAGCAGAGGAGCAATGTCCTCTCTGTCGACAGAGCGAGCGTCAAGGCAGAGCTTGCCGGGCTCCAGGAAGAGGCCAAGAGATACGAAGGGACGCCGATGCTCAGGGGCAAGACCGAGGAGGAGCTCAAGAAGGAGATATGGCAGATGGAGAGGCAGATGGACGCGGCAGGAAACGTCAACATGCGCGCTCTCGAGGTATACGACTCGATTGAGAAGGAGTACAATTCCCTCATCGAGAAGAAGAAGAAGCTCCAGTCAGAGAAGGAAGAGGTCCTTGTCATGATGAACGAGATAGAGACAAAGAAAAAGGATCTCTTCATGAAGACATTCGAGGTAGTGGACACGAATTTCCAGAAGATGTTCGAGAGCCTTGCCCCGAAGGGCCAGGCGTTCCTGGAGCTCGAGAACCCGAAAGACCCCCTTGCCGACGGCCTTAGGATCAAGGTAAGGATAACTGGCAAGAAGTTCCTCGACATAAGGAGCCTCTCAGGCGGCGAGAAGACGCTGACCGCGCTCTCCTTCATTTTCGCGATACAGGAGCACGAGCCTGCATCGTTCTACATACTGGACGAGGTCGACGCCGCGCTCGACAAGAAGAATTCAGAGAAGCTCGCAGAGCTCATAATAAGCTATTCAAAGGGGGCGCAGTACGTGATGATATCGCACAACGACAACATCATATCGTCTGCAAGCACCATCTACGGCGTGTCGATGAACGAGCACGGCATGAGCAAGGTCGTGAGCCTCAAGCTCTAGTTCTGGCCTAAGAATTCCATGTTTCTTGCCATGTCCCTGATTGCAGATACCCCTCTTTCAGCATATTCCTCATGCAATCTTTTTTCAGACTTAGCTAAGATGTCCGCCGGATCAGGAGCATTGTCCATGACCATGCACGCGATGCCTGATAGCCTGAACCTGTAATCATCTGCCAAAGACTGGCATTTGAGGATTCCTGAGATCCTGCTTATCTGGCCAAGGTTCAGCCATGGATTGAAACAGACATCCTCCTTCTTCCAGAACGTCCCTTCCTCATTGTTCACAAAAACGTCCCCATAGACCACGCGGTGATACCACAGCTCGATATCGTAATGCGCATCCGCAAGCTCCTTCAATGTGAATGATCTCACCAGGTATCCAGCAGCGAGTCCGAGGATTTTGTCCTTTGATGAACCATCGAGCGGCTTGCCGACAATGCCTGCATCACTCAGCAAAAGGCCCGTATCCAGACTCCCCTCTCCGTTGTCGTCCTTTAAAGACTTCAGGGCTGCATTATATCTTGTTCTGATATCCCTCAGGTAACCTTCCATCGGTCCGACCCCCGGAACGAGATTCCTGATAATCTCACCTGCCTTGCCTAGCGGGCTGAGGAAATCCCTGTATGATACCACTGCATATGCTATGTCCCTTATATCCTCTGCATCTATCTCCAGGTCCTGGTCGGGATCGACTCTCCTGTTCCAATTGCTGTACAGCTTCTTGTTCTGAGAAATCGCAAGCTTGGCATGGTCGGAATACCAGCATATCTCACTCACCAGCCTCTCGATGCTGGCTGCAGAGTCCCCTGTCTTTTTGTCATGACCAGGTCCACTGGGACTGAACTTTGATCTTATATCCTGGACAATCTCGAGCATTTCTGGCTGCATTTTCCTGGGAATCAAATATGGGTATATAAATATTTCTAATATTCACCACTCAAAGATTAAAAACATTTCTATGGTTCGAGCAGCCCGTAAAATCCACCAAAAAACCCGGAAACCTTTAAGCTTTTTGCTCGCCATCAGGATTTGAGAATCCGTGCAGTATGGACTTGATTCCTTCTATTGTCTTTTCCCACCTGAAATTCTCGACAATGGTCTTCCTGGCCCTTATGCCCAGCTCCTTTCTCAGCTCAGGGTTCTCGATGAGCATCTCGAGCTTCATCGAGAGCACGAGAGAATTCTTGAAGGGAAACAGCATCCCGTTCCTCTTCTCGATTATGTATTCCTTGACAAAACCGACAGGGGTCGTTATCACAGGCAGGCCGCTTGCCATGGCCTCCATTGTCGCAAGCGACGAAGTCTCGGTAAGAGAGGGCAGTACAAAGACGTCCATTGCCTGGAGATAATCAAGGATGTTGTTGACCGAGCCCGGAAGTATGATATTCTTCACCGATGAGAACATGTCCTCAAGCTCCCTAATCCCTTTTCCGACGATGAGCAGCCTGGTGTTGAAATGCTTCTTCTCCACCCTCCGAAACGCCCTGTACAGGGTTATCAGGTCCTTTTCCCTGCCGATCCTGCCTGAGAACCCAATTATGAATAGATACGGGTTGATTCCGAGCCTCTTCTTCGCCTCTTCTATGTCGCCGGGTACGAACCGTTCGGTGTCGGTGCCGAGGTGGACGACTCTCTTCTGCGTGCGTATCCTGTTCTTCTTGTACTTCTCCTCGACCTCGATAGAAGGCACTATCAGCAGGCTGCACTTGTTGTAATAATGCCTGGCGAGCAGTTTCGTCCCGATGTTCGTCAGCCACCTGAACCGCTTCACGCTCCTTGTGGTAAGCTCCCATTCTATGGAATGCACGAATGCCACGACGGGCTTCTTCAGCTTGTGGCCTGCAGATATCGCCGACATACCGATCGGCCCTATTGTCTGGACAAACACCAGGTCGCAGTCCCTGACAAGCTTCCTTATCTTCCTGCGGTTGCCTCTCGTGAATTCAATGTCGCCGAAATTTATCTTCATGACAGGGAACCTGACGACATCGATGCCCGATAGGCCCGTGTATTCGCCGAAATCAGGCGCGACTACCGTTATCTCATATTCCTCCCTGAGCATGGGAACTACCTCGAGCAGGAACCTCACTATCCCGTCCCACCTGGGCAAAAAGCAGTCCGTAGCTATCAGCAGCCTCTTCATCTTAGCTTCACGAACACCTCCGCATATTTCACTCCCTTGTCAAGGCCGTTGAGCAGGCCCCTTATGTATGTCGCCGGAAGCATGGTGAGGAGCGCAAGCCACTGGCTCTCGTGGCGCTTTATGGCCTTGACCTTGAGTCCGAACGTCTTTGTCACGTCTACTACAAGCTTCGGCCTGTCCCTGTGCCTGATGTTGAGCGGGTTCCAGATGTCAAACGAATACACGTCGCATTTGTATCTCAACCCGTCCATTATCTCTGTCACCACGCTGTAGACCGCCCTGTGGTCCGGGTGCGGGTCGTCGAGCGAATGGGTGAATATCTTCACAGGCCTTATTATGTTTATGAGGCGCCTTATCTTCTGCATCCTCTTCTTCTGCCTAATCTCTTCGAGGAACTTCCCCTCCTTCAGCCCCAGATAATAGAGCTTTCCGCCGCCGATTATCATGTCCGCCCTGTGAGATTCCCCCACGCGCATCCTTATGGCCTCTTCCTGCCTGAGCCATGGGTGGGTCGACTCTCCGTAGGAGAATATGACCGTGACTACCTGCATGCCCTCTTTTGCGTATTTTGCAAGAGTCCCTCCTGCGCCTATCACGTGGTCGTCGTTATGGGCGCAGAAGACGAGCACTGTATCGGCATTGTCAGCATTGCCTGCAGCCATTGCCATCCATGGAGTCACTTGCAGTTAAATTATTTTTGGTTTTTGAGGTCACCTTTATAGGAATTGCGTATTACCGAAACCTTTATATATAAAATAGCACTCCATCATCAATCAGAGTTAATTCTTAACATAATGGAAAATGAAGGTGTTAAGCTAAATGGATAAGAATGAGAATGTTTTGAAGGGAACAACGACCGTAGGCATAAAATGCAAGGATGGGATTGTTCTTGCAGCTGACAAGAGAGCCACAGCAGGGAACCTGATAGTTAACAAGAAGACTGACAAGATATACAGGATATCGGACAGCATGGCGATAACCATGGCAGGGACCGTCTCAGACGCCCAGCTGCTCTCCAAGCTTATTAAGGCAGAGCTCAACCTCAAGAAGCTCAGGAGCGGAAGGGACTCAACTGTCCGGGAATCGGCAAACCTTCTTGCAGGCATGGTATACTCCAACATCAGGAAGATGTCCATGATACCCGGCATAAGCCACTTTCTCCTCGGAGGCAGGGATGACACTGGATATTACCTGTTTGATGTCTTTGCCGACGGCTCGCTCACAGAAGAGGACGAGTACATCACATCAGGCAGCGGAAGCGTCATGGCATATGGTGTTCTAGAGACGCTCTTCAAGAGGGACATGTCGCTCGACGAAGGCGTGGAGCTTGCAATCAAGTCCATAAACGCAGCACTCCAGAGGGACAGCGCGACCGGAAACGGCATAAAGATAATCACGATCACGGAGAAAGGGATACAGGAGACATTCAACAAGGAAATAAATACTGGAATCAGCGGATAAATTCTTGGCTTATGGACGAAAAAAATTCTAACAAAAACGCATGAATAGGTGACAATATGAGCACGATAATAAAGGAAATAATGAAGCACCTCCCTGACGACAAGATAAGCGAAGCTGTCTTCGAGGCTGCAAACATAGTCCTGTACACGAAGAGCAGGGATTTCTTCTTCAACAACAACGGTGTGATCAAGGATATCGTAAACAGGATCAAGAAGCGCATAGAGCTCCGGCCCGACCCGAGCATAGTCATGGAAATCGAGAAGGCAGAGGCCGAGATAAAGAAGATACTGCCTGAAGAGGCAGGGATAAGCCAGATAATCTTCGACGCACCGAGGTCCCAGGTCGTAATAGAGGCTGAAAAGCCGGGTCTCGCAATAGGCAAGCAGGGCTCGCTCCTGCGGGAGATAAAGGACAAGACCCTTTGGATACCCCTCATAAGGAGGACACCTGCCATCAGGTCCCAGCTCATAGAGAACATAAGGGCCGTGCTCTACCAGAACAATGATTACAGGAGGAAGTTCCTCGACAAGGTAGGCCACAGGATATACGACGGATGGCTCAGGGAGAAGCAGCATGAGTGGATAAGGGTGACCATGCTCGGCTCAGGAAGACAGGTCGGAAGGAGCTCGATATTCCTCCAGACGCCTGAATCCAGGATACTTCTCGACTGCGGCGTGGACGTGGCAAGCGACAACGACGCCTACCCGTTCCTTGACGCCCCTGAATTCAGGATAAACGAGCTTGACGCGGTCATAATATCTCACAGCCACCTTGACCACTGCGGATTCGTGCCTTATCTATTCAAGTACGGCTACAGGGGGCCTGTCTACTGCACAGAGCCCACGAGAGACGTCATGAGCCTGCTCCTGCTTGATTACATCAAGATAATGAGGGCAGAGGGCAAGGAACCGATCTTCACAAGCGAGGACGTCAAGGAGATGGTAAAGCACACGATCTGCCTTGAATACGACGAGGTGTCAGACGTCACGCCCGACGTGAGGATAACGATGCACAACGCAGGGCATATCATCGGGAGCTCGATGGTTCACCTGAACATCGGCAACGGCCTCCACAACATGCTCTACTCTGCAGACCAGAAATTCGGAAGGACCCAGCTGCTTGAGCCTGCTGTCACAAGATTCCAGAGGCTCGAGACCCTGGTGATCGAGAGCACCTACGGCGGAAAGGACAACGTGCTCCCTCCGAAGAAGGAATGCGAGGATTTCCTGGGAGAGATAATAAAAAAGACAATAGACAGGCGCGGAAAGGTACTCATACCTGTGCTCGGGAGCGGAAGGGCGCAGGAGGTCATGCTCATCGTCGAGAACCTCGTGCGGAGCGGACAGCTTGAGGCTACCGACGTGTACATCGACGGCATGGTGTGGGACATCACAGCGATACACTCAGCCTATCCGGAATACCTGAACAACCATGTCAGGAAGAGGATATTCCACAAGAACCAGAACCCTTTCCTGAATGAGATATTCAAGCGCGTAGGCTCTGGCAAGGAAAGAAAGCAGCTGATTGAAGAGGGAAAGCCCTGCATAGTCCTTGCCACAAGCGGCATGCTTGTCGGCGGACCGAGCGTCGAGTACCTCAAGTCATTCGCAGAGAGCAAGAGAAATTCCCTTGTCTTCGTGGCATACCAGGGTGAGGGCTCGCTCGGAAGACGGATCCAGAGGGGCGAGAGGGAGCTCGCTTTCGCAAACGGCAACAGGCAGGAGCAGATGCACCTCAACATGGAAGTATACACAATAGAAGGCTTCACAGGCCACTCCGGAAGGAAGCAGCTCATGAGCTTCATATACAAGCTCAACCCGAAGCCCAGGAAGGTCATAATCAACCACGGCGAGAACTCGAGGTGCCTGGACCTTGCAAGCTCGATACACAAGATGTACAGGATTGAGTCGATCGCTCCGAAGAACCTTGAGTCTGTGAGGTTAAAATAAGCGTTATCCTTTATTTAACCACTCGTTAGTAACTACAAAACGAAACATTTAAATACTAGTTCTGCAATCATTACTCCTAGTTGGGGGTAAAATGAGCAGATACATAATCAGTCTTATAGTCCTGGTATTCCTGCTGGGATGGGTGGCGAACAATGTGTATAGTGACATCTATAAAGGCGATTACCAGCTCGGCATGGTGCAGGACAAGGCAGATGATGTCAGCACCAACGGGACAGCGGTGGAAAGGCCCAGCCCGGCTGACAGGATAAAGGAGAGCCAGATACACGTCTACGACGACAGCGTCGTCATCCAGGTGAATGATCCAGAATGGTCGACATTCACTGACACCAATTCCATGGACCCTGTGATAGACAAGGGCGCAAACGCCATACACGTGGTGCCTAAATCACCTGATGACCTCCAGGTAGGGGACATCGTGGCATACCATTCACAGTATGCGAACGGAACAATCATACACAGGATCATAGATAAGGGAACAGACGACCAGGGCACCTATTTCATTCTCAAGGGCGACAACAATACCACGCCTGACCCCGGAAAGGTCAGGTTCTCCCAGATCAAGAGAGTCCTGATAGCGATCATATATTGATTTTCTTCAAGAACAAGGAATATTTAAAAGAGAAAAAAATAAATCCCTGATCAGGGATATAGGTAGACCCTTTCCGTGCTGATGACGTCGGGCGTCACGAACTGGGTGAGGGTCGGGGTGCCTATCTTCGGGATGAAGTTGAGCCTTACCTGCTCATCCTCGGTTATCTCTCCAGGCGACTCATAGCAGAGCCTGATTATGTCTCCTCTCTGGAGATTGCCGTTGACCCAGTTAGTCCCCTTCTGCTCGTAGACTACAGAGAAATAGCCTTCACCGAGCCTGTAGGGCGTCACTGTGAAAGACATGTTGCCTTGCAGGGTGTTGTTAGTGAACGTGGTCCCGCTCACAGTGACATAGGCGAAAGTGTCTGTGCCGTTGCTGAGAACCAAATTATTTGCATTCACTGACACGTTATTCGTCCCGCCGGGGAATGACAGGTTGGTCCCTAGGTTGACATTGATGAGCCCCTGGTCGCTGAGATTGAATACCAGCAGGCCGTTCTGGACAAACATGTAGTCATCCTTGGCATCATCATCCAGGTCCTCTGCTAGCGTGTAGCTGTTGGCAGTCGTATCGACATCCTGCTCGATCTTCTCTTCATTCCACGTGTTGTAGCCGTTGACATTGTTCTTCTCGCAGATTCCATTAGTCCCCTTGTATTTAAGGGTGGATGTCTTGTCCTTGGTGTTGAATGTGAAGATTATCTGCTCAATCTTGATTGGATCTGACCCGGGGGAGAGCTTCATGATCTCCTGGAAATCAGTCAGGTTTCCGTTCCTGCCGTCTGTCCCCGATACCTCGATGACTCTTGCATTCGTAGATATCTGGGCCCTTGCCTGCTGACCTGTCGAAAGGCTCTTCTCCTGGAGTGAGCCAGCAGTCTGGATCAGAACACCTGCCGCGACAGCAGCGACAAGAAGCATTGCAATAAATACTATCAGGGTTCCAACACCCATTTCTGCTTTCTTGTTCATCGTCATATTTTACACCTCGGTGATTGATGTTGTATATATATTAGTATACACATTAATACATTTAGATACACTAGTATATAAATGTTTCGTTTTTAAAGGAGTGATCTTTGCCTGTTTTCGATTGGCATAAAGCTTATAAATCAATGGCCTATCCTCAGAAGCAAATAGCCACCTTGCATTTACTCAATTCGTGGCGCCTGTAGTGTAGTCGTGGCCATCTTTTATGTTCGCCCTGAAGCGAAATAAAAGCTGGACCAAAATACACTTAAATACTGCTCAGGTTCCCTGAGCAGTATGAATTTATGGCGACTGTAGTGTAGCCTGGTTAGCATAGGGGACTGTGGATCCCCTGGCCCGAGTTCAAATCTCGGCAGTCGCCCTAAAACCCTTCTTTTTCTGTACAATCCTTTCATTTAATGCTTAAATATTAATTATTTATATTCCAGAAGCATTCCACATATAGTTTTGTTGGAGCAATGACCGCCAAGGCTTGTAGATTTTTCTTTTATGCTATCTGTATATTAATGTAAAACAACCTATGAGGTGAGGAAAATGGATAAGGTACAGCATTTTGAGATCCCTGCTGATGACCTGGGAAGGGCAGGAAGATTCTATAAGAAATTGTTCGGATGGAATGTCACAGACGCATCCGAGCCCGGGATGGAGTACCATGTCGTGCACACGGCAAAGACCGGCAAGGACGGGATGATACAGGAATCAGGGGCCATAAACGGCGGGATATTCAGAAGAGAGCATAGTGAAGCGCCTAACATAGTAATTACAGTAAAATCAATCGAAAAGGTCCTTAAGGATCTCAAGGCATCCGGCGGGAAGGAAATTTCAGCCAGGACAAAAGTAGGCAAGATGGGATATTACGCCAGGATTGAAGACTCCGAGGGCAACATCGTCGGGCTCTGGGAGAACATCCCGAAAGGAGGGTAAGAGTTTCACTCATATCTCAAGGTATCCTTACTGACGTTCGGGGACCTCAAGATACTCGTTTCACTCGTATCTCAAGGCGTCCACGGGCCTGAGCTTCGATGCCTTGTAGGCCGGGATGAAGCCTGCAAGGATGCCCACGCCGAGGGATATGGAGATTGCAATCACGACTGAACTTAGCGTGATGACTCCGCCTGCCCTGAAGAACCCTACACTGCCGAGGAACATGGGTATGAGGCCTGAGAGGATTGTCCCGAAGATTATGCCCAAAATCCCCCCTACTAGGCCTATAAGGCATGAGTTCAGAAGGAATATGAGGAGGATGTCCTTGTTCCTTGCGCCGATAGCCTTCATAATGCCTATCTCCTTGGTCTTCTCGAGCACTGACGTGAACATGGTGTTTGCAATCCCTACAGCACCGACGATTAGGGACACTGCAGCGATTGCGAGGAGGAACAGGTTCATCGAGGACATGGCCTGCTGACGTGTATTGTTTACCTGCTGGTTGGATGTGACGCTGAAATCCCTGGTGCTGTTTGTCACGTGCCTCTCCACCATCAGCCTCTTGTCTATGTCAGCGATGGCTTTGTCAATGTTGTTCACATCCCTCACCTTCACTATTATCGTGTCATATACATTTGCCTCATGGTCTGGAATCACCTGGAAGGCCATCTGTATGGGCATGTATATGCTTGTCGACTGGTCGTCCAGCACCCCTACTATCCTGAAATTGCTGCCCTCTATGTTTATCATCTTGTTTATGCCCAGCGGCTGGTCAAAATATGATGATGCCAGCCTGCCGCCTATGACAACAACGTTCTGATCTGCAGGACCGAGCAGCCGGCCTGACGAGACCGTATCTGTCGTAACATCAGCCCAGGTATTCTGGTCGACGCCTGTCAGCGAGACAGTGCCTGACTTGCCAAGGTACGTGACATCGACGCTCCCTCTTATCTGGGTATTTATGTACTTTATTTCCGGAATGCCCCTCAGTGCCTGCACATCAGCCCTTCCGAGGACCACCTCTTTGGTCGTCGCCTTTGCACTGCCGCCACCGCCGAATTCCCTGCCCCCTCCGCCAAAGAATCCTCCTCCCCTGGAAAAGCCTGCCGAGACCGTCAGCAGGTCAGCCCCGAGGCTTCCGAACTGGTTCTGGACCTCGGTCTGCAGGCCATGGCCAAGCGATACTATAGCTATCACCGCGCCCACGCCGAGGACTATGCCGATTATCGTCAGCCAACTCCTGAGCCGGCTGTGGACTACCATGTTGAAGGCTTGCCTGAGGCATTTCGAGAGTCTCATTTTTTGAAGATGTCTTTGAGCTTGAAATCAGGGTCGAGCATCTTTTTCTTCCTGTACCTTGAGTGCAGAAGCACACCTAGCACGATGACTACCAGCAATATGACATACCACTTGTACTGGGACCAGAAGCTCTGCTGCTGGACCCTTGCTCTCCCCTGGAAACCGGAGAAAGATGCGGTCCCTGAGCTGGTGTCAGTCGAATTTGAAAAATAGCCTGAACTTCCTGTGCTCATCTGGACGTCTTTTGTCACGGTCTCCCTGTCTCCCTTGGTGTCTGTGTAGTCGACCTCTACCTGCACTGTCGAGCCCGGTATCGTGCGAGAAGACGCCTGGCCTGAACCGGCCGAAAAACCCCCTGCCGGGTTTGCAGAAGCACCCGATGAGGTGCCAGCAGAAGAGCCAGTCGATGAGCTTTGGGCGGAATTGCCGGACAGCCTGGTCCTCGACCTCTCAAGAGTGAAGCTAGCGACGGTATAGTCCCCTTTGTTCAGGTTCCCGATGATCATCGTGTTCGAGCCGGATGTTGTCCAGCCTTCCTGCTGAGGAATGACAACTGAAACGGAATATGCAGGGTTGCTCCCGATGTTTGCGATGGTGAAGGAAGTTTCCGAGCCTGAGCTCTCTGAATACGCGATGTCGAAATCAGTCCCTCCTCCCACATATACGCCTGCGGTCGTATCGACCTCATCCTGTGTCCCTGTGATTGGGTCTGTGTAGGTAAGCTTGAGATTCAGGGGATAAAGCCCGGGGTCGGCATTTGTGTCAGCGATGACATTGTAGTCGATCTCAGCGCTCTGCCCCACGTCTATGTACTTTATGTATTTCGTGTTGTCGCTCCCCACGGGAAGGACTATCTGGTCAGTGTTATCCCACGAGAATGTCAGGTCCTTGAGAGGAGCACCGCCTACATTGTTAATGGTGAATTTGATAGGTGTCTGCTGACCCGGGACCAGAACGCTTTTGTCGATGTATATCACTTCGGCCGACTGTGGACTCTGGACGTCGACATCGAGGCTCTGCTGGCTCTTGGCGCTCGAGCCCTTCTCATAATAATTTATCTTCAGCGGGTAAGTTCCTGCTGTCGCATCCTTGTCCACAAGCACCTGGAACTTCGCTATCCTCTGGTTGTCGCCGTTCTGATAGGCGCCTATGGTCCCAAGGTCTATGGTCTTGTTCTGGCCCGGAGCTGCCGTGAACGGGTACTGCTCCACAAGCTCAGCGATCATGTCGTTTGACCCTGAACCGCCCAGGTTCACGAACCCGACCCTGGCCTCGAATGTATTGCCAGCAAGCGCCGGGTCAGGGTTCTGGTTCACAAGGGATACCGTTATGTCGTTGACATTGCTTGTGTCAGTGGAAAGAGCTGCAGAGACATACACAATGCCTGTTGCAAGCATCAACATGACCAATACGATCATTCCTGTCTTTTTCATCATTGTTCACACCTCAAGAGCTTATTATCTGTCCGTCTTTGAGCTCAATTATCCTGTGCGCGTTTCTCGCGATATTGAGATCATGAGTGACCATGATTATCGTCTTTCCCTGGTCCTTCCACAGTTCCCTGAAGATGTCCATTATGCCCTTCCCTGTGGCCGTGTCCAGGTTTCCGGTGGGCTCGTCGGCAAGTATTATCTCAGGGTCGGTCACGAGGCTCCTTGCGATGGATACCCTCTGCTGCTGGCCGCCCGATAGCTGGTTGGGCAGGTGATGCATCATCTTGCCCAGGCCCACCCTCTCCAGGATGGCCTTAGACTTCCTATAGGCTTCTGCCTCGTTGTATTCGAGAAACTCCATGGGAAGCATGACATTGTCAAATGCCGTCATCGTCGGGATGAGGTTGTACTGCTGGAATATGAAGCCGATGGACCTGCCCCTGAATGTGGCGAGGTCTGACTCGCTTAGCTTTGAGATGTCCCTTGACTTGAGGAATATCTTTCCCCTCGTCGCGATGTCAAGGCAGCCTATCAGGTTCATCATCGTCGACTTCCCGCTGCCTGACGTGCCTATTATCGCGACAAAATCGCCTTCGTTGATTCTCAGGTTAATGCCCCTCAGCGCAGGGACATCTACCTTGCCCATCCGGTATATCTTCCATACATCCTCTAGGTTCAACAGCACTTGGTTGTGTTTTTTCATTCCCATACCTTTTTTCATTTTGATGAAGGCAGTCCTCCGAATCGATTTTTCTTTTATAAACTATGTGGAGGATACATCCACAATTGCATGCTGAAATTTCAAAAGTTTAAGAATAAATGATGGGCTATAACATTAAATTTATATATACAATTGGATAACCTTTTTCTGGGGGTGATTATTATGGCAGAAAAGAATGCCTTGGATTGGATAGCATTGGTTCTTGTGATAGTAGGTGGATTGAATTGGGGTCTTGTCGGGCTTTTTTCATTCGACCTGGTCGAGGCCATATTCGGATCGATTCCGATACTGCAGAAGATAGTGTACATCCTAGTCGGCCTGGCTGCGATATACATGATATATTTCGCAGTGAAGGAATGACATTTTTTTATTTTATTCTCATTTTTTCTGGAGTATGGATTTTTGAATTTCTTATTTAAACAACATTTAAATAAACAACGGGGCTACCACCTTGTAATATGAAAATAAATTATATCAGGCTTGTTGTTTCCGTGGTCGTCTGCCTGCTTGCAGGGTTCATCGGCTCGTTCTTCACATCATCATCCATCCCTACCTGGTATGCCGGGGTCAGCAAGCCTGCCTTCAACCCTCCGAACTGGGTCTTCGCACCTGTCTGGACAGCACTCTTCATCCTGATGGGGATATCTCTTTACCTTGTGTGGAATAAAGGATTGCAGGTTAATGCGGTCAAAATCGCTGTTGCTGTGTTTGCCATCCAGCTCATCCTCAATGTGCTCTGGTCTGTCCTGTTCTTCGGTCTGAAATCACCATTATACGCATTCATAGAAATAATAATCTTATGGCTTTCAATACTTTTCACAATAGTCCTGTTCTTCAGGATATCAAGGACTGCAGGATATCTTCTTGTCCCTTACATACTCTGGGTAAGCTTTGCAGCATTGCTGAATTTCTCGATTTGGCGGCTCAATGCCTGATAAAGCACGTTCTTTTCAGGTTAAAAACAATGTTTTTATAGACAGTGAGCTTACCTCATGGACACAATGAAACTCAAAAGAAACACGATTCTTGTGACAGGCGGAGGCACAGGCATAGGTCTCTCCCTTGCCGAGGCATTCATAAAAGAGGGCAATACTGTCATCATTTGCGGAAGGAGAATTGACAGGCTTGAAAAGGCCAGAAAGAATATTCCCGGGCTTCATATAAGGCAATGCGACCTGCTCAAAAAGGACGAGCGTGAGGAGCTTGCTGGATGGGCATTGAAGGAGTTTCCTGACATCAATGTGATTGTCAACAATGCCGGAATACAAAGGATTATCGACCTGAAAGCGGGAATCGATGATATAACCGGAGGTGATGATGAGATAGAGGTCAACCTCAAGGCACTTATCCACATGTCAGCCTATTTCATACCTCATTTCATCAAGAAGAAACATGCTGCCATAATCAACGTCTCCTCCGGGCTTGGGTTTGTCCCCATGGCCATGGC
>CAYXZQ010000026.1:0-27195 GCA_964469935.1 uncultured Methanosarcinales archaeon
CAGAAATAAAGATCACATTGGGAAATGCATCAATATGGAATCTGAAATAATTCCTTATTGTCAGGAAAATGATATAATAATAATGGCTTTTAGGCCAATTGAAAGAGGTTTTTTATTAGAGCCAAATGTCGTTCTTGATGAATTATCAAAAAAGTATGATAAAACCAAAGCTCAAATAGCTATCAATTGGTTAATCTCCAAAAAGGGAATTATTACAATTCCCAAGTCCACAAACATTGGACACCTAAAAGAAAATTTAGGTGCTGTCGGTTGGAATCTTAGTGATGAAGACATAAAGCTTCTAGATAAAACAAAATTTGAAAGTCCAAGTTCTTGATAGTGTTTTTCGAAGGCACATCCGTGCCTGACAAAAATTAATTCTGAACTCGCCCCGTTGCGCTCTCCTCCCTCCAGTGGTCAGGTCGTCTATAAGCGCGGGATGTTATGCTCAATTAAATTTCAGTTTTCCTTGCCCTTCAAAGCGAAATCCTAGAATAAGAAAGATTAATCACGAATTTATAGATGAAGCTTGAGCAAGATGCATAGGAGATACGCCCATCTCTTGTCTGGGGGTCTCATTTTTTCATGTACTTTTGTATGTGCGGTTTTGCCTTTCCGTATGACATTTTAGACTTATTGATGATGAGCCTGGATATTGCCATAATCCATTTCCAGGCCCATTTTGAGAATTTAACAATTACTGGAACAGCATTATTCTTGAGCCAGATAAAAGATTTCCGTAGCACACTATGCAGTTTCTTAACAATATTGCCTGTTTGCTTTTTAAAAGCGGGCTTTTTTACATAGGCATATACAAATAATCCCAGCAAGATAACCAGAAATATCCATAAAAACGGGAATCCTCCTTTTGATGTATCCTTTGAACCGGCTGAATCTTTTAGGTCTACATCTTCCTTAGTGTAGATCCCCTTCTCGACAGCTTCATCAATGAGCGTGACATTATCCAGATCTGAAAAAGTCATATCTGTAACTATATCAGATATGAGACCGGCCTCTAACTTGAACTGAAAGGTGCTCTGAGCGATAGTCCATCGTATTTTCCAGTCGCCATCATAATCCCATAAGAATGTGACCACATCATTATCTATCTTTTTCTCTTCGCCGGTCTCTTTATTCTTGATTGTTGCCTGCAGATTGTAGAACACCAATGCAGAATCATTCAAAAATTCGATCTGTGGATCATTGATGCTGTACTTGCTTGTTTCAATAATATCAAAAGTGCCGCCATAATAATCTGCAAAAGAAAAATCGTCTGGACTGGTTTCTTCTAAGAATAACGTATCCATCGTGTTCATATATGATTCCACGTCGCTATTTACAGCAGCCTGATAGTTGCTATTTACAACATCCAATATCGCATCAGTCTTGTCTGCCAAGGCATTGCTTGAGAGAGCGATAAGAATAAGAAAAAAGAAAGGTAAGATTACCTTGAGCATATCAATCTGGTTGTGCCTTGTCTGCTTCATTTTCATATCTGATGATAGGCGACCTTGACTACCAGCAGACTCCTTGTTGTCCAGCCTGATTCATCAGATGCTTCGATCATGATGATATTAGGCCAGAATAATTCCTGGATGCGGTCAATCTTTTCACTACTTGCGATATACTGGAAGTTAGCCTTCCAGATATTGGTTGTCCATGAGAAGACCGCCTGACCAAGCGGTCCGAATCCTGGTACTTTTCCGACGACAAGCATCGCACCGCCGACTGCCCCCTGCAGACCGTTTATCCCTGTGACTCCTGCTTCACCAACCTTCTCTGCCCAACTTTTTTCAGGCACATCATCTTTCATATCTTCATATCCCTTCAATGCCGAAGAACTTGCGCCATACACCTGGCTAAGGCCATAAAGCTGGTTGCCGGTATCGACAATATCCTTGACCTTTTTGAAGTTATCGCGATATTTTCTTATGTAATTCAGATCCTGGACTACCTTTGCAGCCTTATCAGCTGAATATGCACCAGGTATGGCCTTGAAATATTTTTTTGCTCCTGCCAGGGCTATTACACTAGTCTTTTCTGCTGCTGATATAGCTTTTGCTCCCTCTTCCATCCCATGCCCCGCACCCAAAGTGAGAGAGTCAATAGCACTTGCTGTTGCGCCTTCTTTTTGCAGTTTCATCATCGAAAGCCCTGCAAGAGACTCGCCGATATCCGCATTTCCAAGTTCAGGAGAGTAGTAGACAAACTTGTATTCCTTGTTGGGCTTGAATGAATCAAAGAATGACTTCCTGGTCACGATCTCATCATCTACAGTATGCTTTATTGAAGGATCCCCCTCTTCAATGCCGCCGATGCCAAATAGTTTTACCTTGACAACCACATCCTTCGCAAACTTGTTCTTGACTGTGAACGCAATTGCCTTTGAAGAATCCTGCTGCATCTGTTTAGAGCTAGTCTTTACCTCAATGCCTGAGTCATATGCCTCTAATATGTATTCATACTCGTCTTCGTATAATTTATCATTCTGGTTCAGAAGGGTGAATGCAACATGTTCCTTGATATCCTTTATCTCTCCAACATATTTTTCCCGGTCATTCGGGCTGATAAAAAAGGCAATCTTCGGATTTTCTTCAGATAAATCGATGACCCTGTCCCTTGTCCTGTCCCTATCATCATAAAGCATGCCTGAAGTGAAACCAGAATACCTGTCTTCCTCTTTGATCTCTCCATGCAAGACGAGATTTTTGAAACTTCCCTGCCGCATATCACAATAGCTTATCTTTTTGCCGTCGCTGTTCACGATCTTAAAAACAGGGCTTACACGGGCGATGATCAGGCTGTCGATCTTATTGAGCACTTTCTTGCTGGTGAATTCAGTCTTGAAGGAGACATCTTCAAGGCTCACTTCATCTTCACCATACACTTCATCTTCTGCGGCGCACTCACCGCACGCATTGCAGACTTTATCTTCGCTGCATTCCAGATCTGTTTCACATTCACCATCATCTTCCTCTTTTTCTTCAACAACAGCCATTCCAGAAGTTTTGCCGCCATCCATGATGATATTTTGTATGGCTTCTCTTGCATCAGACTTCCATTTCTCTACTTCTGCTTCAATAGCAGCTTTTGGTTTAGACTCATGATCATATCTACGCATATCAAAACTCAATCGTCCGATTGCAAAAAAGATCTCACCAGAGAACGAACATTCACCATTATACTTATCATCTTTCTCCCAACCACTGATACTGCAAAAAGTGGTGAGATAAGCAGGATTTCCATCGACTGTAAATGTCTCTTTGGTCCAGCCTTCTGGAACAGGAACTTCATTCATTATCTCATTTTTGCTGAGCAGTTTCTGTTCATCATGAAAATTATAGTTATAAGAAGACATTGATATTGAAAGATGATTTGTCATACCTTCTCCTTCTTTAGCATATACTGCTGTAAGAGTATTCAGGTCTTTCTTATCCTGGACAAAACCCCCAGGAATATCCTTCACATCAAAATCATATTGATTAGCGGTGAATGGAATATCAATCATATCCAAAACACCATCTTCATCACTATGAAAGACAAATTGCCTGACTGTCTGCATAGGGTCCTCTTTGCCACTGTAAACTGTATTAAGGTCAAGTGAGCCCCTAAGTAAGGAAATGACAATATCGAATGATTTTTCACCTTTGTATAAATAATGATTTAATCCATCTGCAGTCAAATCACTATGATGCTCAAATCCTTCTCCTTCAGTCAAAGGGATAGAGAATTCTCCATAGATAAAATCAGTGTTCTTGATAAGCTCTTTATCAGATACTTCAAAATGCAAAGTGATCGGTTCAAAGACATTGATATTGTCCGGATAAGTTACAGTAAAGCCGCCGTCATCACTTTTCATAGTTGCTGCAGAAACAGAGTTCAGCAACAGTGATGATAAAAAAAGCAGTAATATGGTTTTTTGTAGATATTTCCCCCCCATCAGACTATTTTTTTTTATATTAGTTATAAACTTTTCCCTAAATTCCTGAAAATCAACGGATTATTCAAAATTTGAAATAATCTTCTTGATATCCAGCTTATTCTTCTTCGGGACAGGAATATTTACTGCATAGCTCCGAGGCCCTGTCCTGTCAATGAAATCATAAACAACAACCAAATGCCTGTATGGTTCTTCTACAAATGCGGCATTATTAAATTTAGACAATGGAAAGTCCCAGGTGTGGAACTGTTTATCGAGCAATATCCCTTTTTTTAGCAGGATTGCCTCTCCGACACTATTTCGCCTGAGATAGAACGTGATTTTGGGAAATATCCAGCCCATGATAAAAAATAATGCAAACAGTCCAATCATGACCAGAAACATAGGAAATTTGCCATCATGAACCAATAAAATGAAAGGAATGAACACGATTGCAGTAATTACAGAAAGTACTATGGCTATTGATTTACTTTCATCGTTGCGATATTCTTTTTCAAAATTCAAATAGTCACTCCATTCCTGCTTTGTATATGTCCAGTGAGCAATTCTCTGTCCCCGCCTAATCGCTCCATCCAACAGCCTGATATTTTTCAAGGTTGACGGTATGAAAAAGAATGATGTCAGGACTATCAGGACTGATAGCATGATAAACATCCCATCAAAAGAATTGATATCAAAACCTGTCATGCCATGAATGCCAAGGATTATGAAGAATGCATCAATTAAGAGCCATCTTATCAATACGACCTTTTGAGGATTCTTAATGCCATGCTGTTTTATTGGGTCTTTCATATTCAGGAAAATAAGAAGCAATCTTAAATATGTTTTCATTCAAGATATGATATGCTTATTTAATTTTTTCATAATCCAAATCAGTTCCGACCAGCCTTCTTTGCTTTTTTGCAGAATCTTCAAACTATACAATCAATATTGCAATTTTCATCGTACTCATCCATTGTCATATCAATACACAATATTCTATTTAATATGGTTATACTTGAGCGTGCCATTGATTCTGATTCTTATTGTGTCGCATTCGCCTGTCTTAAAGAACGCCCTTTCTCCCGACTCTGCGGACGCAGGTTTCCAGAACTTCGCCTCGGCCGTAACTGGCGACGAAACTAACAGGAACCGATGTTATGTGCAATATTACTCGGAGCCTTTTTTATACGAAAGAATTAAATACTTAATAATTAATTTAATTTTATGGAAAAAGCAAGAAGAATCAGCATCATTTTATTTGTAACTGGTCTTGTCATAGCTTTGACTTCTGCAACCTTGTTGTTCTTTGGGATTATCCCGTCATCCACAAGCGCTATAATCGGCATTATAGGAATCGGTCTTCTTGCGACATCAAATTTCAGATTGCTAAAATAAAAAAGGCTCCTGCGTCATACTGTGCCTACGCTTCGCTTCGCCGACATCATATAACATGAATCCATTACCCGGAATAAGCTTATTGCTCATGCCAACATGATAAAAATTTTCCCTGATCTAAAAATAGCGGTGTATCTCAAGCTTCAAATCCTATCTGTCTTTCATATTCTCGGAGAAGCTCTGATTTGGACGCCCCATAGAGGCCGAGCATATCAGCGCCCCTGTCATCCATCAGCATATATATGCTCATGGTCGACATCCCCTCGATGTCTTTTCTTGAATAATCCTGATGTATACTTTTCATCTTATTTACCTCATTAACTAACTTTATTGTCCATCAAAACAATGTTTCCTGCAATGGATTAATTTCTTATAATTTATTATCTCTTTGCGTGTCAGAAAAAGTTAGATATAACCATTAACCGGTTCTGATTTACAACAGTGAATGCGTTCTTGTTTATAAAATGTACTATTCAACAACCCCCGCGGCTTAACACCTCAAAAGGCCTGCGCCAAAACACGCGCTTTCAATTGCTGAATCCTGAGTCATGCTGCCCTCTCCTTAATCCAAGTTCTGTTCCGGCCGGCCGATAGCGCAGGGTTTGTCGCATTCGGCACAGACGCGAAAACTGAAAAGATTATAAAAGGAAGCATAGTCTTACGGATGATATGGCTAAAAATGCAAAGAATGGCTGGAAAAGGTATGTCTATCTCATAATGTTCATCCCCTCGGCAGTCCTGCTTTATTTAGCAGGCATTCCTTTGTATTACATCATATTGACAGAGATCATCCTGATATCGCTTTTCTTGCTGAAAGGCAGATTCTACAAAAGGATAGATGTCTTCTTAAGCAGGAGATTTCCCGTGCTTTCCAGGGCAAGGCCGTGGGTGAGAAAACTGATGATCATAGTTGTCGTTATTTTGATATATCTTATCCTGAAACAGATGATCTTCCTGATTTTAAGACAGTTCGGAATCGATGTCCAACAGATGATAACAGACGGTGTAAGCCGGCTTGTCAAATAATCACTGCCTGCAATAAAGACGTGCCCGTACAGATCCAGGCTGCCCTGGAACATGACAGGGGCTTCATATATGGGCATCCAATCAAGAAAACAAAAAAAAGGTCTTCAAAATTACTATTGCTTGCCGACTTTCACGGCTTTAGGGCCCCTGTCGCCCTGTTCAACCTCGAACTCGACAGGATCGTTTTCATCTAGAGAAACGCCTTGGTTCAAACCGGTTTCATGAACAAAGTATTCTTTGCCGTCTTCACCGGCTATGAATCCAAAGCCTTTCATTCTGTCGAAAAATTTCACAGTTCCTTTCATGTTAGTACCTCCATATCGTCAATTTTACTGTTTTGCAACATGTCATCTTATCGTTTTCTTCGCTGGAATCTCTTATTGCCTGATTTGTTTTCAATATCTGAAGAACCGCAATTCTTACAGGTCAAAGTGGTTGTGGATTTTGATTTCTTTCCATGAGTATAGTTTGTCCGGGACTTGATGCTGGTCCCTCTGCAGTTTCTACAGGTATTCATCTAAAACCTCTTGGGCCTGTGCTTTTCAAAGCATTCTTTGCAATAGACCGGCTTTCCTTCAGTCGGCTTGAAAGGAACCTCGCATTCCTTCTTGCATTCAGAGCAAGTGACTTTATGCATCTCTCTTGGGCCCCTGTTGAAGCTGTCCCCTCTATAGCCCCTGCTGCTGTTTGCGCTGAACCTGTTTCCTTCGGAACCAAAGCCACGGGAACTCCCGTACCTTTTAGAACCCTTCCCTTGTTTTTTATTATTGTTTCTCATATTTTCAATACCCCGTTAATTGCTTGTATTAAGAAATCGTCAGACCCAGAACCAAAACATTCTTTAAGTTGGAGTTTGAAAATACCTTAACCTTTTGAAAGGGATAATCGTCTCTTTATAAAACTATGCATTGTTTTTTTATTTCAGGGATGATACCTGATTTTCCCAATGTTGAAATCGTAAATCATCCTTCTGGCATTGATGTTGATTTTTGAACAATCACAAGAAATCAGGCAGGCCACCGGGGGACATAACAGCGCAAAGCTAATTTTTAGTTCCTTAAGAGATAAGGTGTCCCGGTCCTTGCGGGTCGTAGTCCAATTAGCAGGGATCTAATAGCTTCAAAATGACTTGAAGCCATATAAACATTTATATAATATTTGAATTGACAGTTAAACAGTGCCAACCATGAAAAACAAGCAAATAATGACACTGGTCGGAATCATTCTGATAGTGATTGTATTATGTTCTGCCTTGCTTATCGGCATCGTGATTTTGGGGAATTATCACTATTCCGGCAAACAGGCAGTTACAGCAAGCATCACTGCTGATCAGGCAAAAGAAATTGCTGTCGAGGCGATAATCAATGACCATAACTATCAAGAAATGAACGGTTATAATTTGAAAGAAATAGCGACACCTGTACAATGCAGGGAGAACTGCTATGAGTTGATTTATGAGTATGATGTGAACCAAACAAAGATTGAGAACCTGGCAAAGATGGAAGTGCATGTGACAATTGAAGGGAACAGGGCTGTCAACAATACCTTCTCTGAGATAATCGTCTCGCAGAAGCGGATCCCAGAAGCTGAAGATTGATTAATGAAAGCATATGCAGTCAATGAAGTTAGAAACTGAGCTATGGAAGAAGACACGTAACAATGAGCGGCAATAACCCTTTCATCCTGGCAGGGAGCTATATCGGCCTGGCAATCGGACTTGTCGGAGGCTATCTCTCCTTTGCAATTGTCCTCCATCTTTCAGAGATAGGAAGATTCACTCCCTGGGCATTGCTCATCCCATTGGTCCCTCCTGTGCTTGGATTCTTGGTCGGGTGGAAGGTGCATCGTATGTTCTTCAGATAGTGCTGGACCCCCTCATGGCCCTTCGGACGAAATTTCCCGGGATCCAGTCCCTTTCTTCACAAACAGCAGCGAGAACGCAAGCCCTCCAAGGCCTACGAAAAGCGCCGCCAGATAGACATGCCCCACGCCAAGCCGGCTGACGACAGGTGCAAAGGCAATGGGCGAGAGGAACTGTCCGAGATAGCCTGTCGTCGTGATATACGAGCTGAACCGCCCGTGAAAAGACGGACGGACCACGTCGCCCACCCACAGCATGACAGCAGGCAGGGCAAGCCCCTGTCCTGTCCCGAACAGGACGACAAGCAGCACGAAGGCCCATACAGAATGCCAGAAATAGGCAAGAGCAAACCCTACGCTCCACAGAAGGAAGACCAGAGAGACTATCCTGCTGTAGGACGCCCTCTCCCTCACCCGGCCGTACTGTGTGGCAGAGAGCCCGCCTGCAATGCCCATGCCGGCGAAGAACAGGCCGACCTGGAAAGTATTGGTGATGCCCGCTCCCTTGATTATCTCTGGAAGGTAGACAACTATAGCATATAGGAGCAGGTTGGTCAGGAGCATGAATGCATAGATGCCGAAAAGGACAGTGTTCTCCCTGAAGACTGCCAGTACAGAGCCTTCCCTTTTGGCAGCGACATGTTCTATATCAGGCACAAAAGCAAGAGCGAGAAGCCCTATCGGGACAGCAATAAGGTAGACGCCGAATGGCATGTGCCATGAGATGGTTCCGAGAGCGCCGCCGACAAGGGGCCAGATTGCTGCGCCGAGATTGTTTGCGCTCCCCCTGTATCCCATGACCCTGTCCTTGTCCCTCCCTTTGTAGAAGCGCAGGATCATGACTGTGACAGCTGTGAATACCAGCGCAACTGCCACGCCGAGAAAAGCCCTGCTGATGAGAAGAAGCGGGTAGGAACCAAGAAACATCCCTGAGCCGCCTGCGATGCCGTAGAGCAGCAGGCCGAATACATAGGGGCGCTTCGAGCCTATCCTGTCTATGAGGCTGCCTGCCAAAGGGCTCAAAAGGAACACGAAAAGCCCGTGCATGGTTATTATCAGGCCTGCAGCAGAAGGGTCGACTCCCAGGCCGAGCCTGATATTTCTGACCACCGGCCCGAGGATGGCGCCTGCCATCACTGTCAGGGTCGAGGAGACCAGAATGAGCCAAAGGACACTTCTGTTCAGGATCGACGACCCCGCTTCTCGCTCATCCATTCAAACGGCCTCAGGTATCAAATCATTTGTTCATATCTTTGAATCTTACAGAATGCTGCTCGCCTGCTGTCCCGAAATTGTCAAGCCCTGTCTCGTGTATTATGACAGTGACTGCTTCTGCAGGTATCCCCACATCTGTAAATGCTTCTGTTATCTTCCTCATTATCACAGGCTTCTTCTCCTTATCCAGCGGCCATGATTCGATTGTCACGATCGGCATGCTACTCACCTCATCAAATAAGATTAAGCCGGACTTTATTAAGTTTGGCATTGATTGAACAGTCATGCTGAACTCTCCCAAAGCTTTGTTTCGTTCGGGGTGCTCTCTCCCAAATCTCATCCGAATACTTCTACCACGATTAATAATTCTACCCTGGCCTGTGCAATGCACCACATACCAACCAAAAATTTAATATAGATATATATCATCAAGCTATCATCAGGCGAAGATGATCAAAAAACAATTTCACAATCCGGCGGCCTATTATCTGATAAAGACCTGTTCAACTCTTGTCGTGACATTGATCTTTTCCGTCTTTTTTTACTTTGGCATCCTGGTTATTTTTTCATTCACAAACGTATTCGGCCTCAATGGAGAGAGCTACAAAGAAGCTCTCATGGTCCTGCCTGTATTAATATTGTCATATCACGTCATCGCATATCTGACCCTGGGTTCCAGAAACAATAAAGCATTTTCTAAAACTATGGATAGGGTGATATTCTCACCCAGAAACCAAATAGAACTGATTTTGAACGAGAAGATATTGATGGAGGAATCCCCCTGCATCATCGAGGGAACAAGCATCACGTCCTCATCCAGATTTCCAAGGCATATCATCGTGACGAATTTCCGGATAATAATCGGCTTTTTGAATTCCATCCCGTTGCTGTTTAAAGGAAAGATGGAGGAAAAGATGGGTTTTATGAACCTTTGGCAGCCAGGCATCGGGAAAATACCAGATATCAGGACCAACAACGGATTTCTGGATGCCATGGGAAAGATCCTCGGAGCAAACACGAGAATTGTCGACATGGCATATGGCGTCAACCGCGGAGGAAAGTTCGTCATAGTCCGGCCACGGTTCTGGATTCCCATGTATTTTACCTTTTATCATCCAAAAGCCGATCTGATATATGATTCTTTTAGGGGAGTTTTGTAAAATATCATAT
Source organism: uncultured Methanosarcinales archaeon (assembly GCA_964469935.1). Classification (GTDB taxonomy): domain Archaea; phylum Nanobdellota; class Nanobdellia; order Woesearchaeales; family DSVV01; genus CAYXZQ01. Next base: position 10,589 of record CAYXZQ010000026.1, read on the forward strand.
CAAAACATGAAAAAAATCAATCTTGTCCCGAAGAGCGGTCCGGGCAGGTGGTCTGTCGGATTGATCGTCATTGTGCCGATATTGTTCTACGTAGGCATGTCATCTGCGGGTCTTTACGCCTCTGTGACTGCCGGGAAGACGATACCGCAGGATATAATTGCCAGGCCCGGAGTCGCTCTGCCGATGCTTGCAGGATTCGTCTCAGGAATCTGGGCTTTTTTTGCAGGCATCATCGGCATCACAAGAAAGAAAGACCTTTCTGTACTTGCGATTATATCCACTGCATCGGGATTCCTTGTCCTGCTATGGGTTATCGCAGAGATCCTGCTCCCGCACTAGATGGGGCTTTCAAAAACCTCTTCAGCAAACAGCCAAGTATAAAGCAAATCGGGAACATCGCCCGAAAGGTTTATATACTCCTCCCATGGATAAATATCCATTGGCATTAAAAAAAGGTCTAGCTATCGCATCTCTGGTATTGGGATTGTTCCTTTGGATTCCTGTATTCGGGATCGTATGCAGCGGACTGGCATTGATATTCGGGATCAGCTCCCTGGTCAACCGACATAAAGAGCCTGAAAATTACGGCGGAAAGATTTTCTCGATCACAGGGATTATCCTCGGTTGCATCGGCATGCTGTTTCCATTCATCCTTCCGATTTTCCTTGTCCTGGCAGGAGCAGCAGGCATGATGCGATTCCTGGCTTATTGGGGATTCATCGATGTCATGCTGCCGATGTACGGCCTGACCATCATGTTCTTCTTCCTGATGTCTGCCCTGCTCGGATTTACCAGGCTGAAGATATTTGTAAAAAGCATCATAGCATTGATATCAGGTTCCATCATCAGCATGCTCATTGTCCTGCCTGGTGCTTTTTCACCTTATCCTGCCGCAATCAACATTGTGGAGATCTTGACAAGGATATTGGAATTGACCTATCCTGTAATCGAGAATTTCGTGCTGGCTTTGATTCCTCTTGCCTTGTTGCTCAGAAAAAGATCATTTTACATCACGCAGGTCCTGTTGATTGCAGCAGTCCTCGTCTTTGAATCCATATTTGTCGCTGACTCGGGTCTCACAGCCCTGTTTGTCGGCCTGACCCTGGTATTTTCCATATTCCCTGTCCAGGTCCTGCTGTTCCAATACTATCGTTTGTTGAAAAAAATCAAGCCTGCCGTCCTTCAGATCTTATCCATCATCGCATTGGTCATAATCGCTTTCAGGTTGATCTATTCGTTCCTGATCTTCGGAGCGCTCAGCGGTCTCTATGGTCCGGAGCTTACTACCATGCTGATTGCCGGACTTGCGATAGGCATAGTCATCTGGTCGATATTTACGATAAGGCTATTTTGGAAACCGGATTTCTACCAGACAGGTTCTTAGGTTATAAAAAACAAAATCTTCAACAGGAACAATCATTCAATGATGTCTGAAAACCGCCGGGTTCTGTCAGCTTCAATAAAAAATAAAACGCATGATTTATATATCCTGCCGGCGTATACACGACAATGAAGACCATAACCAAGCTCCGCATCCTTTATCCCCTATGGACCCTCATAAGCATATTCTCGCTGTTGTATGCGCCCAAGCTCGCAGGAGATTCCATACTGTTCAGGCTCGGGCAGCTGGGCCAGGTCGTAGTGCAGCTTTTCCAGATAGCTGTGGCACTGTTATTGTACAGGCTTTTCGAGAAGACGGACAGGGTGCAGGCGTTTCTCATGGCACTGTTGGGAATCATGGGAGTGCCATTCTCACTCATGGCGATACTCATGCCTGAGGCAGCTCATTTGGCAGCAGTGTTCTGGGGGCTTTGGCTAATACCCATGGGCACCCTGGTCATCAGGTCGGGGATGTTCCCGAAAATCATAGGATATCTGCTATATGTCGGATCCCTGGGTTACCTGGGCGGAACAATCGCTTTTTTCCTCATAGGGGCTGTCCCTTCCTACATCGAAGCATTGACAATAGGAGAACTCATCTGGGTGCTATGGATAACTGTAATGGGTGTGAGAAAGACCCATAAATAATTGCCGAAAGGGTTTTTCCCGTGTATAGAAGAGGATTAATCTATCCTGAAATAGGAAAACTACATCGCCCTTGCCTCGTTCAACCTTGCCTGCGCCTTCAAAATCCTCTTTATCGCTGTCACAGGCGTCTTCTGGTCGAACCTTATCTGCACTATCTTCTTGCCTGTCACATAGCCCTTGTCCTCAAGTGTCCTGCGGTCCTCGGCCGAAAGCCCTGACAGACCGAGGCCGAAGCTGACATGGTTCCTGAATGAAGTGAAACCGACAAGCGGCCCGCGATACCTGTAGAACGGCACGCCCCAGCTTATCTTCTCCTCGGCTTTCGGAATGGTCGCCCTTATCAGCTTCCGGAGCTCTTCGAGCTTCGGACGGGCCTCCTGCGGGGCGCTCGCTATGAATTCATCGACATCTTTTGCTGAATAGTTTTTCATTTGCATCACCCTGAGCAGAAAGCAACCCTTATCCTGTCAGACTTATAACAGCAATGATATATATAAACCTTTCATTCAAGGGTTCAATCACTGGTTTGCATGCCTTAATGTACTGTCTAGAGATGCAGTTCAGGCATCGCAAAAGGCGTGCCGTGCCCGGGATAGACTTCCCCTATCTTCAGCTTCCTTATCCTTTCAAGGCTTTTTTCAAGCGCTGCCTCATCTTCGATGATGTCGGCTGTCTCAGGCTTCTTCCTGTTGTTTATGGTGTCGCCGGAAAAGAAGTCGTTGTCTTTTGTTAGGATGCCGATGGAGCCAGGGGTATGTCCTGGAACGTGAACGATTTTTGCATCGAATCCGAAGGGTTTCATGTCCTGGCCGTCGGAAAGGATTATGTCCGGCTGGAATGTCTCAAAAGGATGCAGTCTCATTACGATTCTGAACACGGCTTTGAACATCAACCAGCCCACTAGCCTTGAAAGCCAGTTCGCCTTCCTCTTGCGGTCCGTATTCATCTTCCCTGTCCTGCACATCTCTGCGTCCTTCTCGTGCACTGCAATCTTCGCCCCCATTTTCTGGAAATACGCGCAGTTTCCGGAATGGTCTGGGTCACCGTGCGTGAGCATGACCAGCCTTATCTTCTCCGGCCTTACACCCTGTCCAGAAAGCAGTTCAATCAGCTTTTTTCTGCTCATCGCAAGGCCTGTGTCCACAAGGAACGAATCCTTGCCCTCACTTATCAGGTACGCGTTCACCATCCCAAGCGAAAGCTGCTTTATCTCCATGCTGAGAATCACCCCAGGACAGTTGATGCCGGCGCATATTTAAAGTTATGGAAAATCCTAAAAAAATAACAGGGTTTGACAACTTTTATATATGACATGATCAACTTTCCCTATTATGAGGCTGACAAAAATCAAGGGGATAGCGCATGACCTGGCAAACCACCTGGATTACCAGATATGGTTCGGTTACTACAAGAAGATTCCGAACCAAGTATCAACAGATGTCATCCAGGACAAAGATCCATTTGACAGGATGTGCATTGAATTCTTCAAGGAGAGACTGCCCAAGTCCTTTGATTTTCGCAGGATCAAGAGCATATTGGTCGATATCCGGCATACAATGGAATCTCTGAACATCAAGGTCGAAGTTAAAGTCGATTCCAGGACATTCACATATTCTCACAGGTCATTGATGAGCTGAAATCGACAGATTCAGAACAGCATCCTGAATCATTGAACCCAAAGCATCATATGATATGATGATTGGGTTGGTTGCAGGGTCACTTAAACGCATCCTTTAACCAGTAAAGGGAAGTAATAAGATGGCATGATGACATTCTTACAGAAATCTTTTTTACTGCTGAATGCCTGTCCAGGGCTGATAATTTCTGAAGAAAAAAATTGTCAGGTAACGCATTATAGCCTGGATAATAGGCAATATGATTCATCTGAGGAAAAAATGAGAAATCAGACTAAAATGACCAGTCCCTGGTTCATCTTCACGCTTGTCGCAATAGCACAGTTCATGGTCGTGCTTGACGTCGCCATAACAAACGTCGCGCTTCCGTCGATCCAGAGCGAGCTCGGCTTCAGCTCTGCCCTGCTGCCATGGGTCATAGCAGCCTATGCCCTGTCGTTCGGAGGCTTTCTCATATTCGGAGGCAGGGCTGCGGACCTTTTCGGACGCCGCAAGATCCTCATAGCAGGAATGATTGCATTCACGACATTCTCTCTTCTCATCGGCCTTTCGACAAGACCGCTCGAGCTGGTCATACTCCGGATGCTCCAGGGGACCTCGGCAGCTTTCATGTCGCCGTCAGCGCTCTCCATTGTCCTTGTCACCTTTCGCGACGGCATCAAGCGAAGCACCGCGCTTGCATACTGGGCGCTCATCGCATCGGGCGGGGCAGGGGCAGGGCTCCTCATCGGAGGGCTGCTAACACAGTATCTCGGATGGCAGTGGAACTTCTTCGTCAACGTGCCGATAGGCATCATAATGAGCATCCTCATCTACCGCTTTGTCCCGCTCCATGAGAAAGAGGAGAGAAACTCCGGCATGGACGTCTCCGGCGCCCTCCTGATAACCGTGAGCCTCATGTCAGTCGCCCTCGGCCTCAGCGTCGCCCCGCTCTGGGGCTGGGGCTCGATGGGCACGATTGGCCTTTTCCTGTTCGCAGCAGTCACGCTCGGCGGGTTTATCTGGAACGAAAAGCACGTGCGCTCCCCGCTCATCCCGCTCTCCATATTCCGCACCCGGAACCTCACAGGAGCGAACCTGATAATGATACCCTTGTACGCCACTGTCCTCGGCGCGTTCTTCCTCCTGTCCGTATTCCTCCAGGACCACCTTTCATACAGGCCGCTAATAACAGGCCTCGCATTTCTGCCGTTCCCGATAGCCATCGGGTTCACTTCCACGCGTATGCCGAAACTCATAGCAAAGTACTGCTACAGGCCCTTTCTCATCGGCGGGCCAATCCTCGTCCTTGCCGCCTACCTCTGGTTCACGCGCATGCCCCTCGACGCAAGCTATCTTGTGGATCTCCTGCCGGCGTTCCTTGTCATGCCGATCGGAGTCGGGCTCGCCATGACCCCAACCTATACTGCAGCAACGTCAGGCGTCCCTGACCATGAGACAGGACTTGCATCAGGGCTAATCACGACATCGCAGCAGATGGGCGGAGCCCTCGGCCTCTCGGCCCTCGCAAGCATCGCAGCCTCGGCAGGGACCGTATCGTTCATCCACGGATACCACGTGGCGTTCTTCGCAGGCACGGGGTTCATGGTCCTGGCCATCGCAGTCGCATTCTTCGTGATCCGCAACAGGTGCGATGAAGGAACAGCCACAGAAGCAGGGGCTATGCTATGACGCTCTCCGGAATTCGCATCCTGCAATGCCAGTAAAACCTACAGGCTCCTCAAATTTTCTGACGGCCTGATTTCCGATATCTTGCCTGCCAGGAACAGTGTGACAATCAAAGACACCAACAAGACAATGACAAAAAAATCGAACACGGTACCAGGGCCTATAGTTATAGGTATCAACAATACATGCTGGCTTAATGCAGAACCTGGAATCCGGATGCTGATGCTCCCGAAAAAAGCGAGTACAGAAAAACTTATCGCAAGGCCAAGAAGAAATCCGGTCGACGCCTGGATGAAAAGCTCTGAGCCCAGCTGAACCATTATGTCTTTCCCTGTCCATCCAACTGTCCTCAAAACTGCTATGTCCTTTTTCCTTTCCAGAAGGTTTATTGCGCTAATCTTGGCAAGGATCAGCACAGTGACCAGGATTATCAGCCCTGTGCCGACATAACGGAACCTGTCGAAAATCCTGACGACATTCGAGAGGGATGCTGAAATGGAATCGCCTGATATCATCGTGATATTGCTGTCCAATTTCGCGATTTCGTCTTTGACAGCATCCTCACTGGACAACAGGTCAGTCCCGGCATAGAGCCGGTCATAACCATTAATGCCGCTTATCTTCTGCGCATCACCCTTGGTCATATAGATATTGGATGAGAATACCTGGGCCTCATCAGATATGCTCAGGATGCCTGCAATCCTGAACGAGTCATTTCCGATGACAATGTCATCCCCTGTCTTGAGATGATTGAAATTTGCAAAATGGCTCTCGAGAACGACGATGCCTCTATCCACGAACCTCCCTTCCTTGACTTCGGAAGAAAGCCTCTTTCCCAATTGGCTTTCTGGCTCGATGCCTTCTATGGTCGTAAATCCATGCTTTCCGAAATCCCAGAGCACAAGCGAGGGAGAGATATTCATCACGTGATCCAATCCAGACAATTGCCTGATTTCGCCATCATCAAATAGCCCTTCACCAAACGGCATCCTTATCCCTGAACCTGAATTTGTCGTGTTGTCAATCTTCTGCAGGATCATGTCAGAGCCCGTGTCACCGAAAGGCTTGTATATGCCTGACGAGTAGGCATCCATGATGGCCGTGTAAAGGATGAGGATGGATGTGATGATTGCTATTGTCAACACTATCGTCGCTGTCCTTGACTTTCTCCTGAGGAGTTCCCTGAATACAAATCTATGATACATCCTGTCACGTCTTCAGCTTCTTCACAAGGAAAAAAGAGGCCAGGCCGATGACTGCAAACACTGCAACAACAATGATTACAACATTCATATTGCCCTTACTGGGGCTGCTTTGGGATGATACGCTGGAATCATTTCTCACCAGGCCGGATATCACCGCATCCAGGTCGTCCTTTGTCCATTCCTGGCCCTCGAACCATTGGAATGTCACCTCTTTCCCATTGACGTCGTACTGGTACCTGCCGTCAATAAGTATATTCAGGTGGGCGGAAAGTCCATGCGCCTGCGCATAATCCTGGCCTGCTTCTGTCTCCAGGTCAAGCCACGTGACATTAACCTCAGGATAACTTGAGGTCACGTTCCTTATCGCATCCACTGTAGGCTGCATGGGACCGTGATTTATCATCCCCACTACCACTATGTCCACTTCCTGAGATGCCCAAGCAGCAGCAACCAGGGAAAGCATGCAAAATACCATGAGCAGAATCGCCTTATTCATCTGCAATCTTCCCGTCTTTCATTCTTATCACCCTGTCTGAAATTCCCGCTATCTTATCGTCATGCGTTACCATCACTATAGTCACTCCCTTCTCCTTGTTCAGCCTTTTCAAGAGACCAATTATCCTCTCGCCTGTCCTGGAATCGAGATTACCGGTGGGCTCGTCTGCAAAAACGACCCTGGGACTGTTCACCAGCGCCCTCGCTATAGCCACTCTCTGCTGTTCGCCTCCTGAGAGCTCATCCGGGTAATGATCCAGCCTGTGCGAGAGCCCTACCTCAGCTGCAAGGCCCTGGGCCCGCTTAATCATCCCATCCCTGCTTATCTTCATCGGAAACAACGGCAGGGCAATGTTTTCCAATGTATCCAGTGTAGGGATGAGATTGAACGCCTGGAACACCACACCTATGTTCTCCCTCCTGAACAGGGCTAGCTGATCCTCTCCCAGCCTGGTGATGTCTTTCTTGCCGAAGATTATCTCTCCCCTATCCGCCCTCTCGAGCCCCGAAAGCAGGCTTAGCAGGGTAGTCTTGCCTGAACCTGAATCCCCCTGGACTGCAAGGAACTCACCCTGCCTTATCATGAACGAGATATCCCTGACTGCATCGACTTTCCCGAACCTTCTTGACAGATTCTTCACAATGACAATATCCCTCATCTTTTCAGCGCCTCCATGACCTTAAGCCTGTTAATTTGATGCGTGACGGCAAAGGAGGTCAATAGCCCGATGACCATCACGACAATAAATGATATTACCGCGTATATTGGCTGGAACCTGATAGGCAGGAGGTAGCTCTGGACAGCGTTGACAAGGGATGGGTTGGACGCCAGGAAATGGGGATAGGGATCGAGCTCCCACGGTATGCTTATCGATACCCTTGTCATCGACAGCAGCCATATGGCGACAAGAGAGACGATCAGCCCGATGACATAGCCGGCAGCTGACTGGAAGAGGATAACCTTTGTCATCACATTCCTAATGTCGCTGTCAGTGAAACCGACTGCCTTCATTATGCCGAATTCTTTTTTGCGCTGGAGCAGCACATGGCTCATGCTCCTGATTATTATGAGGGCAGAGCCCACGACAACGACTAGGGATATGAGAAGGACCATCCTGTCAGAGAGCTCAAAAAGCGAAGAGATGTCATCCTCGAAAGAAGACGGGGTGTAGATATTATAGGTCCCTATCTCGTTTCCTGTCGGAGTCTTTCCGTAATCAAGGTTCCCGCTGTTCAGAAGAGATTTCAGTCTTCGGGCCACTGCGTCAATCTTGGTCTGCTCTGCATCGACGAAGATGATGTTTATGTCATCCTTTTCGAAGGTTTCAGTGTCCTGGAGATTAACTGAATCATAGGCCAGGTCCTGAGCGGAACCCAGATCCATGAAGATGTCCGAAGCAACGATGTCATTGCCCGAGTCCCTTGAAATTCCTGAAATCCTAAATTTCCTCCCTGACACATCTGTCTTTCGCCCGACCCCCAGGCCGTACTGCCTAGCATAGGTCTCATCCACCAACACCTCGTCTCCTGACTGAGGCAATATCCCTTCCACAAGATTTGCCTTTATCTTAGCACCCATGGAGTCGTTCCAATTTACGCCGAGGACCCTCTTGAAATGGTCCTGGTCAAAGACCCATAAGGACAGGCCATAAGAGACTCCTGTCACGCCGTCCATTTCGCCGATCTTTCCAACGACATCATTCCTGATAGGCGCAAGAGAGCATGAAGTGACAGCTCCAGACGTATTCTCCGGCACATTCCCGTTCTTCTGGACAATTATGCTGCTTTGGATCTTCTCGAAAGGGAGCCTTGAGGCATCCTTGTATGCCATACCGAGCGAGTTCAGGGTGATGAGCAGTGCGACGATGAAGGCAATGAGCGAAATGTTCAGGATATGCTGCTTTTTCCTCCCTGAGAGTTCCCTGAACGCATATCCTCTGATCTTTTCAGCCATGCAGTATCAGAAGATGAAACACCCCTTAATAATTGCTGAAACAGCGCTCCTGGCGGTTTCAATCCATGAAACACTGCTTCCTTGCTTGGAAATATTTTTAAATATCCCCTGCATTTTGCCACTATAATGGAAATCACCAGGAACAAGCTTATCATCGCTGTGGGGTTGCTTTTTGCCCTCGGCATAGCCCTCGCATGGTCTAACGCCTACTGCGCAGTCAGCATGGGGCACATGTTCGCCCCGCTGCTGTACGGGATCGCTCTCATAGCCCTTGCCACTGGAGGGGCGATAGCGCTGCTTTTCCAATGGAAAGTCGACCGGGTCCAGCTGGAGAAGGTGATCGCGATACTGCCTGAAGACGAGAGGAAAGTGCTGAGGGCCGTGATCGACAAGAGGAGCGTATCCCAGTCAGAGCTGAAATTCCTTGCAGGGCTGTCAAAGGTTAAGGTCTCAAGGGTCGTCTCGAAGCTCGAGCAGAGGAACATCATCGAGAAAAGGCCCTACGGCAATACCAACCTGATCATACGGAAAATATGAGGATTTTCATCAGGATTCGCAACCATATCAATTAATATTTTCTCCAAAAAAAAATCTTTGATTTTTTGTTGAGGGATTAATAATCTAAGGTTTTCAGGTTCATGGGATTCTGCAATAATCTCAATGGGTCAGCGAATTACCCCTGAGCTGCGTTATCGCCTTCCTGCTGATGTTCTCCAGCGGATCCACATAGACCATTTCCGCTGTAAATCTCCCGAGCAATGACCCATACAGCAGAAGAATGTTCTTGATCAGCACTTCCGGGATGAACGGCATCGTCTTCGAGAATCCGGAACACTGATCGGGGAACTTGCCATGCTCTCTGTCGATACCGGAACCGGAAGATCCTGAGCCTTGGCAGATTCATGGAAACATTTTTATAGTTACCGTGTCGATAATTCCCATATGGACCTCAAGGCAATCTTCGAGTTCAGGATCGGAAAATTCCTGATCTTCATGATATTGTTCTTCCTGCCCGGGATGTTCTCGATGCTCGCCTGGTACGGTGGGGGTCCATGCATCACCCTGCTGGACATATTCCCCATGTCGATGGTGCTCTTATCGTATGACCCAAATATCATCAAAGGCTTTCATCCTTCCGACCTGACCCTGTCCTGCCTCAACCAGGACGGGACCTTTTTCATCATGCTCCTGCTTGTCAATTTCGCGATATGGTTCGCATTGTCCCATCTCACTTACAGGTTCTTCACGGAGCTTTGAGCAGTCCGGATCATTAATGACGGTGACCATTTCCGGGCCTGCATCCATCATCAGCCCCCTGTTCCTGGCTGGATGGGAAATAGAAAACAGAAATGACTCCGGCCTGCCCTTGAGCCTACAGCAGGACCTCGTCAATCATTTTCCTCGGCATCGCTTTCGGCTTCTCCGCAGGATAACCCGCTGTTATGACAAATGGGACCAGATACCCTTCCGGGATGCCGAGAACCTCCTTGATCCTGGCTTCATCAGCCCAGCCGACAAAACATGTCCCAAGGCCCAGCTCTGTCGCTCTAAGGACCAGAAAAGACGAGGCGATCGAGAGATCCCTGATTGCGCGGGTCTTGTCAGTGCTGTCCATTCCTTCGACATTCTTTTTGTACGCGCCCGGGTCTGTACAGCAGACGATTATTGCTGGAGCATGACAGACAAAATCCTGGGCACAGACATTGTTCTCTCTTAACCTGGATCTTGTCTTTTCGTCCTTCACGACCAAGAATCTTGACGGCTGCGCATTGAGCCCGGAAGGTGCCAGCCTGGCAGCATCGATCAGTTCACTTATTAATTCATCAGATACTGCCCTGTCAAGGTATTTCCTTATGCTTCTCCTTTTTCGTATCGCCTGTTTTACGTCCATGCCATGCGGGATGCGATTGTATTATATAAGGATAACTGCCTGCAAGCCCTGGTTCCGAAATATTTATATAATGGGCTATCGATAATATCATCTCAAAGTGTCATACGGAGAGACGATAAAGGATTCATTGAAGATCCTGATCTTCGATGAAGATGCACTGGCCAGGGTATCCAATGACGAGAAGGCCACTGGCTATGGGTTCCTTACGCTTGCTATTGCCGGGATAGCGACAGCAGTTTCTGTCCTGAGCCCTTTAAACCTCATAATCAATCCGATATCATCGATCATCGGGCTGTTTGTCGGCTATTCCTTCTTCCATTTCATCGCAAAATTTTTGCTGGGCGGCCAGGCGACCGGGATCCAGTATTTCCGGGCCCTGAGCAATTCAAGCATAGTCTACTGGTTCACGTTCGTCCCTTTTTTGGGCATCCTGCTGCAGATTCTTGTGGGCTTGTATCTTATTGCGGTGAACATCTTCATCCTGATGAAAGTGCATCGCCTCTCCGCAGGCAAGGCCGTGATACTGGGGCTTCTTCCCCTCGTCCTTCTCTTCGGCCTCATGTTCATAGGAGCGCTGGCCTATTTCGGAATGCTGAGCCCGGACAAGTTCATACCTGAAAACTGCATGATCCCGGGGCATCCTGGACATATAGACTGCAATAATTTCCAGATAACGACGGACGGCACGACGGTCTTTACAATAGACAACAGCCTGGGGGATGAGAACATGATGTCGGTCACAGCGACGGCAGAGAACACCTGCAGCCCGAGATCCGTGGAAATCTACAAGGGACAGGAAGCTACATTCACCTGCGCCGGCTCTCCAGGAACGGCAGGAGATATCTACAGGCACGGCATCGTCTTGAACTATCTCGACCAGGATGGCATCAACAAGACTGTCCAGGGCGACCTGTACCTGAGATACAGGTAGTGATTGATAAAAGGGCATCAGGGATGGTAACATTTAAATAAAGCAATCCTTTATATTTAGACATGAAGACGAAAGCACCGTTCATCTTTGCACTCGTAGGCGTGATCCTGGGATTTGTGTTTTCCCTGATAGGATTCTTGCAGTATTTCCTGTTCAGGAATTATTATCAGGGATTCTTCAGCGAATTCTTCAACGCTTCTGGGATGGATTTCAGCGCAATCCTTACGTGGATGCTGATATCTTCGATCATCGGCATGATCCTCAGCCTTATCCTCATATTCTATGTAGTGAGGCTTTCAAGGGAACCGGACAAAAAGGACTGCATAGTGACATTGGTCCTCGGCAGCCTGGGGATATTCCTTGGAATGGGCTTCGGAGGCATCCTAGTGGTGGTCGGAGGGATCACCGGCATCATCCACGCAAGCGACCAGGGAAAATAGCACTGCGTTCATGCCATTAAAGCAAATATTTATGAATCATGTTTCCTTATCACGTCAAAATGGCGCATGGACATGAGCACACCGCCCGAAGGATAGGATGGACAATCCTGCTCAACATCATCATCACTGCTGCTGAATACGCAGGCGGCATATTCTCAGGGAGCCTGGCCCTGATATCGGATGCGGGGCACAACCTATCTGATGTCCTCTCCCTTGTCCTCGGCTATTTCGGGGAGAAGATATCAGAGAAAAAGCCCGACAGCAGGCATACTTTCGGCATGAAGAGGTTCGAGCTCATAACCTCGATGATCAACGCGCTTGCGCTCCTTATAATCGGACTGTACATAATCTTCGAGAGCTTCATGAGATACAGGGACCCCGAGCCCATCGTCCTGCCTGTGATGATAGGCGTGGGGGCCATCGGCCTTTTCGGGAACATGCTTTCGATTCTCATCCTCAGGGGGGACAGGGAGAAAAGCATGAACATGCGCGCTGCATACATACATCTTCTCTACGACACCATATCCTCAGTGTTCGTGATCATCTCAGGCATAATCATCTATCTTTCCGGGCACTTCATATTCGACATCCTTGCAAGCTTTGTCATCGCGGTCATGATATTCTGGAGCAGTTTCGGGATACTCAGGAACTCTTTCCACCTGATGATGCAGGGCGTTCCCGAAGGGATTTCCCTCGACGAGGTGCGGCATGAGATAAGGTCTGTTGCGGGAGTGGACGACCTGCACAGCCTGCACATCTGGGGCATCAATTCAAATGAGAACTACCTCTCATGCCACGTCTGCTCTGATGCAGAGGACTATGATTCACTGATAAAGACAATAAACAGCAGGCTGAAGAGGTTCAACATAGAGAACACTTCCATCCAGATCGAGAAGAACAACATCTGCAGGAGCAGGTGAGAAGGTCCGGGAAAGATTTAAATATCTCCTCAACTCCCGCCAATCCTCATGAAAAAGAACACTTCATTAAAGATTATAATGGGAATTTCTATCGCCGGAATCCTTTTTTCCGGATACCTGAGCTACACCGAGCTTTTCGCAGGCTACTGCGGGGCAGAGGCTCTCGGCATGGGCACATGCCCGTCTGTCATGCAGGTCCCTGCATGCGTCTACGGGTTCGTCATGTACCTGGCTGTGCTCATAATCAGCATTGTCGCGCTGAAGTCGAAGGAATAGAAGAGCAGTCCTTCACATGTTTTTTATACCTGCTTGCATTCCCTCTATAGATGAGCAGCTATGTCCCGGGAGTATGCAATATAGGCAAGGATGAGATACGGAAGAGGTACACCCTTGCAGTAATCGGGTTCATAGTATCAGCCTTCCTGGTCTTCTTGCTCCTTTTTTTCTCAGCACCCCGATGGACACTCCTCTTCGTCTTCTTCCCGCTGGCATTGGCTTTCGAGGGATTGTTCCAGGGCTCTATGGGGTTCTGCGCAGGGTTTGCATCCAGGGGCATCTATGATCTTTCAGGCTCAGGCGGAGAGAAGGGAACTGTCCAGTCTGAGGAGGAGCATGGAAAAGACATGAAGAAAGCTATGATGATACATGCCTATTCCATATTATCCAGCATCATCCTTGCAGCTGTCATCTACCTGGTTGCAGCATATCATAATTTCTTATAATTCCTGTCGATGCCTGAAGAAAAGATTTAAATACTACTCCAAAGTAACTTCTGACATGATTGAGGAGCATTACTATGAATCAAGCCTGGCGATGGGAAACTGCCGCTATGATGTTGCAAATGTCAAGAGCGCTCTTCTTGAATATTTCCAGGACAATGCAAAGCCTGTTTTTCCGCATCTCCTGAACGCTGACGGCAATCAATGGGTCTTCCACAAGAAAGGAATCAGCATCCTCATGCAGACAACAGCCATCAATGATGACGAGCTGCACTTTGTCGACGTAAAACTTGTATCAGATACCACTCCCACGCTTGGCCTGGAAAAACATATCAGGTCAATCATAGATAATTACAGGCTATGAACAGGCTCTAAGGCCTCTTCAGATTCAATTCTAGATGTCCAAAAGCTGTGCAAAGTGCAGCATGAAGCCTCAAAGGGCTGTTTTACTGACACTCAAGAGAAACCGAAAGCTTTATCAATAACATATCAATACTCATTGATATGAATAACGACATCCGACTGTTCAGGGCTCTGGGAGAAGAGACAAAGCACAGGATACTGCGCTCCCTCCTGAAGAGTGAGCTCTGCGCATGCGAGATTCCCGGAAAGATAAGGAGGACCCAGTCTAACACATCGATGCACCTCTCAAAACTGCAGGGCTGGGGACTGATAAGGTCAAGAAGGGACGGCAAGAAGATACTTTACTCACTGGACGACAACAGGATTGAAAAGATATTCAGAGTGATGGACAAGGAGGCAAAAACATGAAGATAGAAGTGCTGGGCTCAGGATGCCCGAACTGCAAAAAGCTTGAGAAGAATGTGAAAAAGGCCCTAGAGGACAAAGGGATGGAAGCAGAGATTGAGAAAGTGACCGACATAGCGAAGATAATGGAGCATGGAGTCATGTCCACGCCTGCGCTTGTCATCGACGGCAAGGTCGCATCATCCGGCAGGGTGCTCTCGCCTGCAGAGATACAGAAGCTCATGAAATAAGATGGCAGGACTTTTCTATCCCCTCCAGGCAGCAGTCGACTGGCTCGTGTATTCCCTGTTCCATATGCAGCAGGGTAGCGTCATCGCAGGGGCTGTCGATTTCTTCCTGTTCGACACTATCAAGATACTCTTGCTTCTCGCAGTGATAATATTTGCTGTGACATACATAAGGACATACCTCGCACCGGAGAGGGTGAAGAAGATCCTTTCGAGCAGGTTCGAATTCCTGGGCAACATGATAGCGTCGACAATCGGCATATTCACGCCTTTCTGCTCGTGCTCTGCAGTGCCCCTGTTCATAGGGTTCGTGGAGTCAGGGGTCCCTCTCGGAGTGACATTCTCATACCTCATCGCAGCGCCGCTTATAAACGAGGTCGCGGCTGTGCTGCTGCTCGGACTATTCGGATGGAAGATTGCGCTCCTTTTCGTCGCATCCGGCTGGGTCATCTCGGTTGTCGCGGGGATGATCCTCGGCAGGCTGCACCTTGAGAAGTACGTGGAGGATTATGTCTACAAGATAAAGATGAAGCATGACGCTGCAGTCGAAAGGAAGACATACAGGCAGAGGTCGCAGGAAGCTTATGCTGAGGCAAAAGACATCATCAAGAAGGTCTTCCCGTATGTCATCGGAGGGATTGCCATAGGGGCGCTCATACACGGCTATGCACCGGAAGACCTGCTCGCAAGAATCGCAGGCAAGGGGACCTGGTATGCTGTCCCTCTCGCGGTTCTCATCGGCGTCCCGCTCTACTCCAATGCCGCAGGCGTGATACCGATAGTCAGCTCGCTCTTCGACAAGGGTCTTCCTCTGGGGACTGCCCTTGCGTTCATGATGGCTGTCGTGGCATTGTCATTGCCTGAGATGATAATCCTTCGCAAGGTGCTAAAGCCAAGGCTGCTTGCGATATACATCCCCATCGTCGCTGCAGGCATCATATTCACAGGGTATCTGTTCAACGTGATTATATAGCAGGACATTAAGGATATTTCGACAGCACTTATTTAACATGCTGTTTCAAAAATTATTTATACTGCGCCCTCCAACTTAACCCCATGGCAGACAAAAAACAAGACAAGAGCACGTGGGCGACAGGAGGGGGACTTATGCTTGGACTTGGCGTAGGGTTCTTTTTCCTGAAGGCGTCCGCCCTGGCATTCGCAGGCTCAATCCTTGCAGGGCTGGGCCTCGGTCTCATCGTCACGGCGATGATCTCAAGGAAGTGAAAATATCCATGAGATGATATTTTCTGAAAATATATATAGTCCTGCAGACTCCCTGGATGTTAAGATGGACTGCGCATTATGCAATGAGCCGATCAAGGATTTCCATGAAAAGCTGAACCGGCTGAAGATCGACGACAAACGTTCCGTGGACATCTGCCAGGAGTGCATCGAGAAGTTCCTGAAGTGGCAGCAGGAAGTCTTCACGGAACTGTTCCCGACAAAAGCAGCGAAGAAATGGTTAGGAAAAACTTATAAACCATGAAAATAATTACAGAAGTGTGCTCCAGGCAAAGAACATCAGCAAGGACTACGGCAGCTTCAAGTTAAGAGACATCAATCTCAAGCTTGATGAAGGGATGCTCTTCGGATGCCTGGGGCCGAACGGCTCTGGCAAGTCAACACTGGTGAAGATCCTGACAGGGCAGATACGGCCGACAAAGGGAGATGTCACTGTCCTGGGAGTCGATGTCATAAAGGATCCTGTAGCTGCAAGGGAGAAG
>CAYXZQ010000027.1:0-26831 GCA_964469935.1 uncultured Methanosarcinales archaeon
CATGAAATAATATAATATAATAGATACAAATAATTTTACAAATGAAGTTTTTAAATGATGAAATGCCAATAATACGACTATTATGGAAATGAACCCTGAAATAACCAAATTAATGATGATATTACGTGGCCTGGTCTTGATGTAGAGTTCTGACATGTTATCAGACATGATTAAGATAGTGGTATATTTAATTTTTACTGAATGAAGCATGTATTTTTCAAAGAATCAGCGCTTTTTTGATAATTCAGTAATTCACAAGTATCTTGACATCCTTGCCGAAGATTCCCTTCAAATCCTCGAAGAGCTTCTCCCTGATGAAGACCTTGTCATGGTTCTTCATGCCTGCAAGGGCCTTCTCCAGCTCCTCGAGGCTGCTTGCCTTGATGTTTGCAAGGGAGCCGTCCTCTTTTATCTCTGCCTTTGTTATCTCCTTGTCCTCGTTGTCGATGTCGTGGATTATGAATGCGCTCCTGCCGAGGAGGATGACCTCGCCGAACTTCTCGCCGTGCTTGACCCTTATCCTCGCCCTGTCAAGCTCCCTGCCCCTCTTTCTCTGGAGATGCTCGACCATGAACTTGGTGAAGTCGTTGCTGACCTTCCTGACCTCCTCGACCTCTGTCTTCGAGAGCTTCTTTGCCTCATAGTCATTCTTGGCCTTGATTATCTGCTTGAGTATCCTGAGGTATTTCTCAGGTATCTCGCCCTTGTGTATCATCTCTGCCCTGAAGGTGCTGACTATGTCTGCGTCCTTGACCTTCTCCACGCCCTCGAGCCTTAGTATGTCCCTGATGACTGTCACAGTGTTCTCGTATATATGCAGGATGCTCTCGTTCTCCTTCATCTTCTCTATCTGCGCGAAGAGGCGGTTTATCCTCTTGAGGTATTTCTCTGCATCTGTGAGGAGCTGGTCTATCTCCTTTCCCGAGATGTTCTCTAGCGTCCCGTGCTCAAGCTTCTTGCGGATGTCTATGTTCTTTTCCAATATATTGACGAACTTCTCCTCGAGGAGCTTCTCCTTCCTCACGAATATCTCCCTCATGAGCTTCGCCGTCTCCCTGGGCGCAGGAGGGGCGATGCCGAAGAGCATGAGCGCTGCCTGGGAGGGCGTGAGTATCGCATAGTATATGTCCTCCATGCCTATCTCCTTGAGCTTGAAATGCACGCGCTTGAGCATCTGGTCGCCTGAGCTCATGAACATGTCGATTGCCTCTGTCGAGGGCTTGATCTTGCCCATCTTGAGCATCTGCTTCCAGGGCATGAAGAGCCCCCTGTCGTAGAACGGGACACCGTCCCTGAGGAGCGTGAATATTATGGGGTTCGCCTCCTTTAGCGAGTCCCAGAAATCAGTGAGTATGTAGACCTGGATGTTGAGCTTGTTCCTGATGCCGGTCATCTCGCCTGCCTCGATGCCCATGCCGATGATTATGGCTCTCAGCTTGTCCTTGAGCTCAGCCCTTGTCATCTTCTTGACGTCGGTGTCGTCGATAATCACCATGACGTCAATGTCGCTCTGGTCCGTAGCCTCTCCCCTGACAAGCGAGCCTGAAAGAACATAGCTCACGATGTACTTCTCGAACTTCTTGAGCACCATGGTCTTGTGTATCTCAGAGATCTTCACAGCTGCAAGCATCCCCTTGTCATGTATTGGTGCAGATATCGCAATCAGCTGCAGGAGCTCGGGCTTGGCATCATAGCATGACTGCCAGAGCTCTGAGAGTATGACTGTCTGGGGCTGCAGGTTCTTGTCTGTCTCCGATGCCTCGTGGACTATTATCTTCTCGAGCTTCTCCTTTAGCTCGAGCTTGCTCATCTTCATGGAGTCAGAATCATCGACCAGGACGAGGACATTTATCCTTTCAGTATCAGGCTGCTTCCCCTCCTCTGGCTTGGGCGGAGGCAGCAGGGCTATGCCTGCTATGTACTTGTCGAATTTCTTGATGAGCCTGTCCTTGAACTTGTCAAGCTTCCCCTTTATCTTCTCCAGCTTCTTCTTGGCCTCTGGAGGGATATCCCCTGGCACCGTCTGCTGTTCCTTGTCATCAGCCATGTTCAGTCTTAAAAATCCGGGTTTTTTTATAAATATTGTTATAGTCTGCAATACAAATGTGGGACATTTTTGTCATTAGATTGTCATGAAATCTCTGATGGTTTACTCTTCATCAGTTAATAAAAAAACAAAAGTTTTATAAACCAGGAATATAAACAAAGGTATCATGTATGAAGGAAACCTGGCAAAGAAATATGAAACGCCTGAGGGCAAGGGCATCGGCAAAGCCTCTGATGTCAAGGACCTAGAAGCGAATGACATGGTCAAGACAGCGGCCGATATCGGCCACATGGAGGACCCGAAAGAGAAATACGAGAAGATAAAGGAATTCTACAAGGGAAAGAACAATAACGTCATTTACCTGGATTTCGTCAGGAAGATGCAGAAAGACCTGGTCACAGACGATTTCTACATGGACAATTTCAAGGACATAGCGAAGAATATCCACGAAGACCTGGATGACAGGATAAAAAAAGGGAAGAAGACGCTCGCAAAACCTGCTGCAGAGCATTATGCCATGAGGCTCGGAGCCCTCGTAAGCACTGCATTCGGCTATTCAAATATCGAAGACCTTGATGAAAAGGACAGG
The DNA here is from genome assembly GCA_964469935.1 of uncultured Methanosarcinales archaeon. GTDB lineage: Archaea > Nanobdellota > Nanobdellia > Woesearchaeales > DSVV01 > CAYXZQ01. Next base: position 2,637 of record CAYXZQ010000027.1, read on the forward strand.
CTTGTCGCCTACCAGAGGATACAGAGCGAGATGCAGAGCATTCCTCTTGACAAGGACAAGACACTCTGGGACGAGGTTGTCAACCAGATAAAGGCAGGGCATGTCCAGCAGGCCTATGCACAGATATCCACTGTCTATGGCAAGATACAGGAGGGGAAGCTGGAGGCTGCAATCGAGGACGGGCTTGACATGGATGACTACAAATTCAAGAAGGCTGCAGGAGAGGAGCTGACTGACGAGCTGAATGAATATCTGGATGATGTCGGCAAGGAGGTCCATTCAGGATTTGTCCAGGAAGCAGCAAAAGACCTCACAAAGGCCAGAGCTCAGCATGGGCTTGAATCGGTAATAAAACATCTGGAAGACTCAGGCAAGATAGACTGATTCTTAATTATTTCATGTGCTTGTTTATGGCAAGTATCGTCCTGTTGACCTTCTTTGCCTGGCTGCTCACAAGCTTCTTCCTCTCTTCGAGCAACCTTGCAGCCGCCCTCAGGTCCCTGTAATACTGGATGAGCTCAGCCTGCTTGTTCCTTATCTTTGCCTCTTCCCTGAATATCAGCGCATTCTGCTCCTTGTTGATACGCTTCTTCTCAAGCGAGAATTCAGTGAACTTCTTCTCGTCCTTCCTGTGCCTGTACATCTGGTCGATGGCTCTCTTGAGCTCCTTCCCTTTCTTCGAGATTTTCTTGTGGATATCTTCAATCTCGCTGTCGTATCGGCTTATCCGTTTAAGTATCGTCTTCTCGTCCCGCTCGATCCTCTTCAGGTTCTCGTTGAGCTTATCAGACTTTGTCAGGTCTGTCAGCGCCAGCTTAGGATTATTCAAAAAACTCATTTTGGAATATTTTGTCATTTCAATATATAAACTTTTTGGTAGCTTACGTCGTCACTGTCGGCGCTGCCACTGTGGAATATGCCTGGAGGGTGTTCAGTCCTGTCTGGACCGGGATGCCCCAGCCGCCTGTGCAGTACCCTGTCCCCAGGCAGATGTCCAGGTCGTTCTGTGTATATATCTTGTTATTGTCGAACTGGAATGTCCTCCTTATCTTCTTGTCGAACGGGTCGTCAGCCTTCCTGTAGACATAGAAATCATACATCGTCGTGGGCTGCCTGTCAAGTGTGGAATTGTCCCACAGGAACTCGATGAACTGGGACTGGAAAGGCTGGTTTACCGTAGTCCTGGTCGGGTTCAAAGCCAGGTGGCAGTCGTCCTTGCCTGGCTCATTCACGCAGGCATATGATGAACCGGTGAAGTCTACATGGCATATGCAGTCATAGTTCTGCCCATTGTTCCTCGACTGGATCTCGATGTACATCTTCTTGGGGTTCCAGACATTGAAGCCGATCGGAACCGGGTTGCCGTCATTGTTGAGGTAGCTGCCCACAGGCTCGACAAAGTCGTACCTGCTGTCGTCTGTCGTGGTCCCGTACTCGTAGGTGAAGGTTATTGCCTGGTCACCTGTACCTCCGCCAGCATATGAGATAGGCGTGTCGCCATGTCCGTCGTCATTCGTATCACTGTATACATTGACAGTGACCGTCCTCGTGGTACCGTAGCTTGAGGTTGCGGTTGTGGATGTCTGGGCAAGATTTATCGTGGAAAGAGGAGCAGTGATTCCAAGATAATTTACAGTTATGCTTGTCGGGTTGTTGAGGGCTGTAGATATGAATGCAATATTCGATATCTTTACACTCGTTATGCTTTTGACATCGTTGCCGATGAAGGAACTGAACGTGTCATCCGGCTTGATGCAGGTGTAAAAATTGTTTGCTCCGTGCCTGTTATAATCCGATGTCCTGAAGTCTGATGCAGCCATATTCATGCAACTGTCGTAACTCACCCGGCCATTTACCTCATTTACGTTGCAATATTTGGACAGGATATCACCGGTCATGGCTTCAGGGCTCATGAATATGTTGTCAACATAAACACCGTAAGTGTCATCATTCGGATATACCTGGCATGTGATTGTATTGCTCTGACCATTATCCAGCTGTACCACGATGTCTGCTGTCGCGCTCTTGACTGTCGAGGGAAGGGCTATTGCAAAAGTTCCTGATGTCGTGAGCGGCTTATTGAGGCTTATCGCCTGGTTTGCACTGACTGTCGTCGCTGCCGCTCCGCTCCCGCCTGCGTCGCCAAGCCAGATGTCGTAGACATTCTCGCTCATGTAGACAGGGGTCGTCGCCCCTGCAGGCACTGTATAGGTGGATGTTATGGTCTTTGTGTCCTGGGAGCCCTCTATCCTGTATTCCTTTGGCTGGTCTCCCTCGGGCTGGACTATTATATAGAAAGGGTCAGCGTACTGGTTGTTTATCTTTAGCGCCGCTGTGACAGGGTCGCCCTGCCTGTATCTCGCAACTGCCGGAGACAGCTTCGAGCCCTGGGATGCGCTGTAGAGCTGGACTGAGCCCTGGGGAAGCATCTGTGTTATGCCCCTGCATGAAAGACCGCCGCCGGTCACGCTGAACGTGCATTCGCCTGCGATGTCGCCATGCCTGGTGATAGGCTCCACAAGCCTGGCATGCTGATCCGCACCTCCAAGCTTGTAATCAGCAGTCAGGACGACCTTGTTGTACCAGTACTTGGCATTGTTGTCAGTGAACATGATGTTCTGGTTGAACGGTGCAGTGTCCTGCGACATATGGCTTGGGACCTGCGTAATAGGATATTGGTTGGCATTCGACGAGCAGTACCCCCCTCCTGGATAATTCGGGTCGCACTCCATCCATGCCTTTATGTCTGTCTCTCCGCCGGGCAGGATGCCCACATAGATGTTGTAGCCTATGTTCATCTGCCCTGTCAGCGGATTGTAGCCGTATGAGCGGGATTCCCCCTCGACCCAAAGGGTCGGCTCGACCTCGACAGACTTCACCACATTGTTGAGGACGCTGTCAAGCAGCGACCAGTCCCCTGTGAATGCGACGACACAGGCCTTGTTGACGAGCTGGTCGCTCGACAGCCCCATGTTGGTCTTCACAATGTCTCCGTACCTTCCTGAGAGGCTGTCAGATATCTGCTGCGAGTTCTGCTTGTAGTTTGCAAGGGAGCCTGTAACTGCATCTGTACCGAAGCCTTTCTGGCCGTAGGTGTCCTGACCTATGTAATTGCTGTTCTGGGCGAATGTCAATGTCAGCTTGAAGAGCTCGATCAGTATGTCGCAGACGAACTGGGCAAGGAGCCTCTCGCAGTAACCTCCCCTGACCTCGCCTATCTGCGCCTGCTGCAGGCATTTCTTGGCCCCCTCCATTATCTTGAGCCAGTTCTGGAGATGCGCCATGAGCCCTGGGAGGCAGACGCACCTGGCAGAGGCATAGAGACCGCCAGTGGGCATGATGTTGTCGAGGCCGAAGCATTTGGTATTGTCGTACTGAGGGCATTTTTCATCATAGCACCCGACGAACGAGCCTTTTTGCGGGGCGCCGACCTGCCCAGGCGAAACCCCGGGCTTGCAGACGAACTGTTCGTTCACTGTTGACGGCGCAGCCCTTTTGCCTATCGTTGCCGGTGAATTGTCCAGGGTAGTGATGACCTCGACTGTACCGTCCTTGCAGTTCGTCCTTATGTAATTGTTAAGCTTGCTGTCGATATTGACTTCGATGTTGCCGTTCTTTACAACAGGATTGTAGCTGGGGTCCTTTATCCTTCCGCCCTGGACCTGGTAATAATATACATTGTACTGCAGATTGGTGTCAGGCACGTCCATGGTCCAGGATGTCGGGGCCGATATGCTCGTATCATACTTTCCCCCATATGCTTTTTGAAGATTTTGGTCATCCACAAACTCTGTAAAAGTCGTCTTGCTCGTGGGATATTGTTTCTTGTATTGTGCGTAGGCGTCAATCCATTTCTGGTTTGTATCCTGCTGAGTCTTGAAGGCAGTCGCATCGCTGGGTTCGGTTTTTCCATTCACAGTTTTGGTGTAATCCGATGCAGTGGATGAAGATTTTACGGCGCTGAAGTCCTTGCAGTTAGGGGGTACATTCGGGCAAAGTATCCTGTCGCAGATATAGTAGGTATTCTCCATGCCTGCCTGGGCCTGGGTGCACCCGTTCGCATCGACGGCATTGGACGAGCCTGCAAATCCCTTGATATAGTCCCATGCGATCATCGCGCCGCACGCGACAAGCCCGACGAGCGATGCTGTCCTTAGGAAGCTCACGGCCTTGCGGGTGTTGTTTATCATCTGGTCCAGGGTCCTGATGGTCCTGTTAATCATCTCTGGGGACAGCCAGGTCGTTATGAGCTCCGGCTTCTGCATGTCGAACTGGGCCAGAGGGTAGATGTCGCAGGTCGCCGTGCCCTGGGAATTCGCATAGGTAATCTTCACGTCCATGTAGGCGTTTATCTTGTCAGGAAGGTCGTCGACCTTGCCCCCGTACCTCTTTATGGTTATCGGCACGTCTACATAGAGCTCCCCTGCGGTCGTGTCGTACTGGCTTGCCTTGGCCCCTGTCCCAATCGCGTACATAGCGCTGTTCTTGTCGTCGTCCTTCATCAGCAGGCCATGGTTGCTCGTGTCCTGGTGTATGCTTATGGTCGTGACCTTCGGAGTGCCGGTGCCGGTGTATCTTATCGGGAAGAATGCGCTTGCAGTGACGTCGCCGTCGGATATCTCGCTTGCGTAGATGTTGAACGGGAACGACTGCACCTGGCCCTGCTGGACAGACCAGTCCGCACAGCCCGGAGAGTACTTGATGTTCTTTCTTACGGAATACGGGTTTCCTGCTGCGTCTGTCACGTTGAAGAGCAGGTTGTTTATGCTCGGCTTGTTGACCTCGTTCTCGACAAGGCCCACCAGGATGGAGAACTCGCCGTTGGCATCGGCTGTCGTGTCGATCTCAAGCCCGAGGCCGTAGGAGACAGGGTCGATGGTCGACATGAATTCCTCGTACTTGTCGCCCTGCCTTATGAACTCCCTGCAGCCGCCGTACTTGGTCTGTAGGTTCGTGTCCTGGCAGTAACCGCTGTAGGGCCCGAAATTGATTACAGAGACCCTCGCTCCCGGGTCTGTCTTGCCGTTTATCTTGAATATCTTGAAATGCGTCTCCTTGCCGAAGTCTGTCTCGAACTGTATCTGGGGCGCTGTCCTGTCGAGCAGTATCCTCTTGCTTATCCTGTACGTGTTGCCGGCAGGATCTGTCGCCCTGACGCTGAAATTGTATTCCCCGTCTGAGTTGAGGTTGAGGTCATGGCTGAAATTACCGCTGTCATCTGGCTTGAACTTGTCCTGGCCCCTCTCGTTTATGAAGAACTGGAGCGTCGCATCAGGATCGGTTATCCCTGTTATGCGGACCTTCTGATTCCTGGTCGTCGAAGGGATGTTGTTGAGGATAAGGATGGGCTGGGATGTGTCGCAGACCACCTGCAGCGAATCCATCGCCTTGTTGCCGCTCTGGTCCCACGACATCACCTCAACCAGGTTATTCCCCTGCTTGCCGTTGTATATTACGTTCGGGTCGAGATGCACAGGGAAGCTGAATTTCGTACCGTTGATCTTTGACATGACCTGGGCCCTCGAGTCCTGGTTCACGAATATGTAGACCCTCGAGCCCGTCCTCGTGGTGCCGCTGACATTTATCGTGCTCCTGTTCGTCAGGGCCTTTGTCTTGTCGAGCTTTAAAAATCCCTCTCCGGTGCCGGTAGTGGTATCAACTGTCTTGAAAGTGCTGTAAGGCGACATGACCCCTTCTGACTCGACCTTGTAGTAATAGGTCATCCCTGTGTCAAGATGAGTGAGGGTGATGTTGTGCTCTGTCGACTTCTGGCTGTCTGTTATCATCTGGCTGAAGGAATCGTCCACGCTGAAATGGACCTTGCCGGTCGCATTGAGGTTCGTCTTCCATGATATTGTCGCTGTGTTAGAGGTTATGGCAGTCGCATGGACATCCGAGACCGAAAGCGCCTGCCCCGACTCATATGTCAGGAAATAGTCTCTCTGGGACTGTGCGCTTCCGCACTTCACCTGGTAATAATACCTCGTCCCCGGCGAGAGGCTCGTGACTGTCACGGAATGGTCCGTCCCCAGGGCTGTCTGCCTCTGCAGAGAGAGGGCGGTATTGTCGTCGTAATACAGGGTGCACGCAGTCTGCTTGCTCGTCTTCCATGTTATGGTGGCGGAGTCAGTCGAGATGCCCGAGACCTGCAAAAACGTTATGTTCAGGGCCTCCTCCACAGTGGATGCCTTGAGCACATCCGACTTTTCGGTCTCAAGCCCGCCCGAGTCCAGGGCGCTTACCTGGAAGCTGTACTCCTTAGACTGGACAAGGCCTGAAAAAGTATAGCTTGTATCATCTGTCTGGTCGACATAGCTCCCATCCATGAATACCTTGTAGTGCACAGCGCCGGTTAGCGTGCTCCAGCTTATGGTTATGTAATTAGGCGATGTCTTGACAGCCTTGAGCCCCGAGGGCTTCGAGAGCCTAGTAGTGAATGAGTAGTAGTTTGAGCTTGCAGGCCCGGTTGAGTCCTCTGATACGGCCCTGTAATAGTATTTTGTCCCTGAGGAAAGCCCAGCAAGGTCGACTGCATGGTCAGTCACTGCCCCGCCAGTCTCAGGCACGCTGTTCATGTTGTCGATGTCCTTTCCATACTCGACCCTGCCGTCGGCAAGCACGTTCGTCTTCCAGACGACTGTCGCGCCCGAGTCGCTGACATCAGTCGACTTGACTGTGCTCGGAACGATGGAGACCGCAAAGCACACGGGAATCATGATTACCAAAACAGTCATCATAACCGCAATCAACCTCATGTATCTCATCTTATCACTGGCGGGTATTTCTCCGAATTCTCAGTTGCATAATCTATCAATGACTGGAACTCCTCAGGCGTCTGGGGAGCGATAAGCGTGTCTTTTTTCACTACATAGAAGAGCACGAACCTGCCTGTTGCAAGCTCGTCCTTCGAGGGTGTCCAGTTCAGGGCCAGGCCCCCGAGGTAGCTGTCCTTCGTGACCAGCTTGATGTCCAGGCTGTATGTGAAGTCTCCCTGCATCAATTCGAGGTCTGAATAATACTTTGAGTCAGAGGGATAGACTATCGTGTCCTCGAAGTTCTGGTCATTGTTCCTGATGTCTATCATGACGTACTCTTCGGGCTTGAGGTTGCGACGGGTTATGATGCCGTTGTGGTCCTCTACGACCTGCACCCTGTAATCGAATTGCTTGAGGGGATGCATGTCCACTGTCACCTGCGAGCCGTCAGTGTCAGGCCCGACAGTCATCCTGGTCACAGCCTCCTGGTAGCCTTTCTTGTCGGCGATGACAAGCCCGCCCAGGCAGTCCGGGAACCTGGCGTCAAGCACAGGGGAAGCGCCAGTCAAAAACGGCCCCTGCATGGGATATTGCGTCCTTCCTATAGGGCACCGGAACTGCACGCACTGGTAGCTGATATTCGCGCCCTGGAGGATCTCCCCTGTGACAGCATCCCTCGCGTATACATTCAGGCTGTACTGGCGGTTGTCCCTTATCGAAGGCGTGGAATGGATGAAGCCGCTCTGGTCCAGGGTGAACATCGTGACCTTCGTGTAGTTGCTGCAATAGTCCGAGTTCATGGTCTGGTCATAGTCAGTGGGCCATGGCGGGACCTCGTTGTACCTGTTTGGAATCCCTCTTCTCATTATCACTGGAGTCGCAAAATAGAACTTGCTCTCCGGGTCGTTGTCATCAGTTATCTGGAATATCACCGGATAATCGAGCGTGTACTTGTGGTGGAATATCTTGACGCATGACATGAGGACTTTCGAGAGGCTGAACTCAAAAGGCTTCGTGAACCCGTTGCTGCTCGGGATCACGCTGAAATCCATGTCCCATGAAGGGTTGTAGACGACGCTCACCTTGAATTTTCTGTAATCGTTAGCAGTGAAAGGGACCTTGTACTGCTTGTCGTAATAGGGGATCCCCGACTCCTTGTAGTCCGTGTTTTCGAACTGCAGGTAATGGAGATTGTACATAATCATCGTCTTTGTGTAGTTCTCCATGTCGCTGACCCGCCAGACCATGGGCTTGCATGTCAAGTCCATCCCCTCGTAGGGCAGGTAGTCCGAGCACGCTATCATCTCGTCAGTGTAGTTCTCCAAAAATCCCACGCTGTTCTCGTATCCAATAAGCTCCCTGGACAGCTTGTACATCTTTCCGTAATCCGACTTGATGTCGACTGTGAAATCATCCAGGTAGACATACTCCTGGTCCTCGCCCGGATGGCGCACCTTGAGCCTGAAGTTAGTCTTTATGCTCACCACATTGTCCCCAATGCTTGCGTCTGTCGAGATGTTTGTCTGGGGAACTATCTCATAGTCAGGGAAAGCCTTGAAACTGTCCAGGCAGTCAGGCAGGTTCTCGGATATGTAATCGCCGAGCTGCTGGTCCATCTGCTGGACAGACGGCGCCATGTCCCTGCCCCTGTAATACCAGTAGGGCACCTCGAACCCCATCGGGACGAAAGAGCCTGAGCGCTTCAGGTTGTCGGGGATGGTTATGTAGCCTCCCTGGATAGACATTATCTCGAGGCCGTTTCTCGCGATTCCGTCCATGCAGCTCTCGGTATAAGTCGTCACTGCGTCTGATTTCTTGGAGAGGAAGTTCGGGGCAGGAATGATACCCTGGTAGAATGAGTAGACAAGAGCGAAGATGATGAGGATGAAGAGCCCCGCGATGATGAAAACTGATACCATACCTCTTTTTTTCATGTGACTTGAACCCTGGATTAATTAATATATAAATGTTTTTACTGTGCATATCCTCACTTCGCCAGCGGACCGATTATCTCTGCCAGATAATACTTGCTCCAGTTGAAGAAAAGGACGAAGAGGAGCAGGGTGAGGATGCCTGAAAACGGCTTAGGTAAATTGGATATGAGCGATGTAAGGATGAAGACCACTGCAAGGACTATTGCGATTAGGACATACGGGATTATGAACAGGTATATCCTGCCGAAGGCAACAGCGAATGTCTTTGCAAAAGAGCGCCAGAAGAGCCGTCTTATTATCAGCACCGGCTGGAACACGAGGAATATGTGGATCCCCAGCGGGAAGAGGATGAATAGAAGGAATATCGTGAAGGCATTCGTCTTGAGGGCGGAATAGCTCAGGTAGAAGATGAAGATGAATATCAGCGAAAGGAAAGCGCCCATGAGGGCGTACCTTGCAAGGTTTTTCCTTGCGAATTCTACAACTATCTTTCTGGACAGCTTTCCCGACGTCACGATCTTCCATATGAGGCCCTTGAAGAAGGAATATGAGAGCACTATGAGTATGAACAGGCCGACGACCCAGATGAAGAGATGGAGGCCCTGGCTGGATAGGCCCGAGACCGCGCTGCCCTTGAATTCCGACGGCACCTGGGAGTACATCATCAGGGTCTCGTAGAACGCGCTGAACCTCTGGATGAAAAATACCGGCAGGATGATGAAGACGATGGCTGCGATTATGCCGTAGAAGACCATGTCGAGGAGGATGACGAAGTGGAACTGCCTTTTTGTCCTGAAGCTTCCCATGAAGTCCCTGCCGCTTCTTTTGAGGTATGCTGTGAGTCCCATCTTTATTTAAAACCATCGCTGCTTTATATATTTATCCGCAGAGGTCGGTTATCGTGTCGCTACCCGCGAGCTTGAACTTCCTTGGCTGCTTCTCGTCGTCAAACTTGAGGTAGACATAGTCGAACCTGCAGACAGGGTCTTTCCCGCACTCGAATATCATGTCCTGGTCAGTGCCGCCTGCATAGAGCATCTCGTATACCTGCTTGAATGCGAGAGCGCCGTGGTCCTCCCAGACGGCTGTCGAATTGTCGCCTGTGCAGGAATTCACCAGGTATACCTGCCATTTCGGCGCTGCCATGTCGCCCACTAGCTTGACAGTGACGTCGTACCTGTACATCTTGTCGGTTATCTGCTCCACGTCGCCGAAAACGACCGCTGTCCTGATGTTGTTGTATATGTCGTCCTCAAGCTGGGACTGCCAGTCGGAATGGGGGACAGGTATGCCGTGGATCCTGTTCTCGTAGTCTGTGTCTCCCTTGTCGATCTTGTCGTTGCAGAACGCCTCGTACGGCCACTGGTATGAGAAAGGCCCGAGGAGCTCGTCGAGATATGCTGTCAGGACCTGGGACAATGCGCTGTCTGTGTATTGCATGAGGCTGCTGATGTAATTGTCGTTCTTCTTCATCGTGTCGGGGCAGAATTTATTGTCGGGTTGCTCAGCGCAGTAGGCATCAAGGTCTTTTCCTATATAGTCTTTCATCTTGTCTAATTTATCATACTCATCCTTGCTTATGGGGATGTCCTGATTGTTCCTGTTGAGATTGTGGAAACATGCTGTTTTTTGGTTTTGAATCTTGCAGCTGTCGAGCAGCACATACTGATCTTTGTCTATCATGTATTTCCCATCATTTGTGTAGGTCATTGAATATGTTTTTTTGTCAGTTCCGGTGATTTTGATATCAGCAGTTCTTGAATTTGAATTGTAGTCCGATTTGACTGTAATGTGTAAATTAGGATCATTGACGGTAGTTAGAGTAATCGGCTCTGGAATTTTGTTTTGTCCTGATTGTGTTGTTGTTTTTATCGCAGCTCCTTTATCGGTCTCATCTGTATCTGTTGCTTTTTCTGTAATGGGATTATCATCCCGATATTTCTTATATTGATCAGGACTGAGCGGTCCAACACCATCCATATAATATGAAACTGGTAAATCTGCTGCATCTACTATGACATATACTTTCTTACCATTATATGTTGAATCATAATAAGGATCCTTTGTACCCATTTTCATATTTTTATAATCGTTTGCCCAAGCTTCACGTGATACCGTAAATGCATTATCTAAGCCTGTTGGTATGTCTGTCTCATCAGTGGTGTCTGTCTGTTCATCGGTCATTGATGTATCGCTCGAAATTATCGTCGGAGTTGTTGGGGTTGTTGCTTTCGGAGTATATGTTGCACCAGACAGAGAAATATAATCTCCTTGATCACCGAGATCATACGTAATATCGCTACCAACTGCATGGTAAGTCGCATCAATATTGCCGTTAAGCTGGATGTGTTCACCCTTCCCGAAGAACTTGTCTGGGTCGTAGACTTTCGTGACAGTATATGTCACGCCTTGGTCGACGAATTTGTCCCCTACAGCCACATTCTGGACACTGAAGGTGGAATAACCAGTCGCACTTGCCTGCTTCCCGTTCAAGCCTGTGTTAGACAAGAGCAGGTAGCTTCCCACGATTATAATAATGATCGCCAGCGCCGGTAATTTCCATCCTCTTGCCATCATGTCTGCCTCACGAACTGCTTGTCATTTTCTGTTACACCTGTTATCTTCTCTTTTGCGTTCTTCTCTGTCTCCTCGTCGCTCTGGGAGAAGAACTTGTGGTTGAATATCTGGTTCAGCGTGTCGACAGTCTCGGACAGGTGTATGAACCAGCCTACAGCAGCATATATCTCATATGCTGTGCAGGTATGCGCTGTGACAGGGTTTGACGTCCATCCCTTCGGGCAACCCGCAGCTTTCGCCAGCATCTTCTTGGCGCCATAGATGGCAAAGTTCACTATGTAGCTCTTTATGAATTCGTCGACAAGATACCAGAACTCGCCGACGATCTGGTCGCATACCTGGGTGTCGTAGTAGTCATCGCACTGCGAGACATCCATGTTCGGGTTTACTGATGCAGTATTCACGCATACATTGTAAGTAATAAGTATCGCCTTGTAGGTCTTGAGCTTTGCAAGGATTCCCGGCATGCAGGGTGGCGAGCACCAGACTGAGACTATCAGGCTCTTCTGCGGGTCGAAGACGAACTGTCCATAGCTATGAACTGCCGATGGGAATATGCTTTGCATATAGCCGTTCATCGTATTGCTCAGGGTATTGCCAAGCTTGCTAGCCCAGAAATCGTCGCAGTCCTCGCAGATAACAAAATCGCAGACCCAACCGATGCTGGGCACCTTTTTGGTGGATTGGGGCAAGAAATTACCCTTAACATTCTGATTAAACAGTGCTTCTATCTTTTGTTGATGGTTTAAAGAGCTGGCATCTACATCCTTGATTTTGTCATTCATTTGCTCATCAGTATATCCATACCAATACTTGTCAAGTTTCCAGCTTTGTAGTGCACATGAGCTAACACCACCTTTCAGGTATTCGAAGCCCTGGATAAAAACGCAAACTCCCTCAATCAGCTGCCTGAGCAGCTGGAAGAGCTGGCATAACGGCTGGAGCAGCCTCACCCAGAAGTCTATCCAGTTTATCAGGGTGTTGAGGGAATCGAGCTGAGACTTCTTCTCGGTTATCTTGTCTATTGTCGAGAGTCCCGGCGAGGAGAATATCTTGTTTGTCAGGGGGACATCGATAGTGACATTGACGATCTCGTTCGGGGTGTATACATCGCTCGTCTTGCTCCTTCCCTGGACCACCTCGCCTGCGCAGATGATCTTCACAGCAGTCGCATTGGAAAGGCTCGAATTGTCATAGTGGGGCACCTCTATGAGGACGTACTTGTCGCTCCTGTCAGCGTCAGGATAATAGAACTCGTCCTTTACAGTGTAGGAAGTAAACACGTCATCGGTGCTGGGGATGGCCAGGGAGCCCTGACAGGATGTCAGCCTGAACTCGTGGACATACGGCTTTGCCGTGTTGGCGACAAGCCTTACACCTGCCCTGATTATCGTGCCCGACGAGGACATGTAGAGGAAATTGCGGTTGAGCTTGTTTACATCATAGCTCTCTGCCTCAGGCTCCCAATAGTCGACATTCTTTGCTGTCACCTTTGCGATGTATATCGAGCCGAAGACATGGTCAGCCGCGCTGTCCTTGGTGTTGCCTGCATTGTCAGTCGCCCTTATGTCCACCCTGGCTGTCTGTCCTGCGTCGTAGTTTCCTGTGTATTCCCAGTCGCATTCCCACGTGCTGTTGCCCATGTCGTCGCATGAATCAGCAGGCGTCGAGTAGTTAATCTCTGAATTGAACTGGCTGAAGTCAGCAAGGACATTCTCTGCCTTGAGGCCGGAATACTGCTCCCTGATATAAGCCTTGACGCTTGCGATGTCGGTCTCCCTGAGCACATCTATGTCTGCCCCGTAGGGCTTGATGGTTATGTTCTCGAACACGGGCTTCTCGTCGTCATAGACGAATGTCTGATGTGCAATGCCCTCTGTGCCCTGCCAAGAGTTGCCTGCGTCATCCTTGAGCGACTGGACCTGCACGTCCATCTTCTGGCCGTTCAGCTTGCCCGCGACAGATAACCCTCCCCAGAAACAGTGCCAAATTCCGCCTGTGCTGTTGCAATCGTCTGCCTGGACCGAGCCGTAGGCATTGTTCATGTTGAATAGGTTTAGGTAAGCGAGCGCATTGCCCATGCCTGAGCCTGTCTCATCAATCTGAGCATCGAGGGTATTGTTGTCCTTTTTCAAAAACTTTGTGCCGTTCTCGCCGGCATGGCCCGAGCCTAAAGATATGACTGACGGCGCGTCAGTGTCCATGGGCAGGCTCAGGGTCCTTGAGAGGCTTGCAGAAAGCCCGGAATTGTCAGTGGCATTGACGGTTATCTTAGCGCTGCCGTCCACGCCGTCGACCATGACATCCCAGGTGCACTCAAGATTATTGGCGGTACCGCTGCAGTCAGGCATCATCCTGCCATAGCCCTGGGGATTGACCGTGTTCAGGGCTGATAGGTCCGCCCAGATGTTCTTTTGGGACACGCCGCTCACGGCATCGGAGACGTTAACGGAAACGACAGCATCCATCGGGACTGCTGACGTGTACTTCAGGGGAAGCCCGTCATGGGTCACTTCCAGGCCGCTTATCACCGGTGGGTTGTAGTCAAGGTAGAGGCTCTTGCATGAGCTTGATTCCGCCCCGAAAGCATCATAGGCGGCGATGCAGAACTGCCTGGTGCCCTCATCGAGCCCCAGGCTCTCGGGAGAGAAAGAGATGTTCGAAGATTTTTCGCAGCCTTCACCGACCTTGACAGTCTGTTCCAGCACGCCGTCGAACGAGAATTCCACCCTGTCCAGTCCCGAGCAGAAATCACCACATCCGCTGCACGCTGTGTCCGCGACGTCGTAGCTTGCCTCAATGGTGTTGTCAGGGTCTTTTGAGAAGCCGAACTCCCTGATGGTCGGCGGGGCCGAATCGACGTAGAAGCTACCGTCGAGAGTCGCGAGCTTGAAGAAATAATTGTCATAGAGCTTGATCTCGACATTGTTCTTGCCACGCTCCCATTCCCTGTCACCCGAGGTGTACTCGCAGAGGAAGGTGCCTCCTCCCTGGTCAGTGCACCTGCTGAACTTCTCCTCGTAGCCGTTGTAGACCATCCTGACATTGTTCTCGTTTAGGCTTTCGGTTGCGCCGGTGTCATCGGTCATCTTCGCTGTCACGCTGAGCTTTAGCTTGTCAGTGTCCTGGAGCACGTTGTTCTTGCCATCGCTGCCCGTTATGTTCAGCCCTGTCAGGCTCCCAGCATCAGCAAACGCAAACGATACATGAAACGGAATCCCGATTATCAGGATGATCATCATAAGCCCTATGAGTTTCCAAATGTTCGTCATTTGCTTAATCTCGGCTGTATTCTTGCATAGTTGAGCTCCGAGCACCTGAACCGGTGGTCAAGAGGCGTCCCGACATCCTCGATTATCTTGGGGGGGCCCTCGTCAAATACCGAGAACGTTATCGTGCTTGAGTTCTCAAGCTCGCCTGCGGTCACTGTCCAGTTGAATTCTGCTCCGCCGGAAAACACTGTCGGCAATAGCACGTCCTTGTCCGGGTACGACGTCGTCTGGCTCCCGCCGAGGGGCCCTGTAGTGATCGTCTTTGACTCGCTGTCCTTCTTTATCGTCATCTCGCCTACAAAGCGCTCGTTCCTGATAAGCATTATATCCACTGTGTAATTTCCTGGTCCGATGATTATGTCTGATCTGTTCTTAGGGCTGAAGAGCGCAAGCGACGGCACCATCATCTCCCCGTTCTGGGGATCTGTCTTGGTCAGCCTTATTATGGCCTGTTCATAGCCCTGCAGGTTTTCCGGCTTGCCGTCTGTATTGCATCCTGTCACTGTGCCTGAGTCGTCCATCACCATGCCCGGATTCGGCCCGGGTGTATCGGACGGGGGCTTGACAAACAGCTTCTTCACGTCGACCTTCAGGGTCTTTATCTTGTCCATCCTGAATGTCATCGTCCTGTTCACTCCCGCCCTGGTATCACCAATAGGGACTGTCTTTGAAAGGTACTTGTCGCTTTCGAGCATGAGGAGGCCGCCTCCCTGGCACTGGGGGAACCTGGACTGGAAGATCCCCTGGCTGCTCGAGCCCATGAAGCACTTGTCTGCAAAAGGCGTTATGTTCTTCAGGGTCCCGTTGTCGTAGTAATCATATATGAGCTGAGGGCCGCACTGGAAATAGACATTCACGCCGTCGATGCCGTTATTGTCCCTGTCGACAATATTGAGCTTTATGTTCCCGCTCAGCCTCTGCTCAGGAGCGCATTCTGACTTCACATCTGGCTTCTTCAACTCGCCGAAGACGTCCGAGTACCTCACCCTCGGGAAATTGTCTTTGATGACGACCTGCATCGGGAACTGGAATATGTAGTCCTTGTTGTCGATCCTGGAGCCCGAGTCAGTGAGCGTGACAAGGATGGGATACTTCAGGTTGTAGTAGAACTCATACTCGAACATGCAGATCTGCGAGAACACCATGTCCACTGAAAAGCTCTTCGGCTCAAGGAGCCCGTTCCTGCCGAAATCGAGCTGCATCGGAAAGCTTTCCCTGTAGCCCATGCTTACATCTATAAGAGGATATGTGTCAGATGATAAATTGTACACCATCCCGTCATACACGCCCTGCCTAATCTGGCGGCTGTCCTCGTTCGGGTCGTCAATGGTTATCGGCTCATAATTTGTCCCGGCGATCCTTAGATAAGGCGTGTTTGCGACGAGCACCTCTTTCATGTCGTCAAACACGTCATTATATAGCCAGTACACCTCGTCCGAGCAGACCTTGAACTCCAGCCCGCCGTACATGGGAGGGAGGTAGTCGCTGTTGACCCTAGAGTATATGGAGATGAGGTTCTGGGTGTCCCTCTCGAGAAACACGGTCTTCATCTCATAGTCCCTTATCTGTTTTGCAAGCCTGTAGATCCTTGCAAGCCTTACCGGGATGCTCGTGTAGAAATCCGACTTGGTCTCCATCCTGCCGTCCGGGTAGTATATGTTTATCGGGTAGTCGAGCTTGACACCGACGTCGCTTTCTGTGAATATCACCGAGACATCCAGTATGCCCCGCTCTGCCACCTTAATCCCCTGCGCATCAAAGACGCTGAACTTGTCCAGGCAGGATTCCATGTTGTCCTCGATGTACTGCTCAAGGTTTGATTGTATTGAGCCGTCCCCGTCGTATTCCTTCTCCAGGGGAGGCATGTCAGTCCTGTCAGGGCCGTTCTCGGTCTGGTAGAGCCAGTAGGGCAGAAGAAGCTTTCCCCCCTGCATAGAGAGAGTCTCTGAATTGAATGGGTCAAGCCTTGCGACTGTAGGGTTCGAACCCGCCGGTTCGCTGACATATCCGCCAAGCTGTCCGAGCCTTATGAGGGCATCGGAAGATACCTGGTCAAGGCACTGCGTGACGTATGAGTCTATCTGGTCGGTCTGGACCTTGGACTGGGCAGGGGCATTCACCTGTGACCTGATGTAAAGTATGAGCAATGTCGAGAAGAGTATGACTATCCCGAGGATTATGAAAATCGTCACCTGTCCTCTTTTTTTTCCTGTCATCTTCATCCTGCGGCCTGGTAGCAAGTGAACCTGTAGAACCGCGAGCCTATCCTGTCGCATACGTTCGATATGTATCTCTGGCCTGAATACTTGGTCACGACAGAGACCAGGCAGAGGTCCCTGTCCTTTCCCATTCCGTCGCAGTAGAACAGCGACTCTGTCATGGTCTGGTCGTTTATGCTCTTCATCATCGTGTTTATGTTGCTGGTTATCCTGAGCGAGAAGTTGACTGCTGCGCCCGCAAGTATCATGAAGAATAGTATCAGAAAGCAGTATATTGAATATGAGAATACCCTGTCAGCTGTCCTGTCCTTAGCAGGATGGCCTCTTGAGAAGAAATACGAGCGGCTCGCAAGCAGGTACCAGAAAGTAATACCGTTGACAAGCATGGTTATGATTATCATGGGTACGACGATTGCCGTAAGGATGCCAAGCCCGGGGTCCTTAATCCCGTTCCAGAGAAAAAGGGTGATTGCGGAGCTCAGTATCGAGAGGAAATACAGTGACAGGGCAATATAATACGTTATCCAGAGTCTCCTCAGGAGGCCGTAGACCACGAAGAGCAGGAGGAAGAACACGATAAGGTTGATTGTTTTTGCGAAAATCCCCTCGACCACCCTGCCGAAGAATATGCTGATATCCGACGAAAAGAGCATGATGAGGTAGAACACTGACAGCAGGATAGTGTAATACGTCAGGACCCTCATCCCCTTCGGGACAATGCTTCTGGTCGGTTCTTTTTTTGCGGATTTAGCCTTCACACTACCCCTTTTCTTCACTCGTTTACCCACTTTAAGGATTTTCCCTGTCTATGGATATATAAATAGTTTGCGTTTTTATGTTCTGAAGAATTCCAGTACATCCGCATGGCTCCTGCAGAATCTGTCGGCAGCCGAGAGCTCCTGAGCTGAGAGGTAAGTTCCCAGGCCGATGACATAGCAGCCGATTGATTTTGCAGCTGTCACGCCGGCAACTGAATCTTCTATTACGATAGAATCCACAGGCTTTATCTTCAGGAGTCTGAGGCATTCGACAAAAGCGTCAGAGATGGGCTTTGATGCTTCAATCTCATCTCCGGTAATCAGAAGGTCAAAATACTTTTCAATCCCAGCTTTCTCAAGCACCCGGGTGACAATTTTTCTGCCTGAGCCTGTGACTACAGCTATCCTGTATCCGCCTTCAAGAAAAATGAGGAGTTCATCTATCCCGGGTACAGGCATCCTCTCATCACTCTTTTCATCAAGGTCTCTCAACTCTGAAAGGATGCTTTCAGCCAGGTCCTCCTTCATCCCGGGAAATGCCTGCCTTATGAAGAACCCGCGTTTCTTGCCGAGGAAATTCCTGAACTCATGTTCAGGCAGGGATAAGTCATGGGAACTGCACACTCTTCTGATATTGCTGAACTTGGAGTTCTCGGAATCAACGATGACTCCGTCAAAATCAAAGATGACGCATTTTATCATTTTGAACATAACTAAGATAGGATGCATAAGATAGGATGTGGGTGAAAAGATCCAAAGACAAACTAGACATCGATGTTCCTTGCCTCAAGCGCATGGGCCTCGATGAACGCCTTTCTCGGCTCTACCTGGTCGCCCATGAGCACTGTGAATATCTCGTCAGCCGCCACTGCATCCTCGACAGTTATCTTCTTGAGCCTCCTGTTCTCCGGGTTGAGCGTAGTGCTCCAGAGCTGCTCAGGGTTCATCTCCCCGAGACCCTTGTACCTCTGGACATTCGTCCCCTCTTTTCCTACCTGCTTTATCAGCTGGAAGAGCTCATTGTCGTTGTATACATAATGCATGCTCTTTCCCTTCTTGAGGCTGTAGAGAGGAGGCATCGCAAGATAGAGGTGCCCGTTTTCGATTATCGGCCCCAGGTACCTGTAGAAGAATGTCAGTAGCAGGCACGCGATATGCTGGCCGTCGACATCAGCATCTGTCATGATGACGACCTTGTGGTACCTCAGGTTCTCGAGCTTGAAATCCTCGCCTATCCCCGTGCCGAGCGCCGATACCAGGGTGACTATCTCGTTTGAGAGTAGGATCTTGTTGAGCCTGGCCTTCTCCACATTGAGGATCTTTCCTCTCAACGGAAGAATGGCCTGGAAATGCCTGTCCCTTCCCTGCCTTGCGCTGCCGCCTGCACTGTCGCCCTCTACTATGAATATCTCTGACTTTGCAGGGTCGCGCTCCTGGCAGTCAGAAAGCTTTCCCGGAAGCGATGAGGAATCCAGAACAGACTTCCTTCTCGTGAGCTCCCTTGCCTTCCTTGCGGCCTCTCGTGCATGGGCGGCGCCCACGAGCTTTCCTACAATTACCTTTGCCTCGCGGGGGTTCTCCTCGAGGAACCTGCCGAGCTCGGAGGTTATCACGGAATCGACAATCCCCTTGACCTCGCTGTTGCCGAGCTTCGCCTTTGTCTGGCCCTCGAACTGTGGATTGTGGAGCTTCACCGATATCACGGCGCACAGCCCTTCCCTGACATCGTCGCTCGTGAGCTTTACGGCCTTGAGCAGCCCTGCCTTCTCTGCATAGTTGTTCATCAGCCTGGTCATGGCTGTCTTGAAGCCCGAGAGATGCGTCCCGCCGTCAATGGTGTTTATGTTGTTTGCGAAAGTGAAGACAGTCTCCTGGTACCTGTCGTTGTACTGGAGGGCGATCTCCACGATTATGTCGTTCTTTGACTTCTCGAAGTATATGACGTCATGCAGCGTGGCTTTGTTCTTGTTGAGGTATTCGATGAATGATTTTATGCCGCCGTCATACCTGAAGACCTTCTCCTTTCTGTCCCTCTCGTCCCTTATGGATATCTGCAGGCCCTTGTTGAGGAATGCAAGCTCCCTTAGCCTGGCAGCGACTGTCTCGAAATGGAAATCAGTTGTCTCGAATATCTCAGGGTCGGGCTTGAACCTTATCACAGTCCCCTTATTGTCAGTGGGACCTGTCTCCTGAAGCCTAGTCACTGCCTTTCCCCTCTGGTATTTCTGCATGTATATCTTTCCAGAGCGCCTTATCTTGACTACAAGCGATGACGAGAGCGCGTTGACTACGCTGACACCTACCCCGTGAAGCCCGCCTGAGACCTTGTATGCCTTTGCATCGAACTTGCCTCCTGCATGAAGCTTTGTCAGGACTACCTGAACAGCAGGTATCTTGAGCTTGGGGTGGATGTCTATCGGAATCCCCCTGCCGTTGTCGACGACAGTCACGCTCTTGTCCTCATGGATCACCACGCTGACTTTCGTGCAGTAGCCTGCTAGGGCCTCGTCTATCGAATTGTCCACACACTCGTATATCAGATGATGCAGACCTTTGAGCGATGTGTCTCCGATGTACATGCCGGGTCTTTTCCTTACAGCCTCAATCCCGCCTAGAACCTGGATCTCCTTAGCATCATATGTCTGCTCTTCTGCCATCTCTTCTTGTTTTTCCATATAAAACCGAATTCTCCAAAGTATATATAATTTTCGGTTTAAGACAGTGAGTAGAGAGGCTGTAAGTGCAGAATTCAAGGGTTTGGAGGTTTTCAGAGGGTGAGCGTTTTGAAACCGAAAGATATATAAATAAGTGGCTGTTTCAAAACAAAAAAGTTGTAACTAACAGGGGGTAAAAAATGACAACATTGACATATCCCGATATTCCATTCCTGCCAGAGCACCATATGAACAAATCAAGCCAACCAATGAGCGATGAAACAAATATAGACGCCTCAAGGACATTGTTCGACCTGAACAAGAAAAGGCTAAAGAAACTGGCTGGAATCCATTACAGGATAGCCAATCATGAGGAAGGCCTGTTCCTAAACCAGATTCTGGACAAAAGCGATACAGATTACAAAGCTGACGACATTGTAGCGATAACTTCCTTCAATAACAACATGATGGAAGTTCTGCTGACCCAAAGAGGGATTGCCGAATACTCAGGAGTGTCGTCTCCAAAGGGATACAGGGCTCTTGAAGAGATGGTTGACAAGCCTTATAAGATCGGCTCACTCAGACACGAGATCAGTCTGAGAGGTCTTGACAGCATGGCATCAATGTATTCTGGAATGGAGAAGATGTATCTCCCAATGGAGGGGGACAGCAGCCAAAAGAGAATAGTGCTGCATATGATGTAGGACCAAATCTTCAATTCATCTCAGGACAATTATATTTCCCCTGCCTTTCTTTATCTTTGTTACGATTCCCTTGTTCTCCAGCTCTGTCAGGACAAGGGATATCTTGGCCTCTGACATGGGAACCTCCCTCCGAATCTCCTTCTGTGTCATCCTCCTGTGCTTCTTCAGGAGGGTGAGAACCCTCGAGTACACTTCGTCATGATCGCCTCTTGTCGGTTTTCTTCTCTTTCTCCTGAATAGCCAGAGCGAAACAAAGGCAATAGCAGCAAGAATAATGCCGAGTATCAAAGGGAACAGGCTGCCCGGCTTCGGCTCCTGGGCAACATCGCTCACGTTGACATCGATCCCCTTCGCCAGCCTCTCCTCATCGTCAAGTGACGGGAACATCACTATGTCACACTGGAAGTCTCCGTCGCCAGTGATGTTGAGCTCCTCTTCTGCATGATAGCTCTGCAGGCTGTCTGATGTATAGTCTGCTGTCAGGTTGTAGATTCCCGGAGCGAGGTCGAATCCATAAGTGCCGTCCTTTGATATGTACGTCTGCGCAGGGGTCGAATCGACCTGCAGCACAACATCCCTGACAGGCTCAAGCATATTGTCATACGTGTTCCCGCTGATATGAGCTGCGTGCACCGCAGGGACCAGCAGCAGGAGCGCTATCAGGCACCATCTCATTGTTTCATCAAGCAATCTGAACCAATTTATATTTTTTGTCATGAAGACATGATATGAGCAAACCGCAATCAGGGCTCCTTTACGGTAATAAAATCATATTCCGGCTGCTTTCCGAAAAAAAAGCAACCATAAAGCCCTGTAAAGCATTAAAGGCTCTTAAAATTATTTTTGGCAGCAGGGGATTAAAGTATCTTTATAAACAAAATGTGCCTGAAGATTCATGGGCCATTTAGAGCGGACAATTCCGCTCATTTTAATTTTTACTCTGCCCGGCATGACATAGATGAAAAGTTTCAAGGAGGAACAAAGAATGGTGATGAAAAAGACAGGTATTATCATTATTATTACGCTTCTGGTCCTCGGCGGGCTGGCGCTTGCCAAGGAAAATGGCAATTATAAAGCCAATGGACCGAAAGGATTTGTCAAGGCAACAGGATTTGTCGCTGACAACCAGCCAACAAATGACAGGCAGGACGACCAGAACCATGATCGCGGCATGAACCTTATCGCTGCTGCAGCAAAACAGAAGACAAAGGTGGCAAAAGCGATAAAGAACCTCAACAATTTCAGGAAACGGGTAATCACCCCGGCTACTATAAGGAAGCTCGAGGGGGATTTCCAGGCAGCAAAGTCCAGGTTCATGATTGCTGTCAATGCACATTCCCAGAGGAAGAACCAATGGATCATTGCAAGGGACAGATACAACAGGGCATGCAGGGACAAAGATTCCGCAGAATGCCAGAAGCTTCTCAACGAATCCATTGACAGGGCAAGGCAGTACCTTGAGAACAGTGCCAACATGGCAATAACCTACCTGCAGCAGGTCAAGGACAAGGTGGACAGCACTGACAGCATACCACATGACCAGGTCGCTGAGATCGACAGCGACATCAATGATTACATAAGCCAGCTAAACGATGTCCTTGCCGACCTTGAGAAGGCAGACACCAAGGACGAGATTAAGGCAGATGCCAAGAAGATCGACAGCATATGGACCAGCGCAAGATACAGGGTAAGGTCATATGCAGCGTACATGCTGGGCTCAAAGGTCATGTCTTTGAGCTTCAGAAGCGATACCTTATCTGACAGGCTCGACTGCTATCTGTCCGAAATTGAGGACCAGGGAAAAGACATAACAAGCCTCCAGGACAAGGTGGACGAGTTCAATTCCAGGATAGAGGATGCAAGGAACTACTGGAACGAGACAGAGCAGCTCTATGAAGATCTCAGGATTCTCATGAAGTCAAAAGACAAGGACCTCCGGCAGATCAGGGAGAAGTCTGACGAGCTAAAGGACAAGGTCACCGAAGCCCATGATTCGCTGAACCAGGCGCAGAAGCTCCTTACCCAGATTTTCAGGGAGATAAGGTCATACGATGTGAATGTCGCAAGCTGCAACGGGGTCGATTACGGTCACGAATGCGAAAACGACAGCGACTGCGGCTCAGATGAGACCTGCCAGAGCTACAAGTGCGTCGCAAACGGACATGAATGCGAAAACGACAGCGACTGCGGCACAGGAGAGGCATGCGAGAGCTTCAAGTGCGTCGCAAACAATGTCAACTCCTACGACGACTGCATAGACAGCTGCAAAGATGTCAAGAGCACATGCCTTGAGGGAGACGAATATGCCAATGAGGAGAGCCAGGCAACGTTCTGCAATGACCAGTACGACACCTGCGCAGACATATGCGCAGATGCGGCAAACAAGGTGTGCAACGACACCTACGACAGCTGCGCAGACAACTGCAGCGATGACAAGGCCGCCTGCCTCGATGGAAACGACTATGCCAACGAGGAGAGCCAGGCAACCTTCTGCGATGACCAGTATGTCACCTGCGGTGACGTATGCTCGTTTGCCAGGGACGACTGCCTTGTCTGAGCTAATCCCTTTTTTTTCTTATTTTTCCAAAAGCTTTATATACTTGAATTCTCAGAAATCCAACTAAGATAGTTCAGAGGCTGTATCCATGAACAGGAAAAAGTTAGGGATTTTGCTATTTTTCGGATTTCTCGCCAATATGTCAATCGCCCTCGCCCAGACCACAAGCAGGCTTACGCCCATGTTCCAGTCATTGAGCGACCTGGGCATAATCGGAAGCATAGGGACCTATCCGTACATCTGGGACGCAGTCATCTTCCTGACATTGTTCATAGGCATGGGAAGGGTGGTTTTCAAGGACAGGTTCAGTCCCCAGATTGGAGGGGTCATCGGATTCGTCCTGGCAGTAATAACGATGTCGGGCGAACTGACACTGCAATTCTCTGTGACGCAGAAGCTTGGTCCATGGTTCCTGATTGGCATTGTGGTGGCCGTGCTGGTCTTCCTCGTGAGGTTCATGTTCAAGGAGGAGGGCAACAACAGGACAGGGGCGATGGCATTCGGCATCTTCCTCATCCTGACGCTGATACTTGAGGGGCTTCCTACCACAGGGAATTATCTCTCGACCAACACCCCTCTCCTCTTCAGCATCCTGATGCTTGTGCAGTTCATAGCCCTCGTGTTCTCGATCGTGTGGTTCTTCAGGATAATCGGGAGCAGGGGAGGCGATGCCGGAGGGGTCGGAAACTGGCTCGGAAGGAGAGGAGACGGGATAAACAGCCTCAGGGACGGAGGGAGGAGGTTTCTGGATTCGCTGAGGGGACG
>CAYXZQ010000028.1:0-26755 GCA_964469935.1 uncultured Methanosarcinales archaeon
CATGAGGCTCGTTCAATTCCAGTGGAATCCTTCTCCTGTCTATGGAAAAGCCGATGAGCTTCTCAAGCGCCCTTAACTTCTGGATCGTTGTGTTTTTCATCCTAATCAAAATCGATCATAAACCAGGTGTCTTTCATCCTGGTTGTCTTCAGGAGACTTCTGCCCTTGAATATATTCAGGTTGTCCCCTTCCCTGGTAAGCTTGTCACCAGAGCGGATATCCTTATAAAAATCAACCTCATCCTCCGGCCTGCCGGGATTCTTGAAGTACATGCTGTCCTTGTAAGTGATACTGTCCCCCTTCATCTTTCCGTCAAACATCATGAAGTTCCTCTCGCCGAACACCAGGAGCGGCCTCTTGAGGATGGCCTGCACCTTCTTTACAAACCCCGGCTCGACTTTTGCAAGCTTCTCTTCGACCTTTCTTGCGTAGCTTATGGTGTTTTCGCACCTGTATGAGCAAGGGATGTTGTGGATGAAGAAATATGTGTTGTCCATCAGGAAGTTGTTGCAGTAGTACGAGCCCGACGCCCTGTTATCCATTCTTTTTGTGTTCTTATACGCTTCGAAGGGATGGCTGTAGATGTTCCAGTTGTTGTATCTCATGAAGAAATCTACGCAGCAGTCTGGAAAACCGAGAGCTTTTCCGAACCTGAGATGGTCGACAAACGGCTTGTTCGTGCTCCTGTTCTTTATGACGACAGAATACCAGCCGAATCTCTTCGCTGCCATCGCGTTCTTTTTTGAAGCCGAGACATAAACGTGGACAGTGCCGTCTTTTGTTTCCGGAGTGAATCTATCACCCACCTGGAATGTCGTCGTGATGTTCTTGGATCCTATTATGTCATCCTTCCTGAAGTCCGGTGTCCTGAACACGACGTCGGTCTCCACGTGGAGGCCGTAATCCCTGCATACCTTCCTGAAATCCTCAAAGACAGAAATGTCAATCCAATCGTCATAGCTTGGCTTGACTCCGAGAGCTGTCGCTGCAAACATAGGGTACTGGTCCGAATTCTTGAGATGCACGTATTCCTTGCCGAACCTTTTCGGCTTGTATTGCTCCATCATATTTTCACCGGTACAAATTCGTCGCTTCCCCTCCTCTCCGGATACTCCTTCCAGGGCCCCTCGCAGACATTGTCATACCTGCACTCGCTGCACTGGGGAAATTTCATCTTGCCCTCGGTCCTCCTGGTGGTCTCGTAGGAAGGGTCGTATGAATTCACATCCCTTATCTCTGTCTCGGGAATGAAGAATTCAGAGCAGTACTTCTCGTAGCCTTCCATCATGCAGAAAGGCATGGCCTCGGCCATCACACTGACACCTGCATCGATGCCTATCTGGAGGCCTCTTCTGATGTATGGCGCTGCAAGGCTGACCCAGGGCATCATCTGGTCGTAGTTCTCCATCGCATTTCCCACGGCATGCATGAATGCGAACTGGAACTGGTCGACACGCAGCCTGACGAGAAGCCTCGCGATCTCGGGCATGTACCTGTAATTAGGCTTCACGACGACGGTGTTGGTTATCACGTACTGCCCCATGTCCTTCAGGTTCTTTATCGCCCTTGTTGTCTGGGAAAAGGAGCCTTTGGCCTGCGTAAGGTAGTCATGGAGGTCAGCGATATGGCCGTGGAGCGCAGGGCTGAACTCGTTGACACCTGCATCGATGAGCTCCCTGCAATAGTCCCTGTACTGCAGCATGCGGGAGTTGCTCTGTAGCTGGATGCTGTCGAAACCGAGGCGTTTTGCATGCTTCACGAGCTCCAGCAGGTCATCGCGGATTGTCACTTCGCCTCCTGTGAAGACAACTCCGCTGCAGCCGTTCTTCTTCGCATCCTCAAGATCCTTCTTAATCTCCGCAGTCTTCCTGTTGCCGAACTTCTTCTTGTGCGCCTGGACGCAGAACAGGCAGTTGTTGTTGCAGAGAAACCCGGTCTTGATATCGACCCTTTTATTGCCCATGGTCCTGGGAAATACCAGAGGACTTATAAAGATAGCGATAACATACGTCAGCCTCATATATCAGTTTTCACCGGGCTGCTTCCGTGCAGAACCAAATATTTAAATAATGATTGGATTTCCTCATTCCAGCATGAAAAAGACCCAGGCACCAGCGAAGACCCACGGCAAATCCGCAGGAAAAGCCGCAGTAATCAGGGTGAAATCGAGCATATATCCTCTTGATGTCGTGCTCTCGGCAGCGTACATTTTCACTGACAAGAATTATGTGATGGTCGACGGGGATCCCCAGAAAGAGATTATTGTAGAGATAACGCCAAAGGACAGCAAGGCGGACATCCGGACAGTCGAGAAAGAGTTCAACAATGAGCTCATCAATTATGCAAACTACGCCGTGAGAGCCATTCAGAACCAGAAGCTCAGGGAATCGATAATACACAGGGTGCTTATGACGAATTCCGTCGAGCCCATGCAGGGAATGGTAGAGGCGGTTCATGGAACGCCTGATGAGATGCCCGATGAGGAGATAGAGCCCTGGAAGACCGATGACAAGGATGAATCATGGTTCGACGACCCTGACGGGATTGCAATACCCTGGGAAGAGAAGCACGGCAAAGAGAAGAAGGGCAAATAAGCCCTGGGCATCCTGCAGTTAAACCTCTATGTTCCTGTCTTCCGTCATTTATTATCTCTGTTGGCTGACTTTACAGCTGTGTCTGTCAAATCAAAATGAATATATACTAGTACTGACAGTATCATGTCCAGGATGGCGAAGTTCCACAGCAATGTCTCATTCATGTCAGCAGGGATAATTTTCAAGCTGTTCATATCATTCGTCGCAACAGCCATATACATAAGAGAGATTGGCTCTGAAGGCTATGCTGTCATCGGAACGGTCTTCTCGTTATTTTCCCTGATTGCGGCTGTGGATATCCCGTTTTTTCTTGGTCTGGTTAGGTACAATTCAGAAAGGCCCGGCCAGGACAGGGACCAGTTCAACAACATATTCAACACCCTCTATAATTCCGCCCTGGCCTCGAACCTGTTCTTTCTCCTCCTCCTCCCGGTCATTGTCTTCCTTTCAGTAAATGTCTACAAAAAGCCGGACCTGGTGATATACTACATCCTCGCGCTTGCTGTCTATTGCTTTACCAGGATGATAAATTTCCTGCAGCAGTTCTTCAGGGCGAACCGCAATGAGAAGATGGTCCAGGACGCCTATATCACCTCGTTGACCGTAGAGCTGCTGCTCAACATCATGCTGATGTTTGTCTTCGGTTTGGGTGTATTGTCGATATTTGTCAGCGCCCTGCTATCGAGGGCATTGGAGTACGCAATACTCTGCACAAAATCAAAGGCCCATATCACATTTTCACCTTACCTGTCAGTCGGCATCCTCATGAAGATAATCAGGGAATATTCATTGCAGGAATTGATATCGAAGATGCTGAGGGGGATCGTCATCTGGGGTGGGCTGTTCATATCGACATTCTTCCTGGACAGCAGAGAGCTCGGCATACTGACGATCTTCATCTCTGTCAGCTACATGATAAAGAGGTTTTTCGCCCCACTATTCGTCCATCTCTCGCCTGTCATGTCAGAATATCATGAGAAAGGGAAGCTCAGGAGGATAAAAGAGACCATGCTGAATATAAGCCATGCGGTCTCGATGATATTCATCATGGCGATGCTATTCCTGATAATCGTCGGCAGACCTATTTACATGATATATTTCGGTCAGCAGATGCAAGGCACGTATCCGCTCTTCCTCATTTTCATATGCATACAGATTTTCCATGAGATATTCATCGCAGCATCAAATTACCTCTTCATCACTGACATCAGGTTCTATAACAAGCTGAATTTCATCACGCTGTTTGCGTTCCTGCTCGTCCTGTTCCCTTCGGTCTCATATCTCGGACTTGCGGGAGTCGTCATATCTTATCTTTTCCTGTATGTGATACGCTCGATATTCTATCTCGGATTTCACCTGTACCATCTGCACAGGATGCTTGCCCCGGATGATGCCGCAATATTGACTACGTCAGTCATACTGCTTATTTCAGGACTTGTTTTCGGCAGACTGAACTATTCGATATCGATGCTGCCCGGGCTTCTCCTGCTTGTCATCCTGCTGGCAGTGCTGGTATTCGCATTCAAGGTGAAGATAGGAAGATCATATCACTTCCTGACAAAAGCCATATGAAATTCGAACATATAGCGGGCGCAGTTCAATACAGCCAGTGGGGCACATGCATCCTGTATTCTTCGGGCCCAATCTTTTCTTTCCACGGTCCCATGCACAGGGGATCCATCCGGCCGTATGCACCGGTGAGCTGCCTTGTCACTGCCTTGCACCCCCCTCTGCAGAAACCGGCAAGGCTGCAGGCTGAGCATTCTTGAGGCAGTCCTGCAAATTCCATGAATTCGCTGCTGCTCTTCACATCCCGCATAAGCAGCCTGAGGCTTTTTTCGTATACATTGCCCAGCTTAAGGTCCAGGAAGGGGCATGGTGTCAGAGTCCCGTCGGCAAAGATATTTATCGAAGTGGTGCAGCCTGAGCAGAGAGTTTTGCCTGTCAGGATATCCCTAATCAGTATCTCCCTGTGTTTCTTGCTCCTCTCGTTGTAGAGCCATCCGACAGTCCTCTTCCATCCTTCCCTGTCGCTGACTGCCAAAGGGTCATCGCTTCCGCAAGGTATGTACCTGTAGAACATGGACTTGTGGCCGAGGTCTTTGACATATTTGTTTATTTCCCTGATATGGCCAATGTTTGCTGAAGTTATCGGAGTGAAGGTATAGGTCCTGATGCCTGCATCCTTCAGCTCGCCGAGCCCTTTTACCGTCTTTTTGAATGAACCCGGCGTGCTCGTCATCCTGTCGAATTGCTCCTCTTTATGGGAATGGAATGTCACAACCGCTGTCTGGAGCCCCGAGGCCTGGAGCTTTCCTGCAACATCAGCCGTTGCAAGGCTCGCATTGGTGAAAAGAATGTTCCTCGAAATTTTGGCTTTGTACCTTGCATACTTTATGATATCAAATATATCATCTCTTAAGAGTGGCTCTCCACCTAGCAAGTCAAGACGTTTTATGCCCATCTCGCCAATCTCATCAAACAGGCGGAATAGTCTCTTCTTGTCAGGGTTTCCTGTTTTTTGCCTTGAATAGCATCCGATACAGCCGTAATTGCACGAGTCGTTGACATGAACCTTGGCTGAATTGATATTTTCCCTTGCTAGACTGAGGATTCTGCTGCCTGCCCAAAACCTGATTGTTTTTGGCTGGAGACCGCTGATCTGATTCTTTATTATGTCCGAAGCTTTCCTGCTGACAGGCAGTCTTAACTGCATTTTAATTGACTTAATCAAAGCTTGATTATAAATCTATCCTTAATATACCAAAGATTGATCCTGTCCGACTAATGATGAATCAACAATCGGGAAAATTTGTCGCATGAGCTATTGGATCAACCATATTTTATGACTTCATAAAAGTAACTTAAGTTTAAATATATTCCAATACTATTTCTCATGAATGGATGAAAAATTATTGGAATACATCAGAAAAGAGCGGTCAAAGGGTTTTTCTGATGAACAGATCAAAGATACGCTCATCAAGGCAGGACATGAAGTAACTCATGTCGAGGAGCATATCAAGCATTCCAAAAATGAATCAGGACCCTCCGTGAAACCAGATCATCGGTACGCTATCGTAGCTGTGATAATAATAGTCATCCTTATGGTCAGCATAGGTTTATATTTCATGAGGAATAATTTTTTGCAAGGGAAGGAAGGTTCCCTCCAGGAGTATGAAAATCCTGCAGGACAGGGAGGGGCGCTTCAGGAGGATATTAACTCCGGAGGGCAGGGAAGTTCCCTCCAAGCTAATCATTCCAATTTGGTCGATCTTAATAAGGAGGGATGGGACCTATATAATCAGAAGAATTATGCTGAGGCTATAGATGTATTTAATAAGGCTATTGAACAGGATCCGAACAATGCAGCTGCCCGTATCGGTCTCGGTTGGAGCCAGTATGATTATGGCCTGCTGCAGGACAATGGTCTCGAATTGTTTGAACAGTCGATTATAAATTTCCAAAAATCAATCGAGCTGAATGACTCATATGTAACCTCTTTGAGGGGGCTTGGGAATGATTACAGGGAAATTGGAGATTATAATAAATCATTCGAGTATCTCATAAAGGCGCATGAAAAGGACCCAAACGACACCCTCGCTTATGAATACCTGGGAAGGACCTATGTGGCAATGGAAGAGCACGAGAAGGCCATAGGGGATGGTTAAGAGCAGTCATGCTGAACATGACAGATGATGTTTCTATCGACCGATCAGTTTTTAGCATAACGGATGATGTCTGGAAAACCCGGCGATTCATTTATCTTTTAATAGTAAACTATTTATTCAACTTTCGATTCGTATGGGATTAATGTGAGTATCTTGAAAAAAATATATCAAAAGAGCCCTGGACCTATACAAGTGCTGGGAGCGAAAGTTAATCATGATCTCTGGTTTGACTGGTTCTATTCACGGCTAAAAAGAACAGAATACCTCTCTTCTTCTGAGATCGAGGAGATGCAGAATGAGCAATTAAGAAGGATGATCAAGCACTGTTATGATGCAGTACCTTTCTACAGAAAAAGTTTCGGTGAGCACAGCATTAGGCCGCATCAAGTCAGATGCAGGGAGGATCTTGAAAGGCTTCCTGTGATAACAAGGGAAGATGTGGTTGAAAATCATCGTTATTTCATCTCAAAAAAGATTCCAAAGGATGGGATTATGACAAGGTATACCGGCGGAACAACCGGAAAACCCATGAAGATGATGATTACCGGACGGGAGAGGATGATTGACAATGCAAGAATAACAAAGCAGTGCGCAATGGCAGGGATGTCCATGCAGGACGGTCAATTCCATGTAGGGCCCAACACAGGAAACATGCCATGGAGATACGACCGGAAAAACAACGCAGTCCTCTTCAGCCCATTGCACTTCGACGACAGGAACATAGGGACATTCACCGGTTTATTGAAGAGTTACGGTTTCAGGTTCATGAGGGGATTTCCGTCCCTCATATACCTCCTGGCTGACCACTGCCGGGAGAACGGCATCTCAGACATCAGGCTGGATGCAGTCATAACGAAATCCGAGCAGCTTCTGCCTCACTGGAGAAAGACCATTGAGGATGCGTTCGGCTGCAGGGTGTTCGACCAGTACGCCCAGGTCGAGATGGTCGCATCTGCCATGGAGTGCGGCAGCCATTCTGGGATGCATGTCGAGCCGTCATTCGGCATCATAGAGACTGACAAGCATAATGAATTGATTGCGACAAGCCTCGTGAACTATGCCATGCCCCTGCTCAGGTACAGGACAGGCGACATAGGCAAAGTGGCAAAAAACAGGTGCTCATGCGGAAGCTGTTCAGGGAGACTTGTTGAATTCCAGGGCAGGAAATGCGATATGATAATCACAAAAAACGGGAAGCCAGTAAATTTCTCGCCGGTGATGTCGAGAATACAGAGGCACCAGAACATCAGGGAATGCCGGTTCGTGCAGGAGGACAAGGGGTCGCTTAGAGTGGATCTCGTAATCAGAAAACATGAATCGTTAAAAAGCATCAAACGCTCCCTGAACTCGCTGTTCGACGGAGAAATCGAACTATATTTTAATGTTGTCAGCTCAATACAGAGGGAAGGGAAAGGAAAAAGCCGTTTCATCATTTCAAAGATCCAATCCTGACCCGATATTTATAATACAGCATTGATTTGGTCCATGCAATGGGGCATGCGTTGAAGATGGAAAAGATCGAGAAGATTGCAATATTAAGGACCCCGAAACCGCCCTCCAGGGCGGATAGGAGGCTAAGCTGCTATTCAGCCCCGCCCTTGGGGATGGCATTGATCGCATCCCTGCTCAGGGAAAATGGATACAGGGTGCTTCAGGACGACCTGAACATCAAGGTTGCCTATGATGATTTCTTTATGAATGACAAGTTCCCTGTGCATGAGTTTCAAGATTATGAAAATGTGATGGAATATCTTAAAGGGGATTCAGACATTCTTGAAAAAGCCCTAGGCAGGATAATATCAAAGACGAAATTGCATGATCCTGACATGATAATGCTATCAGCACCGGATATTGTAGGGACTCCGGTCACAGTCAGGCTATTGTTTGCATTATCCAGGTACCTGAAGACAAAATATTCAGTGCCTGTGATTGTGGGCGGTTCACCCCGCATTATAAAGGCGGCTGAATGGGGGCTGAGGAACAGAATTTTTGATTATATTGTGAATGGGCCGGCAGATAAGGGGGTTCTCATGCTGATAAAAGCCATAGAGAATGGCTCTGGATTTGATGAAGTCCCCGGGCTATGCCATATCAGGAACAGGAGGTATCACATGAACCGGGAGGCATTTCCAGACATTTCGATAATCCCTGACTTTGACGGCCTCCCCATGGAGCTTTACCGCTGGCCTCCTGGAAAGAGGGATAATTCGCTCATGCTTCCGTTCATGTTCTCTTATGGCTGCCCAAATAACTGCGCATTCTGCTATTCTTCAAAAGATGACAGGAAATGTGGGCTCCTTGACCATAAAGAAGCAGTCAAAAATATAATGTTCCTGTCGAACAAATATGATACCAGGCAATTCATGTTCCTGAACACCTACTTCAATATCTCAAATGCATACTCGAAGAAATTATGCAGGGAATTGATCCACCAGGATGCAGGCATAATGTGGAGCGATTGCGCAAGTGAAAGAGGGATGGACAGAGAATTGATAACTCTTGCGAAGAAGAGCGGCTGTATAAGGTTAGTTTACGGTTTTGAGACAGGAAGTGCGAGGCTTCAAAGCCTTATCAATAAGAATTTGTCGTTGACCAACCTTTCCCGGGCGTTGAGGCATTCGAACCAGGCAGGCATCTGGAATGGCATTGAAGTAATTTCAGGCCTCCCGACTGAAAATGATGAGGATATAAGAAGCACGGCAGCATTCCTGAATCAAAATATGGAATATCTGGATGAGGTGTATATCTCGGAATTCAGGCTGTCGGAAGTGAGCCATCTCGGAAAAACTCCTGAAAGATTCTCAATAACCAATATCAGGTTCCGAAAAGGCCAAGAATACGTGAAAAATATGGAGCATTTCAACTATCTCGGCGGGGAGTTTGATGAGATAAATGGCCTTTCATGGGAAGAAAAAAAGGGACAGATAAGAAACTCAAGTAAGATTATCAGACAGGTGTGCAAAAGAAAATCCTTTATTTTGAAAAATGACCAATTGAACTACCTATTCTACCTGTATTCCAGGCACAATGACAAAGAATCGATAAGGGCTGAGTACAACAGGTATATGACCAAAGAGTATCTTAAGCAATTCATCAATCCCAATTGGCTGGCTTGGAGGGTCAAGAAAAGTCTTCAGCTGTCTGACTGAGCTCGAAAGAGAAACAGCGCGTCAGATCCTCATTATCCTCCTGTATCTCCTGGTGTACGAGAAATCATTGAGCCTTCCGGTCCTGTCGAACCTTTTCCTGTTCGAGAGCCTGTAATGCCTGGCAATAAAGTCCTTTAGAGCAAGCTCCAGGACCTCTCTCCTGCTCCTTATCCTCTCTATTATCCCGTTATCCCTGAACGTGTTCGGGAAATACAGGTCAGAGCTGTCGTGCATCATCGTGTTCGGGTGGAGCCTGAGCTTGTGGAACTCGAAAAAATCGACCCCTGTCCTGTTTACGAACCTCAATGATGAGACAAAGTCACGGAAGGTCTCGCCGGGCAGGTCGTACATGAGGGTTATCCTCGTCATGATATCCAGGCTGTTGAAAGTCTTCAGGATGGCCTTCGCCCTGATGATGTCTATCTTCTTTCCTATCCTCTTCTGAAGCCGCTGGTTCGGTGTCTCGATGCCGAATGTCCCGAAGATGCAGCCTGCTCTAGCTATGCTTGTAGCAAGCCCTATGTCCATGCCTCCTGCCTGGAACATCGCCTGCCAATTGATGCCTGACCTGTTCTTTATCATGGCATCTGCAAGCCCGGCTATATGTCTTTTGTCGTTGTTGATGCAGCTGTCGAGGAAGATGAAATTCCGTATCCCGAACCTGTCTGAAAACATCTGGATCTCGTCCAAGGTGTCCTTATGCGGGCGCCTGATTGTGAAGGCACCGCCGTGATAGTTGCAGAACGGGCAGTGATTTCTGCATCCGAAGCTCGATATGATGCCTGTGTATGAGAAATACCTGAAGTATGATCTCAGCCTGATCTTTTCGTAGCTGGGCGAAAGCACTTCCTTGATGTCGAAGGTATATGGTCTGATTAACTGTCTGCCCCCGTCAGCCTTGATGACATTTGGGATGTCATCCTTCCTCCCTTTTATGATGCCAGGTATGCTGTTGTCAGCATAAGACTGGCAGATATAGTCCGTGAATCCCTTGGAGAGGAAAATGTGCGGGCTGTCTGTCGCTTTCCTCCCCCCGACAATCGTCTTTACATCAGGATTCGCCCTCTTGGCCATCCGCAGTATGTCCAGCGCAAGCCATGCCTTGTCGCCGTTGATGCCGATGAAATCAGAACCCTTTGCGGCTTTCTCAACTTTTTTTCTTATCCATGACATGTACCTCAGCTTTTCCCTCTTGTGCCTGGATTTAAGGAAATAATCGACCTTGCTTTTGGGCGTGCTCAGGTAGGAGAGAAACCTGTTATGGTCACTCAGCCCGAACTCATCGATGGATATGATGTTCAGGTCGAGGATGTCATACTCGATCCCTGCCTTCTCCAGGACCGCTGCCAGGTATGCCTGCCTTGTCGGGACCCCTGAATGGTTGCCGAGGTAATCGTTGAAAGAAGCATAGGGCAATTTTACCAATGTTATATGTTTCATGTTCAGACCCACTTTCACTCAGAAGTGGATATTAGTATAAAAATATTTTTAAATACCTGTAACATATGGACCTGCATGGCTTCGGTTATGATCCTGAACGGGGAGAACAGGGGGGTGCTTGGCATGACGAGGTCATTCGGAAAGAGGGGCTTTACCGTCTACATCGGCTCGAACAGGGGTCTTGCCCGCACAGCCTACTCGAAATACTGCTGTAAAAGCTTTCAGTATTCTCCTATCCATGCTGATGAGAACAGGATGCACAGAGCCATACTGGAGCATGTAAGAAGATTCAGGCCGGATGTGCTGTTCCCGTTCCTTTCTGACACAGGATACGTAGTCCTCAAACACCTCGACGAATACATGAAGCATACCAGGGTGATACCCATGCCAGGGTTTGATAGGTTCGTCCAATTCAACGACAAGGAGAGGCAGATAAAGGAGCTGGAAGGCATAGGATGCAGTATCCCTGAGACTTATTTCCCTAAAGACCGGCGACAGGTAAAAAAGATATCAAAA
Organism: uncultured Methanosarcinales archaeon; assembly: GCA_964469935.1. Classification (GTDB taxonomy): domain Archaea; phylum Nanobdellota; class Nanobdellia; order Woesearchaeales; family DSVV01; genus CAYXZQ01. The sequence continues at coordinate 11,368 of CAYXZQ010000028.1, forward strand.
GAGCTGGTCTACCCTGTCCTTATAAAACCCAGGATATCGTCAGGCGCAAGAGGCATAATCATGGCAGGTTCTCCCGAGGAATTGCTGGAAAAATACAAAGAATCAGAGCCCGGATCAGACCTGAGCCCTGTGTTTGACACTGCGATGCCGTTCATCCAGGAGTTCGTCGAAGGCGACCTGTTCAACTGCTACGTCCTTTTCAGGGAAGGCAAACACGTCGCTAGCATGGTGAACAACTACGTAAGGATGTACCCTCCCACTGTAGGGGGCCAGACAGCGAATGTCACCCTGGAAGATGAAAGGGTCAGGTCAGCAGCGCTAGGGATGTTCGAGAAGCTCGGGTGGCACGGCCCGGCAAATGCGCTTTTCATCGTCGACAAAAAAGACAGGCTTCCGAAGATAATCGAGATAAACCCCAGATGCTGGGCGACCATGGAGAGCTCGATTGCAGCCGGAATCGATTTTCCGTTCATGATGTATCAGATGGCAATGGGCAAAAAAATTACGCCTGTGGAATCCTACAGGCTGAACCAGGAATTCCGGTGGTTGCTCTTCAGCGAGCTGCTGTATCTCCTGAGAACAGATGACAAGCTCAGGACAATGAGGGAATATTTCAGGTTCTCAGGCGCAGGGACCGAGGTGGATTTCAGGGACATAAAACCCCACATGGTCCATCTCTTGGAATTTGTAATGAACAGGCAGGTATTGTGAGAATTGCAGATGGCAAGGCAGGCAAAGATAAGGAAAGCTGTGTTTGAGCTTACCAACAGGTGCAATCTCAGGTGCAGGATGTGCGACATCTGGGAGCAGGAGCCCAAGGCAGACTTCTCTCCAGCCATCTTTGAAAACATACTCGGGAACGGATCATTGAGCAGGTTGAAGAGCATGTCTTTTACCGGGGGCGAGCCTTTCCTTCTGAAGAATCTTGGAGCATACTACGGTATGACGCGGAAATATCTTCCGAAAGCAGACATCAACATCAGCACGAACGGGTTCGATACAAAGAGTATCATCAATTTCCTTGAGAATGCAGACCAGAGGAAGACTTCTGTCACAATCAGCTTTGACGGCATCCATTCTCATGACAGGATCAGGGGAAGACCCGGCTCAAAGGAAAATTTGATGGATACAGCCCGATCGATAAGGGGGCAGTTTCCTGATGTCGCACTGGGACTGAAATTCACCATCACGCCCTGGAACAGGTCTGAGATACTTGAAACCGCTGAATACGCAGATGAACAAGGATTTGAATTCTATGTCAAGATGATCGATGAGCTCAGGAATTACACGAACAGGAACAGGCCGATGGATATCAAAGGCATGCTTGACGGCGATGGGGTGAAAATGATATCAGGACAGCTGATCGAAATGAACAAAAGAAAGCTCTCAGACAATCCCAAGCACGTCAAATACATCATCAGGTATCTAAGGGCCGGGAGCAAAAGATGCGGTTGGTCGAAAAAAAAGATATTCGTCAGGCATGACGGGGAAGTCTTCCTGTGCAGGAAGAAGCAGAGCATAGGGAATCTTGGTAACCGCAGACTTCATGAGCTACTGGATTCAGATGAACACGCTTCTGTCAGGAAGGCGATGAGGGACTGCAAGGAAAGCTACTGCATGGAATATTCTAATGACTGAATGGCCAGGGGTTCAGAAGAATTTCCTGATATTCTCTATCACATATCCTGACTCGTCATCAGATAAGAACGGGCTAATCGGCAGGGAGAGGACTTCGGAGCTTGCCTTTTCGCTTGAAGGGAGATCTCCTTTTCTGTAACCCAGGCTCCTGTAAGTCCTGCTCAAATGCACAGGCAATGGATAATGCACATCGGTCTCAATTCCATGCCTTGCAAGATATTTCTTCAGCCTGTCCCTCTTATCGGTCCTGACTACGTAATCCCTGAAGACGTGATAAGCCTTCCTGTCGACGACAGGCACTTCCACAGGCAGGCCTTCAAGCGCTTCTGAATATTTTCTTGCTGCCTCCCTCCTCTTTTCAGTCCAGCTATTGAGGTATTTCATCCGACTTTTTATGAACGCGATCTCAATCCAGTCAAGGTAGGCAGGTGTCCGCAGGCTTTTCAGGAGCAGAGGGTCGTTCGATGCTGGGTTCCTCAGTATCTCAATATCTTTGTGCAATCCCTTGTTTTTCGTAATCACCATGCCCCCGTTGCTTATGCCTCCCAGCCCCTTGCTCGGGAAGAAGCTGTAGCATGCGGAATCGCTGTATGTTCCCGGGAGCTTGTCATCGTATCTCGCCAGGTGCGCGTGGCAGGCATCCTCGATTACAAAAAGCCCGTGCTTGTCAGCGATTTTTTTGATTTTTGCAACATCCGCCATCTGGCCGTAGAGATGGACAGGCAAAATCGCCCTGGTGTTTTCAGTGATGCTGTCCTCGATCTTTTCGATGTCCATGAGCATGGTATCCTTGTCGATGTCTACCAGGACAGGACTTGCGCCTGTGTTGGATATCGAAAGGAGAGTCGCTATGAAGGTGTTCGGGACTGTTATCACCTCGTCGCCCTTGCCTATTCCAAGTCCTGCCAGGGAGAGCTGGAGCGCAGCAGTCCCGCTCGAAAGGCCAGCTGCATATCCTTTTCCAAGGACCTTCCCTATTCTTTTTTCGTTTTCGTACTGATATTTGAAGAGCTCTGCATCAGAATCCAGGGACAGGATGCGGTCCATCTCCTTATTGATTGCGGGGCGCAGAAATTCATTCATCCTGGCGTAATTGTTGAATGACACCCTCATAATCAGGATAAATCAGAAGAAATATAAATAGATTCTCATTAATGATATTCATGTCACGGCCTTTTGTGAGCGTTGTTGTTCCTGTACTGAATTCTGAGAAGATCATAGGCCCTTGCATCGAATCGCTCATGAGCCAGGACTATCCGAGAAATAAATATGAGATAATCGCTGTCGACAACGGCTCGACAGATGATACGCTGGCAAGGCTTGAGAGATTCGGAAATAAGATAAGCATCCTGCATGAGCCCCGGAAAGGATCTTACCGTGCGAGGAACACGGGCATTTCAGGCTCGAGAGGGGACCTGATACTCTTCATTGATTCAGACTGCCTTGCCGATCCGGACTGGATGAAGAACCTTGTCTCCGCCTTCCTGGACAGGAATGTCAAGCTTGCAGGCGGCAGGATAAGGGGGGCCAGGACAGACAGCTTCGTATTGAGGTATTGTGACATGTTCTGCCATGACCAGCAGGGCTATTTCAGGACAAATGCTTTTGTCACGTCCAACATGGCTGTAAGGAGAAAAGACCTCTTTGACGTGGGCCTGTTCGACCCGGGACTCATGTCCGGCGGAGACATCGAACTCTGCAGGAGGATGATAAGCAGCAGGGATGAGATATCCTATTGTGGCGATGCCGTCGTTTATCATCATTACTCTCCTTCTTTATTCAGCCTGATGAAGAAGAATTTCGTCTACGGGATATGGAACAAGTTTTGCAGGAATGACGGCGATATCCCGCTGAAATCATGCGGATACGGCAAGGTCTTAAGCAGATATGGCGCGGCTTTTATGCTCATAAGGCTTCTCCAGGACATCTCTTATCATTCCGGAAAGTATGTCGGGATGATCCAAAGAAGCCTCAGCAGCAGATGAATCACAGGCATGAGGCGGTTCTAATTAATAATAAGGTTCAGATGTCTTTCAGGATGTTCATCATTCCATCGCAGCGATGTTCTTCGATGAGATGATCACGGTTGCCTTGTAGATCTCACCCGCGAGCATCAGGGGGAGATGATAGAGGAATCTTATGGTCTGGCCAGTCCTAACGCATCTCAAAAAGACATATAACAGGTTCGGGCAAAGCAGATTCAGGACCTTAAATCTCATGAGGATTTTCCCCTGACTTCCATGGGCTGCGTAACCGCCGAGCAAAAATCCTCTTGCAGTCCTTTTCTGGATTGAGAAGAATTTCCGCAGATCAAGACGATAATCCCATGACCTGTGCGCCACGGCTATGTCCGGGCAGAACAATATCCTCCTGCCTTCTTTAACCAGGCCAAGGTTGAACAGGGAATCTTCATAACCAGCTGTACCGAGCTCTTCATTGAACCTGAAGCTCCCTATCGATTCTTTCCTGTAAGCGATGTTTGCAGTCGGGATATTGTTCACGAACCTTTCCTTCCCATAGGGGAACCAGGTGCAGAATATCAGCAGATGCGACGACCATGCGACGTACCTGTCTGTGGGATTGAGTACCGTCCCTCCCACTGCGTCGGCTCCTGTCCTTGCAAAGGCCTCTTCAAGCTTCATGAGCCAGTCCTTCTCCGGGCTGCAGTCATCATCAGTGAAGGCGATGTATCTTCCCCGGGCCTCCAGGATGCCCCTGTTCCTTGCCCTGCCGGGACCGGAATGCCTGATCCTGTAATATCTGATGTTCCTGTGTTCTTCGGCGACAGTTCTCATGAAGGCATCTGTGCCGTCAACAGACCCGTCATCGATCACGATTATCTCGAACTTTTTCCTGTATTTTTGGTCCAATATGCTTTTAAGACATTGCCAAAGCCTGTCTTTTCCATTATAAGTAGGTATGACGATTGAAAATTCCATTCTCATCGTATTTTACTGTTTTTGGCTGAACCCCCTATATTGCAAGACTGGGCATGCATCTATTTAAATATAACTGTAGAAGACAAATCTGCAGCCAAGATAAGGATTCGATAAAGATCGAATTTAAGATGAGGCAATTCCAAACAATTATATATTATTGTCTTATGTGGAAAAAGAATATATGAACCTCTCAATATTTCGAAAGAAAGACACAGATATGACCAAGCTGTACGATAAGTTGATATCTCTCTTCATCAGATCGCAAAAAGAGCTCTTCATAAAAAACAATGAGACCATCCCAGAGATATACAACATCGGATGGGGCAAGTCAGGTTCGACCTCTTTGATGCACGGTCTTGACAGGACTGCAGCCCACTGGCATGTCGAATTCTATTTTGAAAGGATATACGGCACAAAATTGCTGTCTGAAAATGACATCAGCCTGTTCGACCTGGCCCTGTATATCGGCAAGAGATACGGCTTCAAGCCGCTCATCATCGAATCATACAGAGAACCAATAGCAAGAGGCATCTCCATACTCAACCAGCAGATAATGAACAAGCAAAAGAAGGCGAATGATGTTTCGGAGTTCATCGACTGCCTGAATCCTGACCTGTTCAAGAAATATGTCGAACCATACAGCCTGAAGTGGAAAGACTATTTCAAAGTCGATCTCATCGGGGAATTCGACAAGAAAATAAATTATTTTTACCGGGAACTGGATGATGCCAAACTGTTGTTCCTTAAATTAGAAGATTCCGGGAACTGGCCAGATATATTCAGGAAAATAGGTTACCGCTACAGGGATGAAAGGAGGAATGAATCCTCGAAAAGGCCTTTTTCAGAGCTTTATAAGCAGGCCCTTGACAGTTTCAGATTATCATCAGATGAGCTTGACGATATCTACGACAACGACATAATCAGGGCCATATATTCTGAAGAGGAGATAGGTTCATTCAAGGCCAGATGGAAAAAGGACAGATAACCAGGTATCATCTCATTCGTCTTTCATCAATCGCCTTTCTTGTTCCTTATGATTACCAGTCCTTTGTAGAATTCACCCAGGAAGATGAGGGGAAAACACAGGATGAACCTGGCCAGGAACCCGTATCTGGCAGACCTGATGAACACCATGAGAAGCCTCGGGCAGAACAGGTTCAGGATGCCCGCTGATTTCAATATCCTGCCGGCCAGCCCATGGACCCTGTATCCCCTGAGGAGAAAGCCCATACCCGCCTTCTTCTGGATTGCGAAGAATTTTCTCAGGCCGTAATCCTGCTCCCACGTGTGGTGCCAGACCATGATATCAGGACAGAAAAGTATCTTTTTGCCCTCCTCCACCAGGGCATGATTGAACAAAGTATCTTCATATACAGCGCCGATTGTCCTGCCGGGGAATCGATGCCCCTCGACAGCTTCCCTCCTGTAGCATATGTTTGCAGTAGGTATGTCCTTTACATACCTCTTTCTTCCCTTCGGCAGCCATGAGGAGAAATTCAGGAGATACTGGGCCCAGGCGATGTATCGGTCTGTCGGGTTGGTGATCGAGCCACCCACAGCGTCAGCACCGCTCCTGCTGAATTCCTTCTCCAGCTTTTTAAGCCAGTCCCTGCCGACGACGCAGTCATCGTCTGTGAATACGATAAATTTTCCGGATGCCTCCTCCATCCCCTTGTTGCGTGCGCGCCCCGGGCCCGAATGGTCGGTCCTGAAATGCCTCAATGATGCATTGTCTTTTGAATATCTTACAAGCAGGGCTTCTGTACCGTCATCAGAACCGTCATCGATGACGATTATTTCATATTCGTCTGCAGGAAAATTTTGGGCGAGCAGGCTCCTGAGGCACATCTCAAGAAGATCCTTCCTGTTAAATGTAGGAATTATTATCGAAAATTTCACATTTGTCCCAGACCGATTTTCTGATTTGTCTTTTTTATCCATGATGCCAGGTCCGTTTCAAGCTTGTTCATTCTCTTCTTGTCAATGAATATATCAACAGCCCGCTCCAATCTCTCATGAATCTGAGATATTCTTTTATGTTCAGCTTGCTGGAGCCGTATTTCCTGTCCCTGAAAGTGTATGGGACTTCTAAGACGCAGCTGTGTCTCCTCTTGACAAGTATCTCGAGGAGAATCTTATAGCCTCTTGAGGTGAATCTCATGTCTCTGACCAATTCTCTTTTCAGGAAGAATAATCCGGACATGGGGTCGGTGGTATCCGACAGAGCCCTTCCCATCAGGGTCCCGACAAGGCTAATCAGCTTCCTGCGCAGAGGCCATCGCTCGACCTTTCCGCCCCTGATGAGCCTGCTGCCTATCACAAGATCGGCCCTGCCCGCCTCGATCGGCGAGAGAAGCCTTGGTATCGCCTCGGGAGGGTGGCTGAGATCCGCATCCATGACGCCGATTATTTCACCGGATGCAGCCTCAAATCCCCTGACCACTGCCGTCGAAAGACCTAGCCTCCTTTTCCTGTGGATTCTCTTCACTTTATGGCTCTCAGCAAGGCGATCCGCAATCCTGCCTGTCCCGTCAGGACTGTTGTCGTCGACAATTATTATCTCAGCATCAGGCAGGATTTCAGATATCTTCCTGACAAGGGTTCCTATTGACCTGCTCTCGTTGTATGTAGGGAGTATTATCGATGTTTTCAATCTTTGTTTCATTTCTTCGCGCTCTTTGCTATTTCCCAGATGTGATGGTTCCTGTTCCTCAGAAAGTCAAAAAATCCGAGCGTCCTGCCAGTTGCCTCGAAAATCACCGCAAAAAAGGCCGTGCCTATCTCATCCCATCTTATGGTCTTCAACAGTTTTTGAAACACGTACAGGTTGTCCATGGTTGACACGTCATATCTCTGCTTACTTGTCAGTTCCATGTGCCCGCTGTATATCCTTCTTCTCTGCCTGAGGAAATCAGGGATGTTGCGAGGACCCTTGTTTTTGACCACTGCGTCCTGGACATAAGCTCCCCTGAGACCCTTCTTCTTGACCAGCATCGCAATGTATTCCTCGTCGACCGCTGTGTTGTCGATGCTGTCAAACACCTTCCTGAACGCTATCATCTCGCCGAATTTCGGCTTTTCAAGCGAGATGCTGTGATGCAGCCGCCACTGGATGTCCACAATCCTTCCCATGACAGAAGAGTCTTTTTTTGGCTTTGGCCGGCATGCGACTATCCCTATGTCCTGCCTGGTCAAAAGCGGCGTGCAGAGTCTCTCGACAGCATCTGGCCCGGGGATGACATCCCCGCTGACCATGACGAGCACGTCCGAGGCCGCAGCCTTCAGGAACTCGTTTATCGCCGAGGCCTTGCCGAGCCTCCTTGCCTGCCTTATCAGCTTGACGTCATACTCACTGATTATCCTGTCCGTGCGATCTGTGCTCCCTGATGAGACAGCGATTATCTCCCTGATGTTCATATCTTTTGTCTTCTGCGTTCTGAGTGATTCCAGCGCCCCCCTGATCAGGTTCTCCTCGTTGTGTACGATGACGCCTATTGATATATCCATGGATAGAACGGTATGGTGCATGTTTATTTAATATTTGCTCTTTGCCTTCTTGGGATGCTCCATCCAGGATGTTGGCCTGCCCTGTACTCCAGCCCCTCTCCGGATTCTCATTGCCAACCGCAATTGTTTTATATTACAATGACTATTCAAGTCCATGCTGCTGGTGTCGTTTTATCAGAAATATATCTTCTATTTCATGCTCCTGCTCTTCACTGCCCTTGCAGTCGCTTTGGTCCTCGCTGCCAGAGACTCCTGGAAGCGGTTCAGGAAGATAAAAAAGCTCATGTGGCTGGCTCTCATCCTTGTTTTGGCATTCACCCTTGTGATGAGGATGTTTCTGTTCTTTCCCGTGCATTTCAGCTACATCGACGAGGACTGGTACATGGAAGCGGGAAAGAACATGGCACAGCAGGGCGAGCCTCTGTTGTGCGAGTATGCTGCTAAAGGGGATCTGGAATGCAGGCTGTACCCAAAGATGATAGCATGGCCTTCCATGATCTCCGTGCTCTTCCTGCTCTTCGGAACCAACAGTACTGTCGCGCTGGACAGCTCGTTCGTCTTCGGCGTGCTGTCGTCGGCGCTCATGTTCATGCTGGTCTACCTCATGTTCCGCAATTCCAGGATAGCGATACTGTCATCGATTATGCTCGCCGTAAATCCCCTGTTCTCATTCTATTCAAGGACAGCCGAGACAATAGCGGTGCCGGTGTTTTTCCTGCTCCTTACACTGCTGCTATTCATGCTGTATATCGAGACCAGGAAGATGAGCGTTCTCGTAGCAGCATCCCTCTCTCTGATAGTCAGCCTCTTCATGAGAGGGGAATACCTGCTCCTGCTTGTTCTTGTCCCCGCAATGTTCTTAATATTCGACAAGGATATCAGGTCGGGGTGGAAGCATGCCTGGGGCTTGGTCATCCCCGGATCCCTTTTGCTCCTGAGTGCAGTATTTTTGATACCCCAGCTGCTCCTGCTCAAAAACCTCCAGGATGAGATATATTCCGGAGCCTATTTCGGCATAGGCATCATGGCAGAAAACGCCGGCTCTGCACTTCATCTGCTCAGTTGGGGATTTAACATCGCGCTGATTGCAGTATTGGTACTTGCAGCAATATCATTCAGGGCCGAAACAAAAAACAGGAAGGGCATTCAGTTCTGGGGAGCATGGCTGGTCGTGTTCCTGCTCTTCTATATCACTTTCATAAAGATGCACGAAAGGATGCTCATAATCCCTATGCTCAGCCTGATGGTGTTCGCTTCTGCAGGACTTGACTGGCTGTATTCAAGGTTCTCTCGACATTCAAGAACAGCAGTCATCGCAGGCATCCTCTTGCTGCTTGTAATAATCAACTACCCCGGTATCGATTATTATTCAGGGATACCCATGGCCTCGTACGTCCTGGAGACAAAGGTACCAAAGATGCTCGAGAAAACAATGCCGCCAGGCTGCTATGTCGTCACAGACTACCCGACCGTGCTGGCTTCGACGACGAACATCAAGGCCGTGTCCACATCCGCATTCCTAGGCGAGAGCACACCTGTCCAGGGCTGTGTCCTTTTCTACTGGGACAGGTTCTGCCTTGATGATCCCATGATATTCACTAACGGCGGAAGGGAATTGTGCCATAGGATGCTCGATGAGCACGTGCTTGTCAAGACCATGACATTCCAGGAAGACGGTTACGAGTTTTATCTCTACAATGTGACTGATAACCGAAGGATTTAATAATTATGCAACAACGTCCAAAGAAGACAGAAATAAAATGAGAAAAGAGCCAAAGACAAGCAGGGCTGCAAGGTTTTTCAGAAGCACGGAATTCAGGCTTTTTCTGACATTCTTCATCATATACGCCTGTTTTGCGCATTTCATCAACTGGAACGAGAACTCCAGGCTTGACCTTACATTGGCGATGGTCGATGACCATACTTTCAGCATAGATAATTATTTCAACAACACCGGAGACAGGGCGTATTACAAGGGGCATTATTACTCAGACAAGGAGCCCGGGATGTCGTTTCTTGCCGTACCATGGTATGTCATGTACAGGTCGGTCTTCGGCAAGCCGAGGGTCCATCATAACCTCGACAACAGCCATCTTTCAAGGAGCTACCTGGACCTGATGCTGCTTGTCATAATAGGCACATCAGCGCTTGCAGGCGCACTCTCAGTGGTTCTCATCTACAGGGCAATCGGGCAATTTACAGACGATAGGGTCCACAGGCTGCTCATAACACTCGTTTACGGGCTCGGGACACTGGTATTAATATATTCAAGGCTGTTCATGAACCATGTTGTCGCGATGCTTCTGGCGTTCCTGTCATTCTACCTGCTGTTCCTGACGAAAAAGGCAGGTAAAGACCGAACTTTCCTCGCAGGGCTGGTCGGCGGGTTCGCAATCACCACAGAACTTGCGACCATGGCTATAGTCCTTGGAGACATGGTTTACCTTTACACGTTCAACAAGAGAAAGCTGCTCCGGTTCTCTGCAGGACTGATAGTCGGCCTTCTGCCCTTCTTCATATACAACATCGCAATTTTCAGAAATCCCTTCGAGCTGACGTATTTCCACATGGACAAGGCAATATGGGGTTTCACATCGCTCAACGGCCAGTTCAGGTTCAGGATCCTTGACGCCCTTAACATCATGTTCAGGCTGCTATTCTACCCGTACAAGGGCATATTCTTCTTTTCGCCGATACTGATATTCTCGTTCTTGGGCTTCAGGAGGATGTACAGAAAATACAGGACAGAGACAATCCTCATACTCTCGTTCTTCGTGACGATTCTCATCTACAACTCACAGCTTAACATCTGGTCGGGCGGGAGCAGTTTCGGTGCAAGGCATTTCGTTATACTGATACCCTTCCTTATGCTACCTCTCGCTTATTCTTTCAGGGAATATGGCCTCAGGGTCCTTGCAGTTTTCATCGTAATATCCATCATATTCAATGTCGTCGGAATGCAGGCCGTGCTGGATGATACCTATACAAAGCCCGCGATATTCAATGAAAGGTTCTATTCTTTCAGCCCTATAGCCAATCCGATATTCGACCGGTACATACCGATGTTCATCCATCTCGGCCCTGATTCCAGGTTGCTGTTCAGCGCATTCGGAGTAAATCATACGCCTTTTCTCAATGTAGAGATACTGCTCTTGCTGATAGCCCTGATATGGGCGCCCGAGATATTCAGGGCAGCCAGGGGAAACTTGATTCCAACTGAAAAAAATGGCAAAAAGAAAAAGAAGCCAGGAACGCCAAGGCTTTAGCAGGCCCTTGAAGATCCTGGCAGGAAGCAGGGAATTTCGGATATTTCTGACATTCTTCGTAATCTATTCTGTCTTCGCGGGCTACCTGAACTGGAACGAGAACTCCCGCCTGGACCTTACAATGTCCATAGTGGACCAGCGCAGCCTTAGGATAGATAATTATGTCAACAACACCGGAGACAGGGCTCTGTACGAAGGCCATTTTTATTCCGACAAGGCACCAGGCATGTCTTTGCTTGCTGTTCCCGTGTATGCAGGATATGAACTGCTCCATGGAAAGCCAGAAGCACCCCAAAACCTCGTGGGATTTGACGTCACCGGCGGTTTCTACGTTTTTGTGCTTCTCGCAGTGATCCTCTGCTCCTCCCTGTTCGGAGCAATGTCAGTGGCGCTTGTCTACAGGACTCTGAGGTATTTTACCGGAAATGAAAATCACAGGCTGTGGATAACGGCAGCCTACGGACTCGGGACTTTGATACTTATCTACTCCAGGCTGTTCTTCGGACATGTCACATCTGCTTTTTTCATATTCCTATCCTTCTATATCATCATCAGGTCACAGAAAGAGCATGAAGATCATTCTCTTGTAGCGGGCCTCTTCTGTGGACTTGCAGTGCTCATCGACTATACTGCCCTCATCGCAGCGTTCGCACTCCTGTTACTGATACTTTCAGGCAACAGCTGGAGAAAGGATTGGAGAATACACTGGAAAAAGCCCGCGTTCTACTTCATAGGGGTCATGATATTTACAATCATCCTGATGGGTTATCAGTGGCAGGCATTCGGCAGCATGTTCAGGACAGGCTACAACCATGACCTCATCGACAACGAGACATGGAGCAGCTTCAACAATCCGGAAGGGAGCGCTGTCGACAGCATGCCCAGGGATACAGCCCTGTTATACAGGGCAATGGAAAAAAATGATGAGTCAGAATGCAGGGCAATCGATGCGCAGAAACTCAGGGACAGGTGCTATATGCACCTCGCAATACATAGAGGGGATGCAGCTCTGTGTGCTGAATCAGAGTCCAATGACGACGTCATGTTTTGCCAGGGGTTGATCACAAAGGACAGCAGCTTCTGTGATGACATAGGCAGCATCATGTACAGGCAATTGTGCAAAGAGAAAATTGACGGTGGATTCCATGTGCTGCAGACAGTGATGGGCAGATATTACTATCTCAGGGACAACTTCAGGACCTTTCTCGGGAACCTGATAAAGATACTCGCGTATCCGGGCAAGGGGATTCTGTTTCTGTCACCCATACTTATCTTCTCGATAATAGGGTTGTTCCTTATGTTCAGGGAAGACAGGAGGCTGTCGCTGTTCATCATGTTCATCTTTGCCGCGTACCTGCTCTTCAATTCGACGCTTCAAATGTGGGGAGGGGGAAACAGCTTCGGGGTCAGGCACATGATCCCTGTGCTGCCTTTCCTCATGTTACCACTTGCGTATTCATTCAGGAGGTTCGGTTCGAAAATCTACCCTTACATCATCATATCCATCCTCTTCATGTCAGTCGGGCTAGCCGACTATCAGCAGACTAAAGACCTCTCATTCGGCTCGCTTCGGGATAATACGGCCTTGTTTGCGAACAACATCAAAGTCCTGGCATTCAGGGGGCCAGTTAGCCAGCTGTTCCAGAGGATTATCCTGAACAGGGTTGATTTTCTGCCTTATTCAAACGTGCTGCTGATACTCATGCTCATCGCCCTGGTCTGGGGGGATCAGATAAGCAGAGCCTTTAAGCTGAAGAGGAAATGGATAACAGCCATTGCCCTTGGAAGCATTGTCCTGATTCTTGCGGGCAACAGCCTGCTTCTTGTCAAATCGAAGAATGTGTATCCATTAGTCGACCAGCTTGAGCAGAACGGCAGGGGATGGTATGATAAAGAGGTTCTAGATCCTTTTAACAGGAGCATGGACAGTTCATGGATATCTGCTGATGCAACAATAATCTTATACAATCTAGCCGGAAGTCAGGATGTTGTAATCGGACTGCCGGTGGTGAATCTATATCGTAATCAGGCCAGGGTCCTGAGTGTGATGGTCAACAACAATACAGCCAAGACCTTAAATATTTCAAGGCGCGGGGTATATTATGCCACACTGCATCTTGTTCCTGGGAAGAATGTCATAATGCTCAAGACGGATAACTGTTCAACAGACATTACCGAACTGGGCATACCCGGCAGGTGCCTGAGCCTGATGCTCTCCAGGCCGAGGATAAGATGAAATTCAAAAACAAGCTGAAGAAGAAGCATCCGAACATATACGAACACAGGCATGACATCGTCTTTTTCGCCTTCTCATTTCTGCTGGTCCTGATACTGAAATCCCCTATAATCAATATGCCGTTTCAGTGGGATGCGCTGGGTTACGTTATGCCCAGCGGCCTGTGGTTCAAGACACATTCGTTCCTCTCAATTGCCATGCCAGACTATGGGCATCCTCCTCTGCTGTTCTGGATACTCGGCCTTACCTACCGTATTTTCGGCATCACCAGGGTGGTGCCTCACCTCATAAACATTATTTTCTCGTTCATCGGCGTATACTACACCTACCTCCTTGGTAAGCATCTTCACAGCAGGAGGACTGGAATCATCGCCTCGATGCTGCTGTTCTTTTCACCTCTCTACTTTGCCCAGAGCGGAATACTCAACACTGACCTGCCGGCAGCCGCAATGACAGTCGTCGCCCTTTATTACGCACTCAGGGACGAACTGAAAGCATTCATACCATCTGCTGTGATGCTCGTGCTCTTCAAGGAGACAGGCGTTTTGCTGCTGATCGCACTCCTGCCTTACTTAATCTACAGGAGATATGCCTTCAAGAAGATTGCGGGCTACATGAGCCCTTTTCTGGCCACAGCAGCATGGCTTATCTTCTACAAGTCAAAGACAGGTGAATTTTTCTATTTCAGGCATGTCGCCTCCATGAAATCGGTACTTTACAGCTCAACATATTTCAAGACAATGGCAGTCAGGTACTTCGGCATGCTTTTCGTCTCTGACTTTAACTTCCTCTTGACATTGATCATGATTAGCGCATTGGCTGTCTACCTTTTCAGGAAGGGCAGGGCAGGACTGAAGAGCGAATATATCCCGATTATACTCCTGTTCCTGCTGTACATAATCTTCTACTCTGCCTACAACCAGTCACTGCCAAGGCATATCCTGCCCCTGTTCCCTTTACTGTACCTCGCAGGGGCCCGGGCGACGGATTTTATCTTCAAGAAATACAGCTATGCCGTGCTTCTCCTATTCGTCATCCTATTCATAATCCAGTGGTCAGGGACAAGAAATCTAGCCTGCGGCTGCGACCTAGAGACAAACATGGAATACCTGGACCTGATACGCACGCACGAGCAAGCTGCAAGGTTTATAAGTCAGAACTTTCCTGACGCAAGAGTCCTCACATCATGGCCCCAGATATTCGAGCTGGGACAGCCCGAGGCTGGCTACACAGACATCCCCATATCCGTCGCCATGCCCGGGATGCCAGGTAAGTCCATGGACATGTCCAGCAATAATACTGTCGCAAATAATTTCGACCTCATCTACTATTCCAAGCAGGCAAATCCCTACCTGAATTCAAGGCTCGGGCAGCTGATGCAGGGGCTCGACCTGGTGCTCCTGAGAGAATTCGAATCCAACAACAAGACAGCGGAAGTGTATCTAATCGTAAAATGAAGAGGCACAGGCAATCTTATATCCGGGAACATGGAATCATCATCAATCAATCCGGCGCAATCATTCCCGGGTGAAGCGTCCGGGCAGCAATCTAAACATTTATAAAATAATAAGCATTTCGCAGCATAGGATCATAATCCGAAATCTTTCAATAAAAAGGCTTGCAGGTGGTTCGGACGGGGATAATTATCAAGGATGACATGGTGGTCGTGAAGCTGAACGAGAACATATACTGCAGCCACTGCATCGAGAACGCGATAAAGGACTTCAAGGATGTCTGCAAGGCGAAAAAAACTAAGCATGGCATCGAGCTCAGCCCCATATCTGATGTGGAGCCGGGGGTCC
>CAYXZQ010000029.1:0-24376 GCA_964469935.1 uncultured Methanosarcinales archaeon
TGACCCAGTCGAACTGGGCCTTGTATATGCTGCACCTGTCTGTCTCGCTTATCTTTCCGATTATGTTGCCCTGGTCTGAATAATTGCATACAGGACAGACCCCACAATACGGCTTGAATGCGCAATTGTCGCAGACATACTGGTCGTTTATGGAAGAATTTATGACAGCGCACGCCTTGTCGCATGTGACTATGTCGGCGTATACATCATCCCTTACGTTCCCCAGCCTGAACAGGTCCTCGTCAAGCATCCTTGCCTCGTCGCAAGTGAATATGTCCCCGTCGTAATTGTACGCGAGCTGGCCTATCGCTGCCCCGCACGGGCTCCTCAGGTCAAGATAATCTGGGTCAATTTCGCTGCCAATCTTCCTGACCATGATTGCAGCCATCCTTTCGTTTATGCTGACACCTTCTTTTTTCAGCCCCTCTATATGGCTGACAGCCTCTCTCCAGAAATCCAGATACTCGTCCGCAGAGTATTTGATGTCTGGCCAGGCTGCTTTTGCGACCCCTAGACGATGCAGGAAGCGCAGGTGTATGAGGTTCAGCCCTGCGTTTACATATTCGTCCACTATCTCTTGAGGGTATACCAGGCTCTTTCTAGTGAGAGTAACGAGTGCGCTCACACCGATGCCTTTTAATCCTCTTTTCCTGTACTCGTCCCCAAATCTCCTTATCCAGCCGGTCACCTGGTCGTAGTTGCTGGCTCCTGAAAGCCTCCTGTTGTAATCATGGAGCTTCTTCGGCCCGTCAAAAGAGGTGCAGACCCTGATATCATTGTCCACCAGGTAATTGAATTTCTCATTGTCCATCATGGACATGTTAGTGACGACAGAGAGCCTGAGCTCCTTTCCTGCAATCCTGTTTTTCTCTCTTGCATACTTGACGATGAATGTCAAGGCATCCCAGTTCAGCAGCGGCTCACCTCCCTGGAATTCGATGGTGAAATTTTTTGCAGGTGTCTGGAAGATGAAGTCCACTGTCTTTTTTGCAGTTTTTTTGTCCATGTCGAGCCCTTTTTTGTCAGCCGGTGCAGAGCCTGCCTGGCAATATACGCAGTTCATGTTGCATCGCCTCGTAACCACGACAATGTGAAGCGATGTCCCTTTAAACAAAAAGCCCTGCCTGTTCCTGGTAAGCCTGACCGCCTCGTTGATGTTCCTCTCGCTCAGGATTATCTCCCTTTCCTCCAGGAGGTCAAAGAGCTTTTTGTCATCATCAAGCCTGTTTTCTTTGAGCTTTTTGAACTCGTTGTCTGAAAGGATGCAGAAGCTCCCATGGTCAGTTGTAAGGAAATGCTTTCCGGCTAGTTTTCTCGACCTGTAATTGTTAAGCGTATACAGCATTTTCCTCAAAATGACGCCGAATTTTCATTTTTTTGTTGCTTTTTCGGATTTTTTATCGGAATGCCTGTCATCCCATGGTTCCATTATCCCTTCAGGGTCATCTTCATTACTCCCTTCAGCCGATTTCGGCTCATCCAGCCACTCTTCAGGCGCTCCTGCCTGGCTTTTCTTCTGCATCGAAAATGGGTCGTTCGTCAGGAGAGCACGCTGCAGTATCATCTCCCTGACTTTCCTCGTCTGTTCGGACCTCTTCTGGTAGTCAGAATAGTTGATGAGCTCGTTCTGGAACTCCCCCTTGAGCATTTCGAGGTCTGTCATCCTGTCCTTGGGCCTGATAACCACTCTTATCTCTTTTTTCGGGTCCCCCTCCAGCATGATGAATGCCCTGTCCAGAAAAACATAGGAGGCGGAATAGACTGCATCAAGGCTGTAGAGCCCGGGATTAATCCGGATGACAACTGAGTCCTTTTTCATTTCCATCATTGGCCATCACATCAGATTATTCAAAAATATTAAAATATTTCCTTTCACGACCAGGGTGAGCAGCACGCCTATGAAGATGAACATGGCGAACGGCATGGTCTCGCTGACCCTCACCTTCTTGAACCCTATCCTCCTGATGATATCTATCTGCCCGCTGGTAAGGCTGTCTGAATCGATGAAGCTCCCTGCCATGCCTCTGGTCTTCGGAGCTCTGAAATAATATAACCCCTTGTGCCTGACATGCTCTACAGTCGGCTTCTTTTTACTCCTGCATATTATTTCACCGAGATACATGTCCTCCCTCAGATTTTCTATGGCTATTTCCCTGCTGAAAGCTGTCCTTCCAAGGCTGACCAGCCTTTCCTGCACGAACCTGCTTGCAATTCCCCAAATAAGGATCGCTGCAGCAAAATTCATCCAGAACTGGAGAGTATAGACTGTCTTGTCCAGAAAGAACCTTGAAATGGAGAACAAGGCCATTATGACTGCAGCCCTGCCGCTGAGAGCCTTCTGGACAGCGGAGAATGCGATAAGGGTGAGAAGTATCGTTAATAAATAGTTCCTGCCTAAAGAAGAGATCGAAAGGAGCGCCTGCATAAGCCAGAACATGACGAACAGTCCGGGCAGGGACTTAACAAGATCGATGAGCGCGACCCTGCCATATCTTGTGGATCTGAAATCCTTTCTGATATGCTTCAGCCTCAGCCTGAAAAGCATCGATCCAAGCAGAAAAGCCAGCGCAGGAATGAATGTATTTACCAGGAGCGTGATTGAAGGTAACCATCTAACATAACCTATTACATATTCCTGGAGAGGCAGGAGGAGGGAGAATGCGATGAAGAGCTTGCCGTCACCTGCTGACCAGAGCCCGAAATACCACAGCCCGAAACCTGCTGTCGCCGAGAACAGGAAGTTCGTGAGGAGCTCGGTAATTCCTATGTTTACAATGGCGAACAATATCAACAAGCCGTTGATTATGAGGGCATAGGCAAAAGCAAGGACCAGCCATCTGTTCATTATCCTGCTGTATCTAATGTCCTCATAGCTTGTGATGATTCCAAGCGTTATTATTCCCGGAAGAAAAAATAATGTTACGTCTGCCATCCATACCTGTCCATGTGCAGGGATGTTTTTAAAATTTTTCCTTAATTTTATATGAGTAACTTAGCACAGTTAAAATCAGTAACTTTTATATATGTGTGTATTCCAAAAGAGGCAAGAAGCAAAAAGAGGCAGCGCTGCATATGAAAAAGGAGCTTATATTCATATTAATCATCTTTGTTCTTGCCAGTTTCGCATATGCCCTCCAGTACAACCTCCCGGATGACATACCCAATGTTGAAGGGGTAAGCGGTGGAGGAGGAGGGGGAGGCACACCGTCTCTTTCCATTGACCCGAACACTAGCGACCTCAGAATGTTGGGGATGATATCATGCTTTGATGACAATCGAGGCAATGATGGCGAGGATCCAAGGACAGTGATATACAATGAGAAGGAATACTACGACGGGACACTCACAGGCACTAGCGACCAGATCATCTATGACGAGCCTTTCTTAAGCTCGAACTGGGATCCAAACGTGGCCCAGGTGACCCTGCCTCCCTTCGTACTGTCCAATCCCAAGGACATAAGATGGGAAGGCAATTGCTATGTCTATGGAAGCGCCTGGCATCAGGAATATGAAGACGGTCAGGTGAAGGGTTCGGCATACTCAACAGGATGGGTGCGAGCGCCGAACACAGTCTTTCACCAGAACGTCAACTGGGACAACAATTCAAACAACTGCCAGGTTCTCGGAGGCACATGGCTCTCAGGCGGAAATTACGACGGATACAGGTGCTGTGGCGATGACTGGATATGGGTGAGCAACTTAGCATATAATTACACGCCCATGGGTGTTGCAGAACTGTATCCGAAATATCAGGACAATTCCCTCTGCCTCTACAGCAGCTATCCTGATTTCGGAGGTTTCAAATCAGATAATGATATCACGAAATATCTCGGTACAAACAGCTATTTCTGCGATTCGACTAACCTCGGGCATTCAAGCTATGATCCAAGCCTGAAGCTTGACAACAATTACAGGACAAGCCCGATAAGCACTTCGCCATTCTATTTCATAAGCCATGGAGGTAAGGAGACAGACCTGGGAAAATGGTCAGACCATGCCAATTCCAACCCCATGGTATGCACGGTCGATTTCGACAACTCGCCGGGCAAGGGTGTCGTATTCAGTTGGCAGGATGAGGCGACTGCAGCCCAGGATAGCCAGGAGATGTGCGAGCTCTACCTTGGGTACAACTGGACAGGGACCAAATGCTGCGGAGCCCCCGGCAGTACGCCGACCTACAACGACCCTACCCCGGAATGCGACTCGCAAAGGGAGGCGAATGACATAGAGACCCAGAGCGGCGTCACTGTCTCCGATGTCCTTTTCAAGCCAATGTTCGATGAGCTCTGCTCATCGCCCAGCAGGCTTTCGCAGAACAGGGCATGCTACAACGGCAGCGCTGTGGACAACTATCGGATAATCCCCTCGGAGCCAGGGACAAACCCCGAGATAGAGAACATATACAACGTCAACGGCACCCTGCATTTCTGCCAGAGCGATGTTATCAGTCCGCCTCCGGGTTTCAGCTCTGAGCCAAAATGCTCTATCGAGGGCACAAAAGGGGATTTTGCTATATGTGCATACGGCAATGACTCCTGGAGAAACCAGAATGATGCTGCAGGAACCCTGGGATATGTCGGAGGAAAATACGGCAGCCTTGACAAGGAGGAAGCAAAGCTGCACGAGAGCAGCTTGCCAGTTAATGTCGGAAGCACAATGGGCCTGAGCCAGCCGACAGAATGCTGCTTCGCCGACTCCTGCTGGGACGGCTCGACCTGCCAGCCGAACTCAACATACTACTGGTTCAAGGAATCCGAGCCTTACTGGGGTGAGAAAGTGACCGGCGAGGACTGGAACGACCAGATAGACGTCTACAGGTGCCAGGAAGGCGGATGGAACGGCCCGCTTTCGCCTGATTACGACTGGGACCATAATACTGACCAGCCTCAGTTCTGCGTCGAGGGCTACGAGTGCGCATGCACAGACAATGACTGCCCGGGGCATACGAGCAACGGCTGCACGAACGTGCCGGATTACTTCACAGGCGACCATTTCTGCGACAACGGCAACTGGACATCGAGGACCAAGCTGCTCGCCGCCCAGATGGCACAGATTGCAGGCTCAGGCAACTATGAACTTTTCTGCGACAAGTATGAGGATTCTGTGAACTATTTCCAGCCCCTGGTTCCGAACAACGCGTTCATAAACAGTGTCTGCGTCCTGAAATACTCAGGCACTGACGATGTCGTGCTCGGGTTCTCGCTCAACAACGGGTTTGACGACACGGATACTGAGGTACAGGACAAGCTCATAAGCTTCATCTCGAGCACCTTCGGCGATTCCCTGAGCGACTGCGACAATGCCATGAACGCGGCTGACACATCATCTTACGGAAGCTTCAGGAGATGCAAGACAAACAACAACGATTACTGGTTCAACAAGAAGAGCAGGCTGCTGATATATTCGAAGGATGGACTGAGCGTCTCAGACCCCATGCCAGGGAACTACGCTTCATTCAGCAGCGAATTGAGGCAGGAATTCCATGACATAACAGGCGAGATAGCAACAGCAGGGCCGGACATTAACATAAGGAGCATATCCGCATTCTCCCATGCCCATGATTTCAACAGGCTTTACATGGCGAAGGAAAACGGCTACAGCATCCTCGGGATCATAGAGAAGCTCTACGACGACTACTATCAGGACGACAGGAATTTCATGGGTGTTGCCTACACAGGGGTCAGCGGGGTCGATTGCGACACGATAACCTCTGTCGACACCAACGCCTTCTGCGATAATACCGGCTCCCAGGTAATAGTGCTTGAGAAGAACAGCAACGAGGATTTCCGGTATTGGAACGATCTCACGGCAATGCTGAGGTTTTTAGGCTGAATTCTTTAAAATGAGGTCAAACAAGAGCCAGGTGACCCTGTTTGTAATAATCGGGCTGCTGATACTGATTGCGATAGTGTTCCTGTTCCTTGCCAAGAATTACGTGCTGAGCGTGACATACATGGATTCCGTGGGGCAGGTCAATGACAAGATATCATCCTATGACAAGTATTACACATACGTCGAATCCTGCGTTGACCAAGCCACAAGAGAAGGGCTTATCCTCGTGGGGATGCAGGGTGGCCCTATTTACGATTACGAGGCTCCGGGCGGCAAGGCCTACCTGGGCCCATCAAACGGGTATCCCTATGGCAAGTACATCCTTCCCTATGACGTCGACGGGATCGTATACAACGTGAGCTATGGCCTGAGGATGCCGCAACTGGGCTCGACCTATACCTATCATCCTGACATTCCGTTCTATCCCTACGGCCTGGCAAAGCTGGTCTCGAATCCAAAGGTGATAAATCCGAGGTTCACGAACATGTTCGGAAACTTTCCCGGAGAACCCCCCATGCCCCCGCTGTGCGACTACTTTGGACAGAACAGGCCCGGACAGACCCTGTCTGTATCATGCGAGAGGTATGATTCGACATCACCTGCCTCAAAAGACTCGATCCAGGAATATCTTGAGAGCTTTATCGCCAACAGGACGCTGAGGTGCATAACCCTCGAGAAACTCCCGGAACTCAGCGATCAGGACATTGTCAAAGGCCCTGTCACGGCTAATGTCACTTTCGGCGAAGACCACGTTTTTGTGGATGTACAGGTCCCGCTGAAGATAAAGCTGAGCATGTTCAAGTCTGTAATCCAGATCAAGGACATACATGTCTCTTACCCTGTGAGGCTGAAGAAGATATACGAGCTGGCATCACACCTCATAGTCAGGGATTCAAACGACATCTTCTTCAACATAGTGACCGATGCGTCCACGCTCAATGACTGCAAGGACATCACAGGAGGGAATGCTGCCTGTCTCAAGCCTGGAATGAAAGTCAGCAAGATAAGCGACCCTTGCACGAGCTCGGGCCTCTGCACTTCAGGGAATTATGACAATATCCTGGTAATCCAGGACAATGATTCCAGGATAAACGGCATCCCGTACCAGTTCCAGGTGGCGATACAGAACAGGCCGCCGGCTCTTGACCTGATAAGCAAGGAGGTCGGCTCAGGCTCATTCTACTATGATTACATAACCTTTCTCGGGGATACCATAACGATAGACCCGAAGGGCTACGATCCTGACGAGAACCAGCACAATTCCCAGGGCTTCATGGACAATTATTACTATTACGAAGGCTGGAGGCAGGATTATTACGACGTTTTCAAGCTGGACAGGTGCACCTACAACCAGCTGACTGACGAGTCGTGCCTTGATAAGGTGGAGGTTGCTCCTGACAACTGGGCCAGTTCAGCGCTTTACCAGAGCACGAAGCGGATGGCATCGTACAAGACCACGAAGACCGACCTGGGTGTCCATAAACTTAAGGTCAAGGTCTGCGACGAGGACCCGAATTCCTGCGACTGGCAGATAGTGGTGATTTTCGTTCTTAACGGAACCTTTGCCACAGGATACAACGATTACGGGATACCGGGGTTCGCCTCTCTTGAGGACCCGTTCCATTTTAATTCACCTGTCAAGGGCGAGGATCTTGACCCGTCGCTTCCAGGATACATGTACAAGTGGAGGGCAGAGGACGAGGCGGCAAACCCGGTGTTCACCAAGACCACCCTTATTGAGAATCTTACGCTCCCCGGGGCAGCTGACCCGTATGACATTAACAGCATCTGGTCGATACTGACAGGCACTGATTATTTCAGCGGCCTGGACCAGAACTATTCGCTCTATGTGGACATATATGACAATACCGGCAACCAGCTCCTCAGGCAGGGCTCTGACCCGAACATAATCTCTGTAAAACAATGCCTGCCCTACAGGTCATCTTCCCCGCCGTATCCTTACAACACCACAGCCGACCCCTTCTTCGGGAATCATAGCTGCTGTTATGGCGACCCGACCACGCCCGAAGAACTAAACTGGGGGACTGTTCTTGACAGCAGCAACATCTGCTTCAAGGACACTGAATACGGTTGCCGGGACGACTCAAGTTTCAAGGATTTCAGCTCTGCTTCGGGACCCACCCCCACAATTGTCACCAATGAGCCTGCGGACGCAGACGCCAATGACGTCTATAAAAGGACCTTCACCAGGAACTGCGACGGGACAAGAGGAAATATATGCAACGGCAACACCGTAGTCGATACAAGAACGTTTGTCCAGTCATGCGGGGTCTGCCAGACCTGCTCATACGGAAGCCCGGGATGCGTCGACCTTCCCCTCGGTACCATATGCAACACCAGCTACGCCTGCTCAGGCGGCGAAGGGAGCCCATATCCGAGTTCAGGTCCGTTCTCCTGCCAGGGCTCCTGCAACACCGGCAGCTGCAACACCGCTTCCAAATGCGTCTGCAACAAGGGCTGCGGGGCGGAGTGCACGGTTTCAGGCCCTCAGGACTACCAATGGACAGACAGGCAGTGCCTCTACAACTGCAACGACTACAAGGACAGCGGGACAACGGACTGTTCATACCATGGCGACACAGGTGCTGGATACCTGAAATGCTCCTCACCCGACTCAGCCAACACCGCTGCATGTGAGAGCAGGACAATTAACGGCGTGGATTATCTCGTCTGTCCTGGCGACCCGTCCTATACTTCCACTATCGATTCGGCCACCGGGCCGTATCTGGCATCATCCTGCAAGTATTCGGACAATTACTGCTACGTCGACTCTTGCACAGGCGAGGGTCCTTACGAAGAGATGGGCGAGTATTGTCCGGACGCCGGGACTGTCATCGATGCCCCCGATACTACAAAGGATGACCAATGCTACTACAATCCCCTTGGGTCAGTAGGATGCGCAACTGACGGGAAATGCGAGGACCATATGCCTTTCTCAGACATATTAAACAAGGAATGTGACACTGGAAGCCCGCTGACAGGAAACTGCACTGACGGAAACACCTGCTACAATGCCACGTGCAATCCTTACACAGGCTGGATAGCGACAGCCGACACAGACGTGACAGTCGGGGGGGCTACATATACCTGTGGGCCATGGACAGGCTCAGTGTCATGCAACAATGGTTTCGGAAGCCACATCCTCAACGACATGTGCGTCTACAACATCACCTGCACCCAGGACGGCTGGAAAGCCTCGGAACAGGCATGTCCGCAGACGAGTGCGACAGGCACGGACTGCAATTATCATCCAAGGTGCGCCATCGACGGCTGCCATTATGACAGCCTGGACTCCTCCCAGGAATCATGCACCGCACCGATGACAAATGTCTGCACATCGTCAGGATGGAAATGCCAGTAGCCCTGAGTTTTTTGACAGAAAAAGAAAAATATATATATAAAAGAACAGGAGATTCAGTCACAGGATAAAATGGATGGGAAAAAAAGGGGAAAGGCAGTAATCTTGCTCGTCCTTGTAGCTGCCCTGGTATTTGCATCTGCCATCGTATATGCAGGCTGGTGCCTGAAGACGAACCCGTCAGACCTCTACTGCTCGCAGGGCACCCAGGACGACTGCTGCGGCACAGGCGTGAACTGCCCTGAATACAGCGCCACGATGCCGGCGGAATGCAACACTGTCTGCTGCTACATACCGGGAAATACCATCGATTCATGCAACTACCTCTACCAGTCCGAATGCGACCAGCAATCGGGAGTTTCAGCAGCATCATGCGACACGATAGACAATTGTACAGAAGGCTGCTGCTGCTATACAGATGAGAATAACAACAATCATTCCGACACAAGGGTGAAAGGGGCCTGCACATCTCCCTATGGATACAATTTTAATACATCTTCGTCGGTATCTAGCGACGCTGCAGCATGCTCTGATTATTGCGTCGGCTGGAGCAGCGGTCCCGGGCAGCCGGGAAATTCCGAGTGCAATGACGGCATCGACAACGACGGCGACGGCCTAATAGACTACGGTCAGGACCCGGGCTGCTCAAGCCTGGGCGACAACAGCGAGCTGGACCCGAACATCCAGTGCGACAACGGCATTGACGATGACGGGGATGGGGCAATCGACAGCGCGGATACATGCTGCCAGTCCTATCCAAGCAAGGAAGAGGATTTCTGCGACATAGACGCCTGTACGTCTGGCGAGAAGGTGAACCTTGACGAATGCAGGTGCAATAACAACTACAGGTGCAGCAAGGACCAGTACTGTTGCAGCGACGGGTGCAAGAGCACCCCATGCGGGGCAGAGGAATGCCTCACAGGCGAACAGAGGAGTTGCGGCCAGAAACAGGGAAATTGCGAGCTGTTCGAGCACTGCGTCAACGGCCAGTGGGACGGGAACTGCCAGCCGATTCCTACGTGTGGGCTGCCATTCGAGATATGCAATGACGGTGTCGACAACAACAACAACGGCTTCACTGATTGCAATGACGTGGTCTGCCAGGACATGAAGTGCAGCCCTGACGAGCAGACCTGCCAGCAGAAAGGCTACTGGGACCCTCTGCATGAGTACTGGAAATGCTGTTACAGCGGCCAGCGCAATGACTGCGACGGGGACGGTACGCCCGAGACATGCGGAAGCTGCAACTGCAAGCAGCTGATGTCGGCACCTTACATGAAGAGCGCTGTCATAAACCAGGGCGATGATTTCATAACAGTGGACTGGGGGCTGAACTGCAACGTGGACATGTATCTCTACAGGTGCGTCAAAGGTGACACCAACTGCGAGGACTATTCCGACTTCAGCCTGATATCCCAGACCCTCAACACGTGGTCGTTCGAAGATCATGATGTACAGCCTCAAAGCAGCTATTGCTATTATGTCCAGGCCCAGTACCCGCAGGGCACGAAGAACTCGGACATCACGTGCGTATCATCAGGAGATGCTGTCTGCATGCAGATGTCTACCAAGGAGTTCTGCCTGAATGATACAGGAGGGCTTTCGGGGAAGATGACCCACAGGGCCTGGTGCAGCGACGGGAAACTCACGACATCTGCATGCGGCTCAGATGAGATATGCATGGGCCCGTACGAACCTGACGAGACCACTCAATGCGTCTACCAGAGTGACTGCGACGAATGCGGCGAGCCGCTGGACATGTTTGCGGACTTCGCGACAGCCATGGCCACCTATAAGGACCCCGGCGGATACGAGTCAGACACTCTCTGTCAGCTCATACCTACATGTTATTTCGACTATTCAGACACGACAGTGGACAAGTTCTCCGATTGCTCGGGAATCAACAACTGCTACGGATACAGGTCCGAGTCCGCCTGCGAAGGCCAGCCATGGGAAAGCCAGGCCAACAACAAGTGCCTGCCCAGGAACTGCGTCTGGCAGCCGGACGCGACCAGCACTGACATTGACCAGGGAATATGCTTCGAGACAGTAGCGAAGTACAAGAAATGCGAATACTGCAACGACGCAGCTAACAACAAGATATTCGATTCATGCACGGCGGACAGGTGCATGCAGTTCGGCGACTGCTACATTAGGAGGATAGACGACCAGTGCGTCGACGCCTCGAAGATAACCTGCCAGGACTACCGGACAGAGACAGAATGCACAAATGGGCAGGACGTGAACGTGAATGTCGTGTATGACAGCAAGATGATCAGGGTCTACGGAAACTACGACAACAGCATATTGACAAGAAGCAACGATGCAATAGGCATCGGCCTGTGCAAATGGAACGACAACTTCGATCCCGGCTGCTTCAAGGACGCGGATGACGACGGCCAGCCCGATGTCTATCCTTATGACAAGACGCCGCCTTTCTCAAGGGTAATTACCCCGTCGAAAGTGCTTGCCATGAATTTCACCCTTCAGATGTCAGACGTGAACCCTGACGGGTCACAGGGGACCGGGGCCAGGTACACCTACTTGTGCCTCGATGACAGCGGATACTGCTATCCCACGAAGAGGTACGTGCCCAAGAACAATACGGTCAACGAGGAATTCGGCGCAGGGAACGGCAAGCACATGATATACTATTATTCCGAGGACAGGGCCCACAACCTGGAGGTCGTAAAGAACTTCACAGTCGACGTGGACAGGTCGCCCCCCAAGATATCCATTGAAGCCTATCCTGCCTACGATTTCAAGAACTACCAGAACACTAATGTCACTTTCTACATATCTCTTGACGAGGACGCGACGTGCACGGACAGCTTCGAGGGCGCGTCTGCATCGAAGATATCATACGAATACGGCTCGACATTCACCCCGACCTACTACGGCCTGACAGACGGCACATATAGGTACAAGGTCAACTGCACCGATGACGTAGGCAACACGGCAGTGAAGTATTACGATCTGATAATAGACATCGACAGCGCGGTAATGAACCCAAGGCCTACTGGGGTCATCGACTACACCCCGGTAGTGCTCAGCATCGACACACAGACGAATGTCAGGTGCACGTACGGTCCGGACAACACGTTCTTCGACGCCCCTGTGCAGAAATCTGGGTACTGGGAGCAGACAGCCAATTACGACCTGACAGCGAGCGGGACCTATTCGTTCGACGTAAAATGTGACCTTGGCATCAGGATATCTACAGACGAGATTCAGTTCGTATATGACATTGACCCTCCCCTGACGAAAGTCCTGGACATGTATGGCAAGGATTTCGATTTCACGAAATGGTACTCCGGGATCGATGACAAGATCTTCCTCGGCTGCACCGATTCCCCCGAAGACGGCTTCGGATGCAACAGGACATATTACTGCGTGTCAGGCTCGAAATGCACTCCTAATAACCTAAACAACCCTGCAGACCCTATCGAGTACAACCTCTCAGCGTCTACCAAGACCTGGCTGTGTTATTATTCGGTCGAGAACACGAAAGGAGGCTTCGGCGGCAAGGTCGAAGACACGAAGTGCAAGGAGATAGCTGTCGACCATTACGATCCCATCCTCTACATAAACGACATCGGCCACTACAGCACTCCTGACAACTATTATGTCACCTACTCAAACTCTTATCGCCTCACCGGGTATGTGGACGATCCGGATGCGCCGAGCAGCCCGAACAATCTTGTATCCATAACAGTCACCAATGCTGCAGGAGACAGCACCTATTATTACAACATACCAGCAAACAAGGACTTCTCCCAGCTGATAAATCTCTCGGACGGGCTTAACGAGGTCGACATCTCTGCAGTCGACAGGTCAGGCGCTTCAGGAGAGCTGAGTTTCAAGACAGTCTTCATCTATGTCGCCCCGTATACAGGGGCCAAAATAACCCTCGTGAGCCCGAAGTTCGGCGTTGCCAAGACGCGCGTGATGAATTTCACGGTCCAGACCTACAAGGATGCGGAATGTAGGTTTGCGATTGACAGCAGGTACTCATTCGCATCCTCGCTTCCCATGGTCAAGGACATCGAGCCGGACGGCGAGGGGTATGATTATTTCCATACCGGAGTGGATTTCGACCTGGGCGACCTCTCAGAGGTCAAGAATCCCGTATACATCAAGTGCAAGGACCCTCTTGGGCAGATATTCACTGCAGCATTCAACCTGTCTTGGGATGACACGAAACCGGTGATAGACGAGATATGGCTCAGCAACAGCGACGGCAAGGACCCGCCAACCCTCGTAGAGTATCCGCTTGAGACAGACATCCTTGTAAAGACCAAGAATGACGAAGTCAGGTGCAAATACGCGCTGGTAGACGGCAATGCCCATGACTATTACAGCAGCATGAAGAAGTTCGACGGCTTCGACAACCAATCCCTGATGCAGGTCAACAGGCAGTTCTTCGGTCCGGATCTCCTTGACCCGAGCAGCACGACATATTCTTTCCAGTGCGAGAACGGCGGCGGGCTAGTATCCGACAAGAAGCAGTTCACGCTCAACGTCGACACAAGCAAAGCGACCGGGTTCAGTTTCCTGTCGCCGCCGAAGAAATCATCGAACACCTCGGTCACTTTCAGGATCCAGACCACGAAGACCACGTTCGACTGCATGTACGGGCAGACTGACCCGCCAGTCAATCCCATGACGAGGATAGACAACAAGACGCACGAGTCTGAGATGATAACCCTTCCCGAAGGCAGGTACAAGTATTACTTCATCTGCAAGGTGGCCAACGGCCAGATAAGCGACTACTACCAGTTCACAATCGACAGCAGCCCACCGACAGTGCCGGTCATAGACGACGGGATACAGACAGAATACCAAACAAAGCTCTCTGCGAAATGGGAGAGCACTGACAACCTAAGCAGCGTGACGGAATTCAACTATTCCATCGGCACAAAGCCAGGTCTTGCCGATGTCTACGGATGGAAAGAAACTTCTTCGGATAAGGCGACTGTCACCGGGCTCAACCTGACAAACGGCTCGACATATTACTGGAACGTTAAAGCCATGAACAACCTGGGTCTCTGGAGCAAGGCAGGGAAGAGTGACGGCGTGCTCGTGAACGTATCGAAATACAAAGGTGTGATTGAGCTTGAGAACACCACCATCCCCTCCCCTTTCAATACCTGCTACAACGGGGTGAAGGACGGGAATGAGACTGACGTTGACTGCGGTGGCGACTGCGGGCCCTGCAGCGAAGAGAATTCTGGATGCCTAGTCAATTCTGACTGCCTTAGCTCATACTGCGTCGACGGCAAGTGCATGGAGGCGAGCTGCACAGACGGTGTCCAGAACGGCCATGAGTCGGATGTCGACTGTGGAGACACGTGCAGCCCGTGCCTTCTCGGAAAGAAATGCTTCTATGACAGCGACTGCGCCTCGGGCTACTGCGATCCGACAGGACTCTGCACAGAGCCCTCATGCTATGACGGTGTCAGGAACGGCGACGAGACAGGCATCGACTGCGGGGGCTCGTGTCCTGATGCCTGCACCACATCCTACCAGCAGAACAACTATACCAGCAACAACAACAACAACAGCTCAACATCTGAAAAGAGCGGCTTCGGCTTCTGGACATGGCTGCTGATAATCATCTGCCTCATCATTATCATCGCAGGAGGCGCATATCTTGGATATGTCGAATATGAAAAGAAGAAGAAGGGGCTGGGCATGCCGGAGCCAGGGATTGGAGGGATCCCGGGAAAGGCAATGCCAAGGTCGGGGATGGGTCCGCCCGGGCCGGGCAAGGCTCCCCGCCCTAAGCCTAAAACACCTGAAGAGAAATATCTCGATTCGCTCAGCGCGATGATGAGAAGCAAGAGGCAGGCGCAGAAAGAGAAGGACAGAAAGAGCGTGATATCCAAGTTCGACGAGGGCAAGAAAGAGGATGACCCGCTTTTCAAGGCAGGCGAAGGCAAGAAGGCGCTCGACAAGATCATATCAGCCTCTGAGGAGAGGGAGAAGGAAAAGTCTGGCTCGAAGATTCTCAAGCCAGCGGAAAAATCAGGGTCAGCCCCGAAACAGTCAAAGGCAGGCGCAAAGATTGAGCCTCCTAAGCCGCCTGAAGGGACTGTGCAAGCCAAGAAAGCAGCCTCAAAACCAACAGATAAACCGAAGTCAGGCGAGGCTGTAGTACAGGTCGATGAGAAAGACGCTCTCGAAGAGCTCTCGAAAATCGCCAAGAAGTCAAGAAGCAAGAACCCGCTGAAAGATCTCTCTAAGATAGCAGGCAAGCAAAAGCCGGGCAAGGGCCCTGTTAAGAAAACTGCCAAAAAAAAGCAGCCTGCAAAAAAATCAACAGGCGCAAAGAAGAAAACCCCGAAGAAGGCTCCTAAGAATGCAACCACGAAAAAGAAATAAGGCTATGAGGAGAAGATCCCAGATCCAGAGCCAGATGTTCGTATACATTCTTTCCATAATCGTCATCGGCCTGCTTCTTTTTCTAGGGATAAAATGGATAACTGAACTCAGGAACAGAGGTAGCTTGATAGACGTCACGAGATTCAGGATAGATCTTGAAAATTCGTTTGACACCATAAGGCCGCAATACGGCTCTGCTGACAACTTCGATTACACGGTCCCGGACGGCATCGACCTCGTGTGCTTTGTCAACAGCAGGTTCACGGATTTCAGCTCGACCGAGCTCTGCACCCCCGGGAACGCCAACTATTCCGCAATCATCTGCAATTCCTGGGAAGACAACACCTCATCGGTCCTATTCTCCCCGCCTGTCGAGGACATCAATGTCGGCCCTGTCGAGATGTCCGAGCCCTACATCTGCTTCCATACGACAACGATCAGGAAGATCCAGCTGAGGCTTGTCGGGCTGGGTGACAGGGTCAGGGTCCAAAAGGTCAGCTGATCATGATGCAGCGGAAAAAAGCCATGATAGAGGTGCAGTTCAACTGGATATTCATAGTAATCGCTGGCATCGTCATCATCATGTTCTTCATAGGGATATCCTCCTGGTACAAGCAGAACGAGGACAGGAAGATAGCAAGCGACGTGCTCACTGAGCTCAAGACGATAATCATAGGTGCCGAGGTGAGCAGCAGGTCCGCAAGCGAACTCAATGTCCCCAGGATACAGCTGCAATTCACATGCGACCCCGGGCAATGCGGGGCTTATGGGTGCGCGTCGTCGATGGTCTTCCAGGGCACTGGCATAGAGGAGGACACTCCCATGGACATCATTTTCTCTCCTGATACGGTGACCTCCGATTTTCTTTATGCATGGTCTCTTGACTGGGACATGCCTTACAAGGTCACGAACTTCCTGTATATCACCTCGCCGGACGTGAAATATGTCCTCGTATACAAGGATGAGACCGACCCGTCCAAGAAGCTTGCAGCCGCAGCCTACCAGAAGATGCTTGAGAACGAGTACGTACAGAAGAACACGCTTCTAATAAACGAGAGCATGGTGAGCTCTGTCAGCTACGAGAACGAGTATCTTGTCAGGTTTGTCTGGTTCTATGATCCCGCAGGGACGGTCAGTTTCTCTGACAGCATGAAGAAAGGGAAGAAGGATGCCATCCTCATAACAGGGGACTCGAAGAAAGGCATAGTGAATTTCGGCACGCTCAGCGGAAATTATTACACCTTCAATGACCTGGATTATGAATATCCCTATCTTGGCCTGCCGTCGCTCATCGGGGCGATTTTCTCCGAGGATTTCGGCAGCTACGAATGCAACATGAAGAAGGCGTTCCTCAGGCTCAGGAGCGTCAACAGTGTGTATCTGGACAGGACAGAGAAGCTCTACAGCTCGTTCGCGGGCGATCAGAGATGCGAATATTATTATGACACAGAGGTCCAGCAGAGCTTCACGAAGATCGATGACAGCACCCAGTCGCTCGACAGGTCGAACATCGAATCAACTCTTGGCGCTATGGTCACTTCCGCAGGCAACATAGAGACGATGAACTCGAACACCGAACTCAAGTCATGCCCGAGGATATACTGAAGATGGCAGGAAAAATCAGGGCCCAGATGAAGATGGGGGAGTCCATCGCGATACTGATAATATTCATGTTCCTTGTTGTGTTCGGCCTGGTCTTCTACATAAGGTTCAGCCTCAGCAACCTTGACAAGAAGGCAGCAGAGAAGGCGGATCTTCTTGCAATACAGGCTGTTCAGCAGGTGCAGACTTTGCCGGAGTTCCAGTGCTCGGTCAGGGGGAAGGTCGAATTCCACTGCATAGACATGCTCAAGCTTGATGCCTTCAGCAGGCTTCCGCCGAATGACCTCCAGATTTACACGAGCATCTTTCCGCAGACATACATCACTGTCTACCAGATCTATCCCACCAGCAGGACGTGGAAGATATATGGGGGCGAGATACCCAAGAAGAAGACTCAGCTCGCGTTTTACGTGCCTGTCGGGCTCTTCAACGCGACAGAGGGCGACATGGGGACAGTCAATTTCGGATACGTGAACATCACGGTGGTATCATGAAAGCCAGAAAACACAGGAACACGGGAGGAATCTCGAGAAGAGCCCAGGTCGAGATTGTGGGGCTGATGATAATCGTGGTGATAATAACGCTAATCCTGCTCTTTTCTCTTTATTATGTCACGAAACCGAGGACCCAGTTCAAGCAGGCCTACGACGCAAAGGACATGGCTGCAAACATGGTAGGGGCCCTCCTAAGCACCCACTCAAACTGTACGAGCGACACGACTTTCGACAAGATACTTATGGACTGCGCGAGGTACCCTGATAATGGGGGCTCCCAGAAGCTCGTATGCGACAACGGGATGAGGTCATGCGAATTCGCGCATGACAAGCTGGGATACATATTCAGCCAGACCCTTGACAAATGGAAGATGCCCTACGAGTTCCGCGTCGAGGTCCCTCCGAGGACGATAGACGTCCTCAGCTTCAAGAGCCAGGGGCTTGATGAGCAGGCCCCGGGCAGCGTGACTCCCTACATGCAGCCGCTCCGCCTGGATACGACTGTCGGCGGCCAGACAATGGAGATAATCCTGTGTATCGGGGGCAAGTGCGAAGTGTAGCATAACATTTATATACTAGCGAACCTTAAATTCTACCAATCTATACATTAGAGGTGTAATAATGATGCAGAAGAAAGCGCAGGGCATATCGATGAACACGATAATCATAGCGGCAATCGCCCTTCTAGTCCTGGTGATAGTCTCGGTGATTTTCATGTCGAGGATGGGGTGGTTTGCGCAGAACTCGAACGATTGCAAGAAATTCGGCGGCGACTGCACTCAGGGGACCACGTGCCAGCAGGGCTATTCCCAGCACCCCATAGGGATATGCTACAACGGGAACGAAGTTGACAGGTACGACGTGTGCTGTGTCAAGCAGATATCTTGATTAACCAGGTAATGATCCGTCTTCAAAATGCCAAAAAAAGCAGTTGAATTGTCCCTTAATACAGTCATAATAGCAGCATTAGTCCTGATTGTACTTATTGTCCTCATAATAATATTCACGCATTACAGCGGGAATTTGGTCCAAGGGCTCGATGATTGCAAAACAAAAGGCGCAAACCCGCCGAGCGACTGCAGGCCGACAGCCTCTCAATGCGTCCAGGAAGGTGGCATCCCGTCAGGCCAGTGCATCTATTACTCAGACAGCGGACAGAAGATAACTTCTTCCCAGAGCCAGGTCTGCTGCGTCTTCAGGAAATAGTGACAGCAGGAATCGTTCTTTGCTCGGTATCCATTACGAAAGATTTATTAATCCTTGAGGGATTTCCTCTTCTCAGAGGGGGAAAAATTGCAGCCTAAACTTATATTTCTGGGAACAGGCGGAGATGCGATAGTCACAGGAAAGCAGATCCGCTCGGCAGGAGGCATCATACTCCAGGTCGAGAGCAACCAGTTCCATATAGATCCGGGGCCTGGCGCTGTAGCAAGGGCCAGGGACTACGGGGTGAACCTCCGGAACAACGTCGCAGTGCTGGTGAGTCACAACCACATGAACCACTGCAACGACGTAAACGCAGTCATTAGCGCGATGACACTTGGCGGCCTCGACAGGAAAGGCGTGCTTGTCACAAACAAGACAGCTTACGACGGCAGCCCTGAGATGGAGCCGGTGCTTACCAGGTATCACCGGGACATGATAGAAAGGAGCCTGATACTCGAGGCAGGCCAGCGTGTGGGAATAAACGAGGTAGAGGTAAGGGCCACGCGCGCCCAACATACCGAGCCCGAGACCATAGGATTCAAATTCATGACCCCCAGCTTCGTCCTTGGCTACACTTCTGACACGGGCTACAGCCATGACCTGATTGAGGATTTCTCAGGGAGCGACATCATGATATTCAACGTGGTCTATCCGAAGGACAAGAAGGATAGGCACCTGCTCAATGTCGAGGATGTCCTCAGGCTCCTTCCCGAGATCAAGCCAAAGCTTGCGATAATCACGCATTTCGGCATCAAGATGGAGGAGATTGACATCCTGAACGAGGCCCGGGCAATCCAGAAGCAGACAAAGATCCAGACCATAGCTGCCAGGGATGGGATGGCGATTAACCCGGTGTCTTATTCTGTGAGCCTTAGGCAGAAGACCCTGAACCTCTACTGAGTTGGAAATCTCATTTATCCATTATGCTGTAAAACTGTGTTCTCATACTAAAGCCAAAAGCTTCACTATGCCCAGCCCGACAAAACAACCTGCGCTGATGAAAGGCATCGCAGGATAGAACTTGTCCTTCTTGCTGAAGTAGAAAAGGAGCGAGAGGGCTGCTGCCGAGGCGATGGTGACTATGAATGAATTCAGGAAGCTGCCTGTCTCCCAGAGGAGAACGCCTGAGAATATGAGCGGGAATGCGATGTCGCCGCCGCCGAGGATAGCAGTCTTGACCCCCGAATCGTCTTTAGGAGCCCCTATCTCGCTATCCTTGCCGATAGAGAGGGGCACCTTCTTTCCCTTGTCCCTGCTGTAAGGTATCATGAGGCCCGCAAACATCTGCTCCTTGCTCTGGAACTTGGCCATCTTGACCATGTGCTTGCTGTGCCAGACTGCGTACATATCATAGATAGATATGGCCACGAGCAGGATGGACGCGTACACGATGTTCAGAATGGGCACCACGAATGCGCAGAGCCCGCCATAGATGAATATCTCTGTGAAATTATGGATGAATACATTGTTGCGGTAGAGCTTCAGAAGACCGAAGACCACCGCAAGCAGCACAGCGAAGTATTTCGAGTACGAGACAATCGAAGGAGTAAGGTTCTTTGCAGCGTTCAGTATGAAAGGTGAGAATGCCTTGGCTAGACAGAAGACTATTGCGAGGAAGAACCACAGCTTCATGAACTTCCCGAGCCTGTGCTTTATCAGGAAGAGCAGGATGAGTGTCCCTGCAAGTATTGCAAAGAAGATGAGAAGGGCTGAGAACAACTTGTTCTCCACAGGCGGGGGCGCGCCGCCTATGGAATTATTGTAGACATCCTGGTTTATGACAGCCTCGCCTGTCTTGCTCGACTGGCCGATGTCCACATATTCATTGATTATCAGGAGTCCTGCAAGCTGGGCGAGGACAAATATAAGAATCAGGAAGGTCGTGGCCGTGAAAGTGTGCTTCATCTACAGTCCATTATGAGGCTTGATATATTAATCTTTGGATTATGCATGATTAAGTTTCCCTTTTTCGGATAAATAAGGAAATAAAGAGCATTTAAGGCAATGATCGGAAAAATCAGAGCAAAATCTTCAATTGATGTCTTGCAGTATCCTGTAGATCTTCCTAAATGTGTCTACCATGTTGTCCAGCCCATGGTTTCC
Organism: uncultured Methanosarcinales archaeon; assembly: GCA_964469935.1. Classification (GTDB taxonomy): domain Archaea; phylum Nanobdellota; class Nanobdellia; order Woesearchaeales; family DSVV01; genus CAYXZQ01. Next base: position 21,001 of record CAYXZQ010000029.1, read on the forward strand.
TATCATGACGTATCCGATGCCTTCCTACTCAAGGATTGAGATGTACTCCTGTGCATTCCTGACCATATCTTTGTCATGGTGTGTTGTACTTCACATCAGTATTCAATCTTTTCGATAAATTCACTATGATTTATTAGTAAATTATAAGAAATATTGCTTCATATCATTTCTTTGCATTTCGGGATTTCTCTTTTTCATCAGCTTCATCATTCTCACCCTCCATGACAAAGGCGCTCCTTCTCTTGAGAAGATAAGTGATGCCGGCTATGAGCGTGATGATTGCGATGAGTATAACTGCAACATATTTCAGGCTGAACCCGGATCCCTGCTGCGTTTCCTGGACAGCAGCCTGCCCTTGCTGGCTGTCAGAGTTGTTTTCTTCTGAAGCTGTTGTCGGTTCCTGGCCAGTCTTCTCTCCTGCATTTTCATGCTGGGCCGAGGCACTGTTTCCCTCTGCAGCCCCTTTTGTGCACTTGCCGTTTTCATAGGTCGCATCAGGAGAATCACAGCATATGCAGTCAGTGCCCTGGCAGACCACGTACTCACTGCTGTCGTCCCCACAGCATTCCGCATCCCCGTTCTCGTATTCCCAAACCCCATCTTCCTCATGCTTTGAGATGCCAGGCCTGATCCACCTGAACCCAGTGTTAGGATACCAGTTGACATTGCATTCGCCGGACCCTCCCTCGCAGAGGCTTTTTGAGGAGTCGAGATCATACCAAAGACCAATATGATTGCCGTCCTTGAGCTGGCAGGAGGAGTCTGCGCAGCCGCAGGCAACGAGCTTTCCGCTGAAATTGTAATAGTTCGTGTTCCTCGATGACGGAAAACATTTGCTATTGTAGACGCAATAGGCTTCGCTCGGCCCGCTGCAGCAGGCAAAATCCAGGGAATCATTGAAGCTTTTGTCCGGAAGGTCAAGACTGTCGGACGGAGCTGCCTGTGTGATTTCGCAATTGCTGCCATATGCGATGACAGATGAATGGGCAATGGTAAATTCTTCCTGCTGAGTGCACTTGGCCCCAATGCATGATTCACCATAGCATCCCAGGGGGCAGGCATGCTGGTACCTCACGACCTCGCCTTGGGCGCTACAGCCGTATTCGCTCAGATAGCACGAGCTGCCTGAGCATGAGCCTGTCTCTGTATACTCCTGACCTGACTTGAGATTGCAGTAATCGAATCCGCTGAAGTTCTTCCCATAGGCGTCTTTACCTGAAGTGTATCCCTTCACGTACTGGTCATTGCCGTCAGTGTCGATGCATTTGCCCTTCGCGACGTCTGTGCATACCCCATCCTCGCATGCACACGGTATCTCATATTCCTTGTAGCTCTCGTCCAACAGGTTTGTTGTCGTATTGAAGGACTCGAAGCACTCGTATTCAACGAGCGTGTCGTTGATACCGTCGTTGTTGGCGTCTATGCATGTGTCTGTCAGAGGAATCACCTTTCCTGACAGGCCCTCGAAGCTTCCGGCGCTTTTCGAGAATATGTCAAGGCCCTGGTCAGTCTCGATGCATCTCTTGGTGAAATTCCTGCATTTGCCGTACCTGCACCCGTACTTGCATTGGATATTCTGTGAGACAAGGTCCCCTATGCTGCTGCAGCTGTATTCGACGAGATAGCACCCTTCACCGTAGCATTCTGTTGCCTGCGCCAGCTTGCCGTATATGTTTCTCTGATAGCAGGATTCCTGCTGGTTTATTGAGACACCTTCAGCAGTGGTGCCAATAGCTTTTCCCTGGGTGTAGATGTCGTACCCGTCAGTGTCATGGCAGTTGCTTGAAAAGAGCACGCACTGGCCTGACCTGCAGGCGAGGTCTCCCCCGCACATCTGGGCGTCAGTGTCTTCGTCAGGCAGGCCGTCGCAGTCGTCATCCAGGCCATTGCACACCTCAGGCATGCACTTGAACCCGTCGCATCCATCTGTCTTCGTGCCCCTGTCAATGTAGCTTTGGATGATCTTAACGTCGTTCTCATTCACAGCCATGTCATTATTGACATCAAAGACTGATGTCCCAGCAATGCCAAGATTGGCGTTGACAGAATTCAGGTCTGCAGAATCCACGCAGCCATCACCGTTTATGTCAGGCTTCCAGGCAGCCGAGACAGAAGCAGCCGAAATGATAATCAAGAACAGTACGAAAAACCCCTCTTTTGTCATTAGGAAAGGTATGGACCCTGGATATAAAAACTTTGTCATGGTTACTGGTTCATGTATATCGCGGGCTTGGTCCTTCCTGTCCTGTCAAGAAGGATATGGTGGTTATGCCTGTCGGATATCTTCACGAAATCCAGGGAATATGCTGTAGGATTTCCATACATGATCGCATCTATCGACGCATCTGCAATCTGACCAATCAGGTCATTGATGTCTGATTTAGGGTCAAGGCTTATCTGATGCTCATCCTGTCCAGGCCCCGGTGTTACGTCCTTGAAATGGAAATAAAGCCTCACGAATCCGGATATGTCCATGATATGGGCATTTTTCCTGACAAAGTCTATTCTTGAGTCATCGTCTGCATCGTCTTTTCTGAGGATATAGGACAGGCCAGAATCAAAGCATTCACCTGTAAACAGCCTTACATATCCAGTGCCATTGATTGCGAGATCTTTTCCATAAGCCTCTATAGAGCTTATGCTTATCCTGTTCGACAAAAAGTATGTCCTCGCATTTATCCCTGCAGGCTTTCTTTTGGAATGGACAAACTGAACATACAATCCGACATCCTGGGCAGCCTTGCGGAACTTAATCAGGCGCGAATTTCTGGAACTGCATATCCCCTTGAATATTTTCATCTTCTGGAAAAAAACATCGGTTGCCGGACGATTCCTGATACAGAATTCCCGACTGAATATTATCCTGTGACAACTCATATTTAATATTTTTCATAAATTATTTAAATATGGCGCTCAACATCCCGGATTATGGCAAAATACATCGACCCTTACAGCTCAAAGCTTGTCGAGGACTACGGCAAGCTTATAAGGGATTTCGGGATTGAGGAGTTCGACCAGAACCTGTTTTCCGACCCACACAGGCTGATGCGCCGGGGAGTGATCTTCGGCGGCAGGGACCTCAAAGTCATAGCCGACTGCATCAGGAACAGGAAGCCCTTCTATGTTCTTTCCGGAATCATGCCAACAGGCAAGAAGATACACCTCGGGACCAAAATGGTGGTCGAAGGCATAAAGTATTTTCAGGAGCACGGTGCAGAGACCTACATACTTGTCGCTGACATGGAGGCGGCTTGCGCGCGGGGAGTCGATCTCAAGACAGCAAGGGAATACGCTCTGAAATACCACATCCCGGCATACATAGCACTCGGGCTCGACCCGGAGAAGACAGTGTTCTATTTCCAGTCAGACAACAGGG
>CAYXZQ010000030.1:0-23651 GCA_964469935.1 uncultured Methanosarcinales archaeon
CCGAATTCCTTCAACTTATCAAGCCTCCATAGCGCGAGGAATCCCATGACAAGGAAGCCTGCTGTGAAGAGGAATCGCGAAACCAGGTTTATTATGTCGCTTATGTCGAAGAGGCTCGGGTCTCCGAGAAACCATCCTGAAAGACCGAACACTGTCATTATCACCACCAGCGGCGCAATGATGTTTCCCAGGGTTATGTAGATTATCGCCACCCTCTGCTTCCAGGTGAGGCCCCTGCTGAACAGTATCCTGAACGCATTGTCGAAGAACACCCGTGCATTGCCGTAGCACCATCTCATCTGCTGCTTGATGAAGCTCTCGAAAGTATCAGGCACTTCGCTCGGCGTCTCTATGTCCAGGTAGACGGACTTGTATCCCTTCATAAGGAGCTTGACGCTCAGGTCCGAGTCCTCAGTGATGCTTCCCAGGTTCCAGCCGCCGACCTCATCGAAAGCCTTCCTCCTTATCGCTCCTGCAGTGCCGCAGAAGAACACGCAGTTGACCCTGTTGTTTATGGGCATGATCACCGTGTGGTATACCATCAGGGTATAGGCTGCGAACCTTGCAATCAGGTTCGTCTTGTGATTGTAGAATCCCTGCCTGGTCTGGACGATTGCCACATCAGGGTCAGAGAACGGCCTGATCACTTCTTTCAGGAAACTTCTGTCGGGAATCCAGTCCGCGTCGAACACCACTATTATCTCTCCCCTGGTTATCTTCATCGCGTTCTTTAGGGCCCCGGGCTTGTAGCCCTTCCTGTTGTCCCTGTGGATATATTTGATGAAGCCGGGGTTATCTGCCGAGAGGCCTTTCATGAGCTCCCTTGTCTTCCTGTTGGTGCTGTCATCCACGATTATTATCTCGTAAAGCTCCCTTGGATAGTCGAATTCCATGCATCTCTTGACGCATCTTTCAGCTATAGGGTCGTTGAATGTCGGTATCTGGACGCTGATGAAAGGCAGATTCTTCAGCCTTTTCCATTTCTTTTCCTTCTTGTCGACGAAAAGATTGATGAGGGCGAGAAAGATGAACAATATTGAGAAGAAGATTATTGGAATCAGGCTGACGTTGTAGATGAATAGTGAAATCTCCTCTGCTGTAAACATCTTATTCTCCCAGCAAGATCTGCTGTTCCTTGATGGTCCGGGTCAGCTTCCTGTAAGGAGGGATGCCGTCAATGATTGTGTTTCCCTTTCCTTCTATGCCTATGTAGAGCCTTGGATTGAGGCTCATGCCGGAGTTCTCGACCTCTGACATGTCTTCCGTGATATAGCCGAATCGGGCATTGTCCGCGCACGACTTTGCGTCGTCAAAAGAGATGTTGAATCTCTCTGCCAGAGCGGGCAGGTCCCCGGCGCCTGTCAGGTTGAACATGCCAAGATAAAGACCATAATAATCTTTACTCTGATTTAAAAAGCATGATATGTACTGGACATATATAAATCTTTCATTTTTTTGCTCCAAATCCTGGACTGTCAGGAAAAACTTCGGGTAATACCGGACAAGCCCGTTATCGATGTAGTCTTTCTTGAGCTGGGGAAAGATGTCACGCATAAACGTCCTCGAGGCATCGGAGTCCAGGTCAACGTAGGCGATGATGGTTATCGGTGCGTCCGGGCTGCCGAAATAAGGCCTGTTGTCGATTGACTGGTCGGATGTTGCATAGAACGTGTAAAGGTATCCATAATCCCTGTTCTGAAGCTTCTCCGCGACAATGGGCTTCTTTCCAACCTCAGTGGTAAGGAACCCGACAACTACCGCTATCATTATTATGAAGATAGCTCCCGCAAGCACCGCAATCTGCCATGACCGCTTCATCTTGAGCTGTTCCCCCTGTCGTCAGGTTTAGTGATGTTGGCTCCGATGGCAGTCTTCGAGGCATCGCCTCCGAAGTCCAGTTTGGAAGCCAGCTCCTCGGCTGTAAAGACCCTTCCCTGGTAAAGGTCTTCATCGACAAGTATTGCTGGGGTCCTGTTTATGCCGTAGAACTCTTTAATCAGCTGCACTATCGGCTCCTGGGAATTTATGTTTATGGGAAACAGTATTATCTCGGAGCCTTTGCCCGAGACCATCCTCAGGAAACGCTCGTTCTCGTCAGCCTGCCTGACGCAGGCCGTGCAGTTCTCAGAGTAGAAATTCAGGGCATAGACCATAGAGCTGTCGCAGGTGTCGTGCATGTTCTTTGCCAGGATGTAGGTCCTTATGGAGAGCTGGGTATACTGTCTCCGCAATGCGAGGTAGTCCGGCGTGAGTGGGTGGGTGTTCTCATACTCCTCGAGCCTGAATGAGAATATCTTCCAGTAGTAGTCAAGGTCCTTGAACAAAAACTTCATCGTTATCATCGAGAAATTGCATTTCTCCTGGGTTGAGAGCGTGTCGGCGTACGACTGCTCGAGCTGCGTGCTTTTCAGGTTAGTATCAAGGAATGACACGTAGTCCTGGAGCGAATTAATCTGCTCCTGGGTACCCTGCTTCAGGTAGTCAAAGTCGCCCTGGGTCTCATTTTTCAGGGAGAGAATGTCCTGCGTAGTCTTTTTCTCCAGGACCTTGTTCGCCTGCAGCCCACTCATCACTCCTGCCAGGTACAGCACTATGGACGCGATTATCGCAAAGATGATTATCTTTGTCCTGCTGTATCTCATCTGGGTTCTTTTTTTCATCTTAATCCCTGTTGTTGATCGATGTCCTGACCACCTTTTTCTGGGTCTTTTCATACCTTATGCCCTGCACGAGCAGAAAGATGCTCCAGATGAGCAGGGTGTACGAGAGGAAGGGGATCCAGCCGAATAGCAGGAAAGGGGTCAAGGCTATGAAAAATATCTGGAGGAGCCTGATATACTTTATATCCCTGAAAAAACCATCCACGACTAAGCTTATCGCGAACAGGATGAAGGTCCCTGCAAAAAAATAGAAGAATATTGTGCCGCTGGCCTGCCCCAGGGTGTAGTTGAGCATGTTCATGAACTGGATGTCCGCCTTGTACAGGATGCCAATATAGACAGCCTTTATGATATTAGAGAAGAAGATGAAGACCGCTGAAAGCACGCCGAGAAACAGCACCAGGAGAAGATATTCTATAAGGGACTGCTCAAATGTCACGTCAAGTAGCTCACGGTATCCTGCCTTAGGATCGAACAGCAGGTTCCATCTCGTTTTGATAATCTTTTTTTTCATCAAGGCTGCCTCTCTTGGGCCGGGATAGATGGATTAACTTATAAAATTTACCCAGGACATTATTCAATCAACTACCAGTAAATTTCCAAATCTCAAATCCCTGGTTTTTCCTGACCATCTCGAAATCCGCACTGTTCTGCATCAGGAAGAGCAGGCCTATGCGGTTGTTCCCATCCTTCATGTCCTCAAGCGTCTTCGAATCGATGAATACGTATCTGATATGGTATTTTTCCAGGAGGACCAACGCTTTTTCCTCGTTCCTTGTCCTTAGAAGCTGCAGGGTCTCGTTGTAGGTCTCCCTCGTCGAGTCCGGGCTTACTCCAGCTTCCCTGCCTGAGAAATACTCTATCCAGTAGCCGTTCCGGTAATCGGACAGGACCACGTCACCATGGACTGAATTGTTGCCGAGCCATTCCAGGTTGTTGATGGTTGCTATGCTCGGTCCCATGAATGATAGCCTGTACACGTAGAACATGGACGAGAAGGAGATGCCCAGGATAAGTATCATAAGGGTGAGGTTCCTGATGAGCTTCTGCTCCCACTTCATCCTGATTATCGCGATCAGCCCGAGTGCGGCGTAGAGGGATATGCCGATGTTCAGTATGAACTTGAACTGGATGTTGAGAAAATAAGATGCAGTGAAGAGCAGGATCAGCATGATGTAGATTGATGCGAATATGTTTCTTTTGTTCCAGCTTTTGAGAAGGCCTATCATGGCCAGGATGACCGTTATAAGGCTGAATCCAAGGACAGCCCCGAGGCCGACAATATTGTCCTGGAGAAGGTTTGTTTCCCCGAATGAAGCGTGGTTCTGCAGGCCGTAGATGCCGAAATAGACAAGGCAGGCGCTGATGGCAAAGAGGAGAAGGACTGCTGCCGTGCACTGCCTGAGCCTCTCCCTGTCCTTGATTGAGTAGAAGAATATCAGGAGTATGGTAAGCACGGCATGCTGTATACCGAAGAAGGGTATGATGGCGAAGACAGGTATCGAGAGCCATGTCAGCCTCCTGCTGAGAAGGAGGCTGAATCCTGCAAGATTGAGAAGGATGATTATCGCGAACGGGTTGGAGACAGTGAAAGAATATATGTAGAGCGGGGATATGACCCAAAACAGGACGATTAGCGAAGTCTGGTTGAGGGTGAAGCCGAATCTTCTCAGTAGAATGAAGAATAATATCGTAGAGAGGACGCCTGCGGCAAAAGGTATCAGGTTTGTCGCGGTCAGGATGCCCAGGTGCTTTCCCGCAAAGGCGAGCAGATAATCGTAAGGGTCGAACGGATAATGGTTGCGGGGATAAAGCGTGCCCTGCATTATGTCCCTTGCGATCTTCGCATGATAATAGGGTATCTGCCCGAGCATGTAGTTGTCGAAATATTCAAGCCTGATGATGTTCGGGACAATGAGGAACAATGCCCCGAAGACGACAATGGCTGCGAGTGCCCTTTTTTCAGTAAGTATTTTTTTCAGCATTTTTTCTGGTAGACAATGACGTCCTTGCTCGAAAATATCATGGGGAAGCATGAGTCATCGACATAGCTTATCCTCGTTATGTTGTAATACTTTTTAGCCTCGTCGGTGAGGACGATGTAGCCTGCATGGTATTTGTCCATAAGGTCTATCGGCGTCGATTGTATCGCCGATGTGTATATCGTCCTGACGTCCTGGAGCCGCTCTGTCGCGTCGACAAGCAGGAAGTTGGAGTCTATGATGTTCTTCCTCTTCGCCAGATAGGTTATGAGGTGCCCGTCAAAGACCGAGCCCACGACAGCCTCGTCCGGGTTTGATATGTTCTGGAGGAACTGCAGCGCGAAGACCTTGCCTCCGGGGTCGCTCTCGGTGATCTTCCTGTCGGCATATTCCAGTGAGGGTATGAATGATGTCAGGATGAATACGACAAGGAGCAGCACGAATAGATGGTTCCTGTACCTTGCGAATTTCGTCCTGCCCAGGTATTCGGACGCATAAAGGAGGAACTCGCCGAAGAGTATGGTGAGGATGACGCCGATGAAGACCAGACCGAGCTTGAGCTGGATATACCTGAGGAGCAGGAGCGCCAGGATGATTATCATAAGGCTAAGGGTGAGGTAGAACGGCTTTCTCTTGGTCTTGTAGATATAGTGGTAAGTTATGTAGATGCCTGCAAGCAGCGGTATGAGGCCTATCTGGTATATCGCATCCAGGATGTTGACACCTGAATAGAACTGGTTTATGACTTCCGAGGGTATGTTCTGCCATATGACGCTGAAACCGTGCATCAGGAGCGCATCCCTGTAGAATATCGAATAGAACCATATCGCAAGGAATAGCGAAAACACCGTGATCTCAATCTCTGTCCGGGTCGGCTTGAACCCCTCGACCCATGAGAAAAGGTAGTATAGAAGTATCGCAAGGATGAACAGGATGGAGTATGGGGAGAGCAGGATGAATACAGACAGGGCAATCAGGTAGTAGTATATGTACTTCTTGCTCCTTATCCTGAGCATGAAATAGAACAGCAGAAAGGTCATGGGGATTATCATGGACAAGACCGTCGCCGAGTTTATGGTCTCGGATATGTATATCGGGAGGAAGCCGCTGATGAATGCCGAAAGGATAGCTATCCTGTCGTCCTTTGTCAGGTGCCTGACGATGAGGAACACGATGAACACAAGCGACGTGGCGAACACATTCGGGATGATCTTTGCCGCATTCACGGTGCCCATGAACAGGCTGAAGAAGGCAAGTATGTAATGGAACAGCGGGAGAAAGACATAAGTCCTTCCTCCGTATGAAAGTGTGTCCCTGAACAGGGGAAAGCCTGTCTGCCTGATGTGGTCCACCTGCCTGAGGACGAAATACGCGTCGTCATCGCTGAAATTAGGCGTCATGAAGGCAAAGTAGAGCCTGATTCCGAGTGTGACTAAAAATATCGCCCCCACTGCCATCCAGGGCCAGTATTTCTTTTTCATCCGGCAGGAGTTATCCGGATGTTTATAAATATCTTTGGATTGGGGCTGGATATGATCTCTCAGACAAAACCAAAACAAATAAATACACTCTCTGCAATGGATTATCAAAAAAGGGGTCTTGATGAAAAGAAGCCAGGTAAGCGTGTTCATTATAATAGGGCTCATACTTCTGGTAGTGGTGGCATTGTCCATGTATGTCTACGAACTCGGAACCGGCAGGCTCCAGAACAGCGTCGACAACTCCCTCATCATAAAGTCCACGACAGAGCCTGTCAAGAGATACGTGGAGAACTGCATAGACCAGGTGAGCGAGGGGCCTGTGAAGATGGTAGGAAGAAACGGCGGCACGCTGAACCCTGCAAATTTCAGGTGGTACGAGAACCAGAAATACAATTACCTCTGCACGAACGATCAGGGGACCTGCATCCCAACACTTCTTTTGCGCCAGGACATGGAAAAGGAGCTTGAAGATACTATCAGGGACAGCCTCTCGGGATGCGTCGACCTATCTGTCTTCGAGAAGCAGGGGTTTGACGTGAAGACCGGCCCCATGGCTGTGAACGTGACAATCGGGCTTGAGCACGTAAATGTCAGGGTTGACTATCCCATCGAGCTAACACGGGAGGGCCTTGACCTGGTTGTCAGCGAATTCTCCACTGACATCAACGAGCCGCTGGGGATGCTGTATGACGAGGGCATCGAGATAATAAACGATGAGAACACGAAGGGCTCCTTCGACGAAGTAGATTTCATGTACAACAACGGCGACAGGATCAACGTCGAGAAGCACAGGCCATACCCTGACGTGGTCTATACGCTCACGAAGGGGGATTATGTCTTCCGGTTCGCGATGCAGGGGGACCCGTCGGCCTCAGAGGGCTACTGGAATTATCAGCCGCCTGCATATGGCTGCTGCTACAATCTCTATGACAAGGACTGCTACAAGGATGTTCCCGAGACCTCCTGCACGGCGAGGCAGGGCGTGTTTGACCCCAATCCCGGCTGCACCTGCCCTGAGACAGACGACACCATGGACACTTCATGCGGCGGAAGGCCATGCAAGGACTGCATGAATACATACAATCCAGACACGGGAAAGTTCGACGGCCCTGAAAGGAAGAACGGAGAATCCTGGTGCGTCTATGACGGTATCGCGGGCAAGGGATACGATTATGTCGGCACAAGGCAGTACATGCACTACTGCATCGACGGTATGGAGTACGAGGAGGACTGCGCAGACTTCAGGGAGCAGCTCTGCACAGAGCAGACGATAAGCAGGGGAGGGGAGTCCATGACCAAGGCAGTGTGCAGGGTCAATAGGTGGGAGGACTGCAGCGACTGCACGACAGAGCAGTGCTGCGATGACACCAGGTACCGGGACTGCTCCTGGAAAGACTGGCTGACCACGGACAAGAAGTGCGTGCCCTACGTCCCTCCTGGCTTTAGGTTCTGGGAGACAGGCACGGACATATGCTCCCAGGCGAGCCAGACAAGGGAATGCAGCGGGCTCTCGTGCCCGAACATATGGGTCGACGACACCGCGGTCTACTGCTACATGCAGGGGGACTGCGGTGACTACAGGAACATCAACGACATCATATCCTACGGCGGGTTCTTCAACTCGGACTTCTTCGACAGGCCGAGGAGTTACGTCTATCTCAAGGACGGGCTCAACAAAAAGGCGAACGATTATACAATCAACCTGGGAATCAACAACACTGGCAGGGAGGCTCTGTTCCGACCGCCTTCTGTCGTCGAGGCATACGACAACTTCATCATGGTCATGACGACGGGCATGGATTACATTGACCGGATGTCAGACCTGTCATTCTCGGATTTCCTCAACCCGTTCAATCCTCCTGACATCACCATACTTGATGCCGCAGTATGCGATGTCTGGCATGCGCCTTACGGAGGGGCCGACTGTGAGAGCTGCACAAAGGACCCGTTCCACCCTTGCACTGAATACGAGTGCAGGAGCCTCGGCCAGCAATGCGTCTACGAGGAGTCGTACGGGGTCGGTTCATGCCATGAGATGCAGTCTGACGACAAGACGCCTCCCCGGATAATTTTCGACAAGACCACTGTCACAAAAGGCTACCAGGCAAAAGAGGCGGTGCTGAGAATCAGCCCCGAGACATACAAGGGCTATGAGATCACGCCTGCGCTTGAGCCCTACAGGATGATATCCCTCAGGATAAACACGTCAGAGGACACTGTCTGCAGGCTGAGGTACCTTCCCAGACTCAAGTACATCGAGTCACCCTCGTATTATTTCGGCGACTCGGGTTTCTCGACAAGCCATAACATATCATTGAGGGTCCCCGGCAGGATAAAGGTCCCCCAGAAGCTCAAGGATTTCTTCAATATCACGAACCTGGGCGACATCATGGCTCTGGTCCAGAAGCCGAGGGAGTTTCTGGACACCTACAAGTCCAGGTATGCTGTGCAGATTAAGATGTATGAGATGATATCCGGGAACGACATCTTGAGCGAGGTTGAGCCCTACGCAGACCTCGTGCTGAAGTTCATAGACGAATTCTCTGATCTTGTGCCCTTCTACAGGAACCTTTTCGAGACCATCCTTGACAGCTTCGACAAGGGGAACTACTACTTCTTTGTTGAATGCACAGACAGGGCGGGAAACACCAATACCCAGGACATGTTCGTCAGGTTCAGCATAGAGGATTCAAGGAATGACACAAGGCCCCCGGTTGTGCTCGGCTTTGTTCCTGCAAACGGCTCAGTGACTATGGATGATGAAATGCAGGCTGTGTCCATGTATGTGAACGAGCCTTCTGACTGCAGGTATGATTACTCAGACAGGGGTTACGATGCAATGAGGTTCGCTTTCTCCTGCGCAAGCTCTGGCCTTGACATGAGCCCGAGGTATGGCGGGAGCTATCTGTGTACCGGGCAGGTGAACAACACTGCCGACACAAGGATATTCGTCAGGTGCAGGGACAATCCCGAGGAAAGGCATGAGTATCCGCTTAACCTGGTGCTGGGAAGGAAGACCGGGGTCAGCGGGGCCATGGAATCAGGATACCTGAATGTCTCTGGCCAGGACGTGTTCGCTGCTGCGCGGATGCTGTCGAAGTACATGGTCTTTAACGTCGTGAACCGCTCTGTCCGGCTGCACCTCTACATCAATGAGCCCATGAACTGCAGCTATAGGTACGATGAATTGAAGAGGCCTGTCGGTTCCTGTTCCCTGAACCCCAGGCTCGAGCTCGGTCTCTATGAGTGCACCCAGGACATATATCTTACAGGGAACGAGACAGTTCTCAATAATGAGTCGTTCGTACTCGGACTTCACAAGGGCGCAGAGTTGAATGATGTTTCGGGCGTGAACGTAACAGGAGGGAAGCTGAGGATAAATTATACAGGCGGGGACAGGTTCGATGTTTACATGAACCGGTCTGTTGTCCAGCTTGAGCTGGTGCTTGACAATCTGTATAACTGCCGGGACAAAAACATAGCTGACAACAGCACCTATGACATGACATGTTCAGGCAAGGGCAACAGGTCGACATGCTATACCCAGCTCATGACTGAAAATACCTACAACATCACATGCACCCAGGACCCGGGTGACCAGGCAGATGTCCAGAACATCACTGTTGAATGCAGGATGCCCAATGACGCACCGAGGAACACGGATGCGAGGAGCACGCTATACGTCCTGCACAGGTCGCCTGCGCTTGAGATCGTGGACAAGGGGCCGCAGTCAGAGGTAGACAATTCGAGTGCTGTGCTGTATGTCCAGACCAACAACCCCTCGCAGTGCGGGTATTACAAGGACCTTGACCTGGGGACAAGGCTGATGGATGACGTGAACGAGACTTATCACGAAGCTGACATTGCAGTTGATAAGGGCAGCCAGAGATACTATTTCCAGTGCAGGGACGATTTTGGTAATGTCGTGAAGGATGACGTGGATTTCTTTGTTGTCTGATTTGAGGAAAATTATATATATATATATTCATCAACAATCATCATCCATATGAGAAAAAACATCGAGCTGAGAACCCCTGACGGTCATATAATCTACGGGACCCTTGATTCAGGCGATAACCGGACATTGTTGATTTTTGTGCACGGGCTCACGGGAAGCCAGAGCGAGCATCATTATTTCAATGCAGCCCCGTTCTTCCTGAAAAAGGGTCTTGACACGTTCAGGTTCAATTTCTATGCAAGGCAAGCCCGTGCCAGGCCGTTGACTGAGAGCTCCATTGCAACCCATGTCAGGGACCTGCAGGTCGTGATTGATTCATTCAAGGACAGATACCAGGACCTGGTCCTTATCGGGCACAGCGTCGGATGCCTGGTGATATTGAATTCTGATCTGTCAGCTGTCTCAAAGATCGTGCTTTGGGACCCTGCAACGGGATTCAGGAGCATCGAGGAAAAAAACGGAGAATACGATGCTGATCTGGACAAGTATATCCTTCACTGGGGAAAGGACATAATCGTCGGAAAGCAGATGATCGAAGACTGGATGTCTGCAGACCCGGATGAGCTGGTCCGAAAAATCACAGTCCCATGCAAATTCATTTTTGCAGGGAATCATCATAATCACGGCCTGTGGAAACCTTATCTGGATAAAGTCAGGGTAAAGCATGAATCGGTTGTCGTGGATGGGGCGACGCATGGTTTTGTAGAAGAGGGAGCTGAGCAGGAACTGTTCGAAGAGACGCTGGAGTGGATTGTTTAGAATATGATTCTTTTTTCTGGAAGTTGTACGAATAAAAAGAAAGTAGCGAGGAGAGGATTTGAACCTCTGACCTCCGGGTTTCCTAATGCCTTTCAGACAATTATGAGCCCGACGGGCACTCCTGGCTGCCCTACCTCGCTGGAGCCGATGAATCGCCCATTATTTATAAATCTTGTTGCTAAAAACGAAGATTTTAAAAAATGACATAATTTCCAGAACTTCAGTTTTAAGTCTTGCCAATTCATGCAAGATTCGTACAACCTGACGAAGGCAAGTTGTACTTAAGCGGATTTGGCCAAGAGTTTAAGGCGATTCGAAGAATTGCCGACAAAATGTTGCCGGGGTGGCACAACCTGGTACTGCGCAGGATTGCTATCAGCGTTCAGCTGGTATGAGACCACGCTGTACTTGCAGAGATCCTGTGACCATTGGTCTTGCGGGTTCAAATCCCGTCCCCGGCGTTCATTTCATTCAATTGGAGCCGTGATTTGAAGATTCCGAGAATCGGGGATTCTCGTCACCCATCGTACTTCGTACTCTGGGAATCCCGTCCCCGGCGTTTATTTTCATTTACACGGGTCCGTGATATGAACATCGGCGGAAAACATACGTTTTCCTTGACCTCTCGCACTTCGTGCTTCAAGGTCCTGCGAAAACCTTACTGTTTTCTTGTGCCTTTCGTTGACTTCGTCAACTTCAAGGAAGCCCGTCCCGGGCGCTTTTTTCTAAACAATCCAAAACCCCAACATTTAAATATAACCTCTAGGTTCTCAGGACCTAGGCCACAAATTAGCCCGAGTTCAGTCGAGCGCAGTATAGGGCTGCAATACTTACTGGGTTCTATGAGCTATGCTGGCCGAAAGCAAAATGGCAGAAGTTAAAAAACAGACCTTCAGGCACATCGTAAGGATTGTCAATACTGACCTTGACGGGAACAAGCCTATCATGCATGCGCTGAAGAAGATAAAGGGCATAGGTCCGGTATTCGCGAACAGCGTCTGCCTCACCGCAGGTATGAGCAAGACAGCAAAGACAGGCAACCTCAGCAAGGACGAGATCGACAGGCTTGATGAGATAATAAGGGACCCTGCGAAGTTCGGCTTTCCCGAGTGGATGCTCAACAGGAGGAAGGACTACGAGTCTGGAAAGGACAGGCACATTCTCACATCTGATCTTGATTTTATCCATAACATTGACCTGAGAAGGATGAAGAAGACGAAATCTTATAAAGGTCTCAGGCACCAAGCCGGGCTTCCTGTCAGGGGCCAGAGGACAAGATCCAATTTCAGGAGAAACAAGGGCAAGGTCACAGGCGTCAAGAGGAAAAGGTAAAGAAAATGGGAGATCCCAAGAAACCCAAGAAGAAGTACAACACGCCATCCCATCCATGGGAAAAGGAAAGGATCGATACAGAGAAGAAGCTAATGAAAGACTATGGTCTTGTTAACAAGAAAGAGATATGGAAATTCCAGACGCTCCTCCAGAGATTCAAGGGCCAGGCGAAGAAATGCGCAACAGCAAACACGCCTCAGCTTGAGAAGGAAAAAAGTCAACTGCTCCAAAGGCTTCAGCGTTTCGGCCTATTGCCTGCAAACGGAGGACTTGACGAGGTTCTCGGCCTGAGTGTCGAGGACCTGCTGAAGAGAAGGCTCCAGTCCGTCGTTTTCGAGAAGAAGCTAACGACGACTGTCAAGCAGGCAAGGCAGTTCATAATACACGGGCATGTCATCGTGGATTCCAGGCATGTGACTGTGCCGAGCTATATCGTGTCAAAGGAAGATGAGGGTAAGATAACCCTCGCCGAATCCATACAGAAGGCAAAGGAAGTGAAAAATGGCTGATAATGACAGAAGGCCGCAAAGGCCCAGACCCAAGAGGGAGTTCACATACCGGAAGCAGGCAGACGACAACAGCAGGTGGGGGATAGCCCATATATATTCTTCTTACAACAATACAATCATTCACATAACAGACATCACAGGCTCTGAGTCCATAACAAGGGTTTCCGGCGGCATGGTCGTCAAGGCCCACAGGCTCGAGAGCAGCCCGACAGCTGCGATGACAGCGGCAAAAAGGGCAGCAGAGACAGCAAAGGAAAAAGGCATCAACGCGATACACGTCAAGATAAGAGCTCCCGGCGGGCACAACGGACCGACGAATCCCGGCCCAGGCGCCCAGGCATCCATCAGGGCGCTTTCCAGAATGGGACTCAAGATAGGAATAATCGAAGATGTCACTCCGCTGCCGCACGACGGCTGCAGGAAGAAAGGCGGCAGGAGAGGCAGGAGAGTATAAAATGGAGATAAGGCTCTTGGAAAAGGACGCAGGCAAGACAAAGATATCTTTCCTCCTGAAAAAAGTATCACCCGGCTATGCCAACACTCTCAGGAGGATCTTCGTGAACAGGGTTCCTGTCATGGCCATCGAGACCGTCGAGATTAAGAAGAACAACTCTGCGTTGTATGATGAGCAGCTCGCGCACCGCCTGGGACTTGTCCCGCTCGAGACAGACCTCAGGTCTTACAAGATGAAGAAGAACTGCAAATGCGAAGGCAAGGGATGCGCGCAATGCGAACTCAAGCTGAAGCTGTCTTCCAAAGGCCCGGGCACCGTATATTCATCAAGCATAAAGTCGGCAGACCCCAAGGTCAAGCCGGCATACCCCAATATGCCGCTAGTCAAGCTACTGAAAGGCCAGGAAGTGAACCTGGTGGCTATAGCAGAGCTTTCAGAAGGCAGGGAGCATGCGAAATGGTCACCTGGCCTGGTATACTACAGGTACAAGCCGGAGATTGAGATAACCAAGAAAGGAGAATCATGCAAGGCATGCGCCGAGATATGCCCTGTGGATGTTTTTGATTTCAACGGCAAGCTTGTTATTGACCATGACAACCTGCTCAAGTGCCACTTGTGCTATGCATGTGTGGAGGAGAGCGGGGGCGCTGTCAAGGTATCGTATGACAAGAATACATTCGTGTTTTTCATGGAATCATGGGGGCAGCTCGACTGCAAGAAGATGGTCAAGGAAGGCATCACAAGGTACAATGCCATTCTTGACGACTTCAGCGCAGAGGTCAAGAACGCCTTCAAATGAAATACATTTTTGTGAGGGCAGCGAGAACAGAAAAGTTCTCTGGTCCTCGCTCACACTTGCGCTCGCGAGGGCAGCGAGAACAGAGTGTTCTCTGGTCCTCGCTCATTGTACATTCGCGAGGGTGTCAGAGTATGGTCAAATGACTACGGTTGAGGGCCGTAGGCCTTAGTGGCTGCGCGGGTTCGAATCCCGTCCCTCGCAGTTTTTTGCGCTCGAGCTACGCTCTCGGCAAAAACCTGGTAAAAATTCCGTGCAAGTACAACTTGCTGACGCAAGTTGTACGAGATAAACGTAAAATAGAACAATTAAAACAAAAAATGAAATCGAACCTACAGCTTGTGGGGCTCGTAAGGGAGCTTAAGAAGCATTCGAATAAAGAGAAAGCCCCCATATGGAAGAGGATAGCAAGCGACCTCGAGAAGCCCACAAGGCAGAGGAGGGTCGTCAACCTGTCCAGGATAAACAGGTTCTCGAAGGAGAACGATTCAGTCATCGTTCCGGGAAAGGTCCTTGGTACAGGCGAGCTCAACCACAAGATAACCATCGCTGCATTCACGTACTCGAAGCAGGCAGTGGAGAAGCTGAAAAAATCCAACTGCGACATTTATTCAATCTACGATTTCATGAAGAAGAACCCGCAGGGTAAGAAGACGAGGATACTGGGATAATGATACTTGACGCAACCAACCTGATTGTCGGAAGATTTGCAACAGTCGTGGCAAAGAAGGCTCTGCTCGGCGAGAGCGTCGACATAGTCAACTGCGAAAAAGCGATACTGACCGGCAGGAAGAGGGAAGTCATCGACAGCTTCAGGCAGAAGAGGAACAGGGGGATACCGCTGAAGGGTCCCTATTACCCGAGGCAGCCTGACAGGGTCGTGAGGAGGGTTGTCAGGGGCATGCTCCCGTACAAGAAGCCCAAGGGAAGCGCAGCATTCGGAAGGGTCATGTGCTACATAGGCGTCCCTGCCAAACTGAAGGGCAAGGAACTCGAGACAATAGAGAGAGCTGATGCGAAGAAGCTCAGGACCCAGAGGTACATCTCGGTCGGAGAAGTATGCAAGGAGATAGGTGCAAGAACATGAAGATAATACACGTAGCAGGCAAGAGGAAAAGGGCTGTGGCAAAGGCGACGCTCAAAGAGGGGAAAGGCGCAGTTAAGATAAACAACATGCTTCTTGACAACTACATGCCAAGGCTTGCGAGGATGAAGATAAGGGAGCCTCTACAGCTTGCCGGGCCGA
Organism: uncultured Methanosarcinales archaeon; assembly: GCA_964469935.1. GTDB lineage: Archaea > Nanobdellota > Nanobdellia > Woesearchaeales > DSVV01 > CAYXZQ01. The sequence continues at coordinate 15,178 of CAYXZQ010000030.1, forward strand.
TTGCGGCAAAATTCGACATTAACGTCAAGGTCGCAGGCGGTGGCTTCATGGCACAGGCAGAGGCTGTAAGACTCGCAATCGCCAGGGGTCTTGTCGAGTCGCAGAAGGGCGAAGCCTTGAGGGAAGTCTTCCTCAAATACGACAGGCACCTTCTTGTCGCTGACACCAGAAGGAAGGAGATGCGAAAGCCGAACGACTCCAAGGCAAGGAAGAAGCGGCAGAAGTCTTACAGGTAGAATTGCTTTTTTATGTTATCTTTTGCATGTGTTTCTAATCAATATAAGAACAGCTCATCGGGAACATTAGTTCCGCATGCTGGTCACAGGCGCAGGCAGCCTTCCGCCCCTCTTCATGAAATCCCTTGAAGAGAACCTGTTCACTTTCATCACAGGCGCCATCCCGAGAAGACCGCCGAAATCCACCAGGTCACCCACTTTCTTACCGGGTACAGGTATTACTCTCACTGCCGTGGTCTTGTTGTTTATTATGCCTATTGAAAGTTCATCCGCTATTATCGCGTTTATCACATGGTCAGGCGTGTTGCCGGGGATTGCGAACATGTCAAGCCCGACAGAACAGACTGCTGTGAGCGCCTCGAGCTTGTCAAGGCCAAGGGCGCCTTTCTTCACTGCCTCGACCATGCCCATGTCCTCGCTCACGGGAATGAACGTGCCTGAGAGCCCTCCGACATTGCCGCTTGCCATGGCTCCGCCTTTCTTTACAGCATCCATCAGGAGCGCGACAGCAAGTGTCGAACCGTGGGCGCCTATCCTTTCTATGCCGAAGCTCTCGATGACCCTTGCCACGCTATCTCCAGAAGCTGTGGTCGATGCGAGGGATATGTCGACGATGCCGAAAGGGATCTTCAGGTTCTCTGCAAGCTCCCTTCCTATGAGCTCGCCAGCCCTGGTTATCTTGAACACTGTCCTCTTTATGACTTCTGATAGCTGTGTGAGGTCGCAGTCCCTGTTTTTTTCGACCACGCTCCTCACGACTCCCGGACCGCTGATGCCTATGTTGAGGCTGATATCAGGCTCGCCGACTCCATGGAAGGCCCCTGCCATGAAAGGGTTGTCCTCGGGGGCGTTTGCGAACACCACGAATTTCGCGCATCCGATGCCGTTACTTGTGTTCCTTGCAGTGAGCTTGAGCATGTTGCCTATGAGATTGACAGCGTCGAGGTTCATCCCTGCAACATTCGAGCCTACATTGAGAAATGAGCAGACTGTGTCTGTGTTAGATAGTACGTCAGGCAGGGACTCGATGAGTATCATGTCTGATTTGGTCAGCCCTTTCTGGACAAGAGCACCGAACCCGCCGACATAATCGATTCCCGCGTCCTTTGCAGCCTTGTCAAGGGTCTTTGCCATCTCGAGGAATTTCTGCCTCGAACAGTGGCTCTCCATTATTAGGCTTACAGGAGTCACAGATACCCGCTTGTTGACGATCGGGATGCCGTATTTCTGATCCAGTTTTCTTGCCTCCCTGACAAGGTTCTTCGCATTGGAGCAGACCTTCCTGTAGACATTATCCTTGAATCTTGAAAAGTCAGAATGTATGCAATCCTTGAGGTTGATGCCTAGGGTCGTGGTCCTGATGTCCAGGTTGTGATGCAGGATCATCTCAGCGGTCTCAAAGACCTCTTCGGGCGTTATGGTCATTTTATATCCTGTGCATCATCTTGAAGATGTTCTCGTGCTGGATCTGGATACGCTGCCCTATACTCTTGCCTATCTTGTTCAGGTCGGTCCTGAGCACCTCTAGAGACTTTTTTGAGTCTTTGATGTCGACGAGCATGACCATGACGAAATGGCCTTCCATTATCTTCTGCGTTATGTCCTCGATATTTATGCTGGTCTTGTATAGGTAGCCTGAGATTGTCGCGACAATCCCTTTCCTGTCCTTCCCGATGACGCTTATGAATGCAAAGTCATGTTTTTTCTTCATGATTCCCACCTGTTCCTGGATTATTTGGACATGCATATTTAAACCTATCGCCGTCTCATGCCGTCTCAATCAGAAATCTTTGCTCATCGACCGAGAATCTTTCGTCGAGGAACTTCTCGCAAACGTTTATGTTTGAGAGCATATGCCCGGTCATCTCTGATGTCCTGATCCTGCCGCCGTGCAGGGCCATGAGGGGGATGAGATTGTCAGCCAGGTGGCTGTCGACGACAGCATCTGAGCATAACAGGACCAGCAATTCAGCTCCAGCCTCTGCTCCGACAGCCTCTGCGCGCTTCCTCCTCTCGCCCAAGGCGGATGAGCCCATGTCCCCTGCCCAGAGGGTTATCACAGTCCCGGTGGATTCTGTCTCTGTATACTCCTCTACTATCTTCACAGGTATGTCAAGGCTCGAGAGCTTCTTCTTCGCTGCAGAAGCCTGGCGCTTTGAGACATCTGCCTGGCGGAGTTCGGATGATGCCGACGATACCCCGCTTATCTTGCTGATTACTTGTTTTTTGACAAGTTCCAGCCTCGCTGTATCTTTTCTTTCCCTGGGCCTTATGGTGATATCAAGAAACCCGCTGCCTTTCGGGTAGAAACCTCTCTTCATCTCATTCACCTTTATTTCTGCAAGCCCCTTGTAGTGCGGCAGGACAAGGTTAGTGAAATAGTCGATTGGCATGCTCCATTTAACGTCAGTCCCTCCTCTTATCTTCAGCCGGGTCTTGCCATCAGCAAAGCAGCATGGCAGGAGAATGGACTGGAGAAGGAGAGTTATCGAGCCTGCTGTGCCGATGTCGACCGAAAGGGTCTTGGGCACAATCTTTCCTGGTGTGAAGACGAGCATCTCGCTGCCGGGCTCAGCCTTCTCTGCAAATGCTCCTGAGAGCTCCTTAAGTGCGTGTATGCATGAGAGATGCTGGGCCTTGAGCCCGGGCTCACGCCTGCCGTGCCTTATATTATCTGCTGTGAAAGGCTTTCCTGTCAGTGTCGAGAGTGCAAGCGCTGTCCTGATTATCTGGCCTCCTCCTTCATGCATTGAACCGTCGATCTGTATCATCTTAAGAGCAGCAAAAAACCGGTTACGAGCGACCCTGAAAAGATCAGCTTCTCCAGAATCCCGTCGACCTTCATAAATCCCCTGAACCTGAGCCCGAAAGGGTAGAACAGCCTGATGCCCTCATAGCTGAGCATGTCAAGGATCAGGTGGGTCGCATAGCCGAGTGCGAAAACGAATGCAAGCGGCCTGCTGATGAGAAGCAGGGCCCCTGAAAGAACGATGAGCATAAGTATAGAATGGAATATGCCCCTGTGGGAGGACAACCATCCGATTGGCCTGAACCACCTGCCTATGAATGATCCAGGCGTGTCGATGTCAGGAAAGAGCGCCCCTATCAGAAATACCATGAGAAAAAGTGCATTGTCGAGAGAATACATGGGAAAGACAATCAATGCGACAAGAAGCGAAACGACGATATGCGTCCTGAACATCATAGGTCATCTATCGACGGCAGCTTCTCCTTTTCTTCCTCCGGCCCGTCAACATCTTCATCTTCTTTCTCAACCGGGCTGTCGTCATCTGATTTGTTTTCCATGCTGCCTACTGCCGGCTTTTCTTCCTTTGCAGGTTCGGTTCCGGCTGAAGTTTGCATAGTCGGTTCTGAGGGTGCAGATTCAGCCTCCTCTCCGGCTTTCTCTCCAATGGCAGAGTCATCTGCATCAGCCTTTACAGGAACGCTCGGGCTTGTCTCTTCCTTCTCGACTTCATTTTCTGTGGAATCATTATCCTCTGCATCTGTCCCGGAGGTATCTGCTAATTCCTCTTTTTCATCTTTTTTCGGGACATCGCCCTGCACAGGCTCTTTTTTGGCAGAATCTGCCTTGAGCTTTGCAATCTCCTTCTCAGGGTCTATGTCGGTCATTACCTTGGACGCGCGCAGCTCGAGCCTGTCGAACATGTCGTTTCGCACGACCCTTCCTGCTACGACCACCTGCTCGCCCAGGAGCGCGGTCTTGAGCTCCTCGAACTTCTCGATGTTTGACCTGTAGCCCAAAAGCTCCTGGTCGGTCTTGCCGAACAGCTGCTGCATCTGCTCCCGGAACATCACTGCCCTGATGCTGTCAGAGCCGTCATCAAGGACGATGTTGGTGACATAGCCGTAGACAGGCGTAATCTTCCCATGCTCGGCGCATACGTATTCCCCCTCGGCCAGGGACGGCTTTTTCCTGCACTGGGGGCACTGCTCGAAATACCTGGGGTCGAATACCTGGACGACTGTCCCGAAGACCTCGATGTTCTGCTCGTTCTCCTGGAGCTCGCTTATCTTCTTCCTGGAGAATTCAGCCTTCTGCATGACCTTCACGTTCTTAATCGTGATGCCTTCAGGGTTCTTCACTATCTTGCTCCTGTCGTTGAGGTGCACTTCGTTCTGCCCCTGGTTGTTCCTGACAAAGCCGTTTACGACCTTTATGGTGTCGCCTTCCTTGACCTTGTCAAGAAGCGCAGTCTGGTCGTGCCATGCAGTTATCCTTGCCTGGCCCGTGTCATCGGCAAGTATAAGGCTCCGTACCTTTCCCTTCCTGTCCTCTTTCTCGAACTCTATGAGGTCGAAGATTCTCGTCACGATCCCTGCTGTCTCGATGTTCCTCTGGCCTGCGTAGAGGCTGTCGAGCTTCACCATGCCCTCTGCCTGTATCAGCTTCACCCCGAGGTCGTTTGCGACTATGTAGGCAGCGCCTTCCTTGGATATGAGCCCCGAGAGCTGATCCATCTTCTTCTTGATCCTGCTGTTCAGGTCATCGTCGGATATGCTGCTGCCGGCCTTTATCTTCTTAATTATGTCCTCATAAGGCATATTTATCATGTTTCTGCACCCCGCTCTCAAGGATGAGGGATTTATATATAAGCTTTTAGGTTGGAAAGAAGCAAAATTTTTAAATATCATTAAACAGTCATCCATCAGCATGCTGATAGGCATAATGAGCGACTCCCATGACAACATGGGGAACATGAACAAGGCAATCGGAATCCTGAAGCAGAAGAAGGCTGAGGCAATCATACACTGCGGCGATCTCTGTGCGCCTTTCATGATAGAAGAGCTTGACAAGGCAGGGGTGCCTGTGCATGTAGTGTTCGGGAATGTTGAGGACAGGTACAATACGCCAAAAAAATGCGAAGCATCGGAGAATGTCACGCACCACGGCGACCTTGCAGAGCTTGAACTCGGTAAGAAGAGGATTGCAGTGACGCACTACGACACATATGCAGAAGGCCTTGCTGACACATTCAAGTACGACGTGGTCTTCCACGGGCATACTCATGTCAAGAGGAGCGAGCAGAGGGGAAAGACCCTTCTTGTCAATCCCGGCGAGATCCTCGGCAGGCTCGGAAAGCCGAGCATCGTACTCTACAATACAGACAAGCATGAGATAGAGTTCGTGGAATTCTAATCACCCACTTTTATTGCGAACCTGTACTGTATCTTGCTGTAGGTGAGCTGGCCGTTGTCAAAGACGAGCATCTTCCTGTCTGATGGGGCGCAGAAGCGGTATATCCTCTCTTCTGGTATGTTGCATGACGGCAGGGACCTGTAGTCGTTCTTTTCGTCATTGAAATCATCGATGTCTATGAATGCGAGGCCTGCAGGAGACTTGTATACCTTGGCGCTGCTTCCGAGCTGGAAATCCCTGCCGAACGGCCATGCATCGACCGGACCCGGTATCTGGAGCTCTGCCTTGTTCAGGCCCTTGCTGCCGTATTCCAGCTGGATGACGACATTGCCCTCTTCCATTGGGACAGCTGCCGTGGTCACATGAGGCTCGCCCTTGGCATAGCTTGTCGCAACGAGCACAGGGGCGTCCACCAGGATATTATGCTTGTCGAAGATGAAACCTGTCTTACTGTCTTTCTTTTCCAGTCCGATCTCATATTCTTCCTCTGCATAACCGTCTTTCTTGCTTAGGTCGACTGAGCAGACGCAGTTTTCGTCAGCAGATTTGCTGCACTGGTCAAGCTGCTCTACCAGGTCGTAATATGCCAGGTCTTCTCCGCCGCAGTCCAGGCTCCAGCCAAGGCCGAGCTTAGTGAGCTGCTGCTGCACGCAGCCTTTTGACTGGCACTGGAAGATGGCTTTATAGAGATTGAATCCGTCCTCCCTCAGGGTCTTGTACGTGTCAGGGCTGAAATCAGTGTCTATGGTGAATGAAGGCCTGACTGAATATGATATCTCCTGGGGATGTGACGGGATGTCGTATACTGCCTGGGTGCTGGCAGGCTTGTTGAGGGTCGCAATCTTCCCCAGGACCGGCCTGTATATAGCAACAATCCCTACGCTTCCGCCCGGGTAATAGCTTTCTGGTATCTTTCGCATGATAACGCCTGTGCCACCAGCCGATTCCACTATCTGGCTGTCACCTGTATAGACAGCGATATGGCAGACACCGCTCGTGCAGGGGTCGATGAACAATACGTCGCCCTGCTGGACATTGAACGGGCTGGACATGAAGTCCTTGGTGCATTCATCCTTTAGGCAGACCTTCTGCCATTCTGCCTGGGCAAGTTCATAGTAGCCTTCTGCAGTGAGCCTCTGGTCGATGATTCCCGCGTGCCTGAATATCCACCAGAAGAGGCCTGAGCAGTCGAATCCGGGGACAGTGGGCTCGCCTGACCTGCTGTTGCCCGCAGGCTGGTATTTCTCGAGGCTCACTCCCTTGAATATGCTGTTCGGGTTGTCCTTCTGGTCGCTCAGTGAGACATCGTATGTGTAGGGCGACTCCCCTCCCCATACATATGGCAGCCCGCTGTACAGGGTTGCGTATTTGCGGGCCATGTTGCCTAAGTCCTCGTTCTCCACTGCCTGGACAATCTTGTTGTTGTCATCAGAAGGGCTGCCCACGCCCGTACCCGTGCCCTGGCCTGTGACGACCAGGTCTGAGCCTGCAAAACCCTTGAGCCTCCCCTGCGAATACCAGTAGTCATAATTGTCCGGCGGGATGTAAATGTCGGAATATCTCGCGAGATACCTGTCGAGGAATATGTCCATGTAACTGCTGAAATTTCCGAGTATGTCTGTCGGCAGCTGCGATGTCCTGTAATCCCAGACAGAGAAGCCGAGATATGTCTCATGCGGAGTCTCATTGTAGTATCCTCCGTTTTTTGCAAGCTCATTGCCTGCCTGGGCTGCAGCCATCTTCGCGCTCTCGTCAATGTAGAGCATGGCGCTCTCCCCTTTCTCCGCAAAGCTCATCAGCTCAAGCTGGGTCGTGCCTATCACCCTGTTCTCGCCCTTGCTGCCGTAGGATTGGGAAACGAAGATGAAAGTGATGAGCCCCAGTATCAAAGCGAATACTGTGAATGTGCCGAGAATCGCTTTTTTTGATATTCTCATTCTCATTTTTCGCTGCCCGGTGTGTATAGCACGGCCATGAGCGTGTTGCCTGCGTATGTCGGCAGGTAGTCCACGGTAACCTTAGGATAGACAGGCTGATTGCCGTACCTGTAAATGACATTGTTGTCGTCCTGGACCACCTGCAGCTCCCATTTGCCGTACTCAGGGCCGAAAACTGATGCGATCCCCTTGTTGAGCTTTTCGATATTATCATCAGAGAGTCCGGGCCTTGTATGCTTCCTGAACTCCCACCACGAGAAAAACTGGGCGAAAGTCATGTTCCTGGACTCGGGCGGGAAGGTTTGAGTTTCCTGCACCACGTCCGAGACCCTCAGCCTTAGGAAATTGATAAGGTCCTGCCTGGCTGTCGCATCGTCCGCCTTCTCCTTGATGATATTGTCTGTAACACTCTTTGCCGACGCAGTCGAATAGAACAGGAAAAGCATCACGAAGAATGCCAGGATTATGAATATCATCGTATCCAGCCAGTCGTAGATAGTCCCTCTTTTCCTCTTCATCATTCCCATCTTCACGGCTCCTCGTAACCTACAATCAAAACACCCATCTGCGTCGCACCGCCTGAATAGACCAGGACATGCTTGGTGATGGTCCCGAAATTCTTGTTCTCCAACCAGTTGCTGGTCTTCAGTGTCTTTGAATCCTTCCCGTATTCGAGCTTGAGCAGAAACGCCCTCGCCGGGACATCGCCTTCGAGGTAGAAGCACATGTCCAGCCTCTCCTGGGTGAAGGCTGAGACATCGATGGTGCCGGGATAGTACCTCAGCGTGTCCTTGTCCTGGTATGGAAAGCAGGTGTTTGTGAATCTTTGCACAAGGAGCGCCATGTCAAGGTCTTTCGGTACATATGGTGTCCTGAATGAATAGGCAAAAGCGACGAACGCGAACACCACCGCAGTCAGGATGAAGCCATACAGGATTATCTTGACTGTCCTGTCAGGGATGCCCAATTGTGCCTTCTTGCTCACCATTGCCTGAAAGCCTCCTTTATCGCTGGTGTCAGGGTCTTTGGGTCAAGCAGGGGGTTGGGCTTGATATTGCTGTTGCCGATGACCAACCGCAGGCTTACCCCTTTTGAGAGTTCGCTGTCAGACGAGGGGATGAATGAGAACCCCGTCACAGG
>CAYXZQ010000031.1:0-23561 GCA_964469935.1 uncultured Methanosarcinales archaeon
GACAAGAGCGACAGCGGATGTGGTTGCAGTAATTGTTCGAGCTGCGGAAACAACGGCTGTGACTCAGGCGACAGCGCGACAAACCAGGGAAATGTAGGCACATAGGGTAGGTAAAAATAATCCCTTACCATACCCACCAGGTGCTAATAGTCTTCCCGGCATTTGCCATAGGCGCACTCAAGTTCGGGCCGAGACATATCCCCACATACCTCTTCACAGCTGTCACTGCAGGAATAGTCGCATTCTTTCTTGCTGTCAGAGAAGCTATAAGAAAGGAGTATGACATAAGACAGGTGGTCTATTTCTGGATATCCTGCCTCCTCGGCGGACTTGCCATGTCAAGACTCTTCTATTTCATCTTCTTCTACAGGGCAGGGTTCTGGCGTTCATTTGTCCTGTTCTTCGACCCCTCAAAATCAGGGCTGTCCTCGTTCGGTGGTTTCTTCGGCGCAGTGTTAACAGGTGCAATATATTATCTTGTCATCAGGCGGAAGAAGAAGACCAACATATGGAGGCTCCTGGACATATCGTCGATCGGATTCATGCTAGGGCTTGCGATAGGCAGGGTCGGCTGCTACTCTGCAGGATGCTGCTACGGCAAGCTCGTCCAGCACAACATCCCATGGGCTGTCGATTACCTGGGCGGGCCGAGGCACCCGACCCAGCTCTACGACCTTCTGAACGCATTGTTTGTCTTCGGGGTGGTGCAGAAGCTCAAGCACAAAAAACTATTCGATGGCGCCTTGGTCCTGATTAACTTTGGGCTTTACTCGTTCATCAGGATAATCATAGAATTCTTCAGGGTCGGACCGAGGATCGGATGGTTAACCTACAACCAGATATTCTACATCATCATGCTCGTGACATGTTCAGCCATGTTTGTCACAAAATACAGGAGCCATGCCCAAAAACGCAAGAGACCCTAGTTCTTCCTGAGCTTCGGCCCGTCAGGCGTGTCGTCGATTGAGAAACCCAACTTCATGACCTTGTCCCGTGCAGAATCAGCTGCCCTGAAATCCTTTGCCTTCCTTGCCTTCTCCCTTTCCTCCACGAGCTTTAGGACCTCTTCAGGGATCTCGATTTTCTCCTTCTCCAGGATTCCCAGGACCTTGTCGAAGCGCATCATCGCATCCCTGACCCGGCTTGCGTCTTTTTTGCTGAGCTCAAGCCTGTTCACTTCCTTGACAAGCTCGAATATCTTTGCAAGCGCGCCGCTGATGTTGAGATCATTGTCCATCTCTTCCGAGAACCCTTCCATTGCGTCCTTCAGGAACCTGTCTATCTCAGAGCTGTCAATCTTCCCTTTTGCAGAATCAAGACTGTCCATGAAATCCCTGAGCCTGTCCACTGCGTTCTGGGCCGCGTCAAGGCCCTCGAAAGTGAAATTTAATGGCTGCCTGTAGTTTGCAGAGAGGAGCAGGTACCTGATAGCCTTCGGCCTGTAGCCTTTTTTCAGGATGTCCCTGAGTGTGAAGAAATTCCCGAGGGACTTGGACATCTTCTTGCCGTCGACAAGTATGTACTCGTTATGGAACCAGTACTTCACGAAAGGCTTTCCTGTCGCAGCCTCGCTCTGGGCTATCTCATTCTCGTGATGCGGGAATATGAGGTCCACGCCTCCTGAATGTATGTCGATGCTCTCGCCGATGTTCTCCATGGACATTGCAGAGCATTCGATATGCCAGCCGGGCCTGCCCTTGCCTATGTCTGTCTCCCAGAAAACGTCGCCGTCATCAGGTGTCCAGAATTTCCAAAGAGCAAAATCATGCACGCTCTCCTTGTCGTACTCGTCGGATGCCACTCTTGAGCCTGCCTTCCTCTCCGAAAGGTCGATCTTCGAGAGCTTGCCGTAGTCCTTGAATTTCGATATCTTGAAATAGATGCCGTCATGCGTCTTGTAGGCGATGCCTTTGTCAAGCAGGATATTTATAAGCTTCACCATCTCTGGTACGGATTCCGTCGCCCGGGGAAAGACATCTGCAGGCTCGATGTTCAGGGTCTTTAAGTCCTCGAAGAATGCCTTCTCATACCTGTCGCAGAACTTCTTCAGGCTCACGCCTTCCTTTTTAGAGTCCCTTATTGTCTTGTCGTCTACATCTGTTATGTTCATTATGTGCCTGACATCGTAGCCCGAGTATTCCAGGTATCTCTTGAGGATGTCGGATGTCATGTATGCCCTGAAATTCCCGATATGCGCGAAATTATAGACTGTCGGGCCGCAGCTGTAGAAGGTGACCTGGCCCTTTTTCAGCGGCCTGAAATCTTCTTTTTTCCTTGAAAGCGTGTTGAATATACTAAGTGCCATCTAAATCACATGTCCTTGTAGTTCTCGACCTCATCATGCAGGACCTCAAGCTTCACTCCGGCCAACCTGAAGATCCGTTCCGAGTCCTGGCCCTGATGGTATCTCTTCTCGCAGACCACCCTTCTAATTCCTGCGTTTATCAGCATCTTTGCGCACACGTAGCATGGAGTCATGCTGCAGTAGAGTGTCGCTCCGTCGACAGATATTCCTAGCTTTGCAGCCTGGCAGATTGCGTTCTGCTCTGCATGCGTGGTCCTGACGCAATGCTGGGAGACCGAGCCGTCATCATGCATGGTCTTTTTGAGCTCATGCCCTGCTTCATCGCAATGCGGCGTCCCTTTCGGAGATCCCACGTAGCCTGTGACAAGGATCCTGTTGTCCCTGGCTATCACACATCCGCTCTTGCCCCTGTCGCATGTCGCCCTCTTGGCCACAGAGCGCATTATCTCTATGAAATACTCGTCCCATGATGGCCTTTTGTCGGGCATTTTCAGGAGTATCCTGCGTATTATATTTAAATATGTTGATTTGCCGGTATCTATGGCATAGTCAGATCCCGACAATCTCCACTTCGTCAAAATAATTCTTCAGGACCTCACTGAACTTCTCCAGCTGCTCTTTCTCATACGGTTTTGCAATGAATCCCTCGTCAAGCACAGGCATGTCCAACCTGAGCTGCTGCATAACGTACTTCCTGCTCCCCTTGAGCCATTTCCCAATCTCGATTGCATCATCCCCCCTGAAGAATTCCGGGACAACCGTCGTCCTGAACTGGTAATCCTTTGCCTTCTCCCTTATGAGGCTTATGCTCCTGTTGATGTCATCCATCACGACATCCATCCTCGTAGCATCCCTGTACCCAGCTTCAGGCGCCTTTATGTCCATGGCAACGTAATCGAGCATGGGAAGGAGCTTTTCCAGAAGCCCGGGGTTCGTGCCGTTGGTGTCGAGCTTGACCCTGTAGCCCATCGACCTTATGCTCTCGATGAATGGGATGAGGTCTGGATAAAGAGTAGGCTCGCCGCCTGTGATTACCACGGCATCGAGCCATTTCCTTCGCTCCTGCAGAAATTCGAATATCTCATCCTCGGGTATAGTGGGCTGTTTATCAATATCCCTGACAAGGCCGGGGTTCTGGCAGTAGGGACATCGGAAATTGCACCCGCCGATGAAGACCACGCAGCCCGTATGGGGCGGGTAGTCTATCAGGCTCATCTTCTGGAGTCCTTTTATCGGCAGCATTTTCTTCTGAATTGAAAAAGAAAAATCAGATATCAAGCAGGCTCTTGTTGTCCAGTATCTTCCTGATATCATCGATGTCAGAGGCCCTGTTCTCTTCCTTTCCTTCCTTGTCAAGGAAGACCATGGTCGGTACCCCCATGACACCGTACTTCTGCGATTCCTTCAGCCCCTCGTCTGTCGAGGCGTCGACAATCTCGCCTTTGAGCTTCACTGTGGTTGATGTCAGGAATTCCTTTATCTCGCTGCAGTCCGGGCACATGGGCGTCATGAAAAACTTGTACTGCGATATCATTTGGCCTTCACCTTGCTGCTTGTTGCCATCAGCTCTCCAGGAAGCGTGTTCTCCATTGTCTTCTTCTCTGAAAACTCTTCCCTGAACCTGAATTCTTCCTGCTTGCCCTCGTTCCAGTTCTGCACAGGCCTGTAGTAGCCGACAATCCTTGAATAGACCTCGGCAGGACCTTTGCAGGTCGGGCAGTTGAAGTGCTCTCCCTTGATGTAGCCATGCTCCTTGCAGACGGAGAAAGTGGGGGTTATGGAGAAATACGGCAGCCTCGTGTTGTAAGCTATCTTCTGCACGAGCTTCTTGCACGATTCCCCGCTTGATACAGCCTCGCCGAGGAAGGTGTGGAATATGGTCCCTCCTGTGTACAGGGGCTGGATGTCGTTCTGGTGGACGAGCGCCTCGACAGCATCCTCAGTCTTGTCTACAGGGTACTGCGTGGAGTTCGTGAGGAACGGCTCTTTCTCCCCGGAAGTTATGATGTCGGGGTGGTATTTCTTGTCAAGCCTTCCGAACCTGTAGGACGTCGACTCTGCGGGCGTCGCCTCGAGGTTGTAGAGGTTGCCTGTCTCCTGCTGGAAGGTGATGATGGTGTCCCTCATCATGGTGAGGGTCTCCATCGTTAGGAGCTTTCCTTCCCTTGTCTCTATGCCCTTGCCTATCAGGTTCTTGCATGCCTCGTGCATGCCGCAGAGGCCGATTGTCGAGAAATGGTTCCTGAACGTGCCGAGATACTGCTTGGTATAAGGCATGAGCCCGCCCTTGAGGTTCTTCTCGATTATCTTTCTCTTTATCTCGAGCGCGTCCTTGCTCAGCAGCATGTATTTCTTGATTATGTCGAAGAACTCCTGCTTGTTCCTGGCCTCGTATGCCATCCTGTTGAGGTTCAGGGTCATGACGCCTATCGAGCCTGTCGAGTCTCCAGGCCCCCACATGCTTCCTGGCCTGTTCATGAGCTCGTTCTGGTTCATGTTGAGCCTGCAGCACATCGCCCTTATCGAGCCGGGGTCGAGGTTCGAACCGATGTAATTCTGGAAATAAGGCATGCCATATTTTGCCGTAAGCTGGAAGAGCAGCTTCGAGTTAGGGCTGTCCCAGTCAAAATCCCTTGTCAGGTTGTAGGTAGGGATAGGGAAAGAGAACACCCTGCCTCTTGCATCTCCTTCGATCATCACCTCAAGGAATGCCCTGTTGATTATGTCCAGCTCCCTCTGCAGGTCGCCGTATGTGTAATCCTGCTTCTTTCCCCCGACAATCGCCTTCTTCTTCTTCATGTCATCAGGCACTGTCCAGTCAAATGTCAGGTTCGAGAACGGGTACTGAGAGCCCCATCTCGAAGGTATGTTCAGGGAGAAGACGAGCTGCTGCATGCACTGCTTGACCTCCTTGTAGGACATGTTGTCCGACTTCACGAAGGGAGCGAGGAGCGTGTCCACTGAAGAGAACGCCTGGGCGCCTGCAAACTCCATCTGGAGGCAGCCGATGTAGTTGACCATCTGGTGCACGACAGTGTTCATGTGCTTTGCAGGGAGGCAGTCCACCTTGCCGGGAATCCCGCCGAAACCCTTTATGAGAAGGTTCTTGAGTGACCAGCCTGCGCAGTAGCCTATGAACCCGTGCGAAAGGTCGTGGATGTGGAGATAGCCCTTGAGGTGCGCCTCTTTTATCGCCGGCGTGTAGATGTTGTTTAGCGCATAGTTTGATATGACCTTGCCTGATGTGTAGAGCAGGAGGCCTGAGAACGAGAACTGCTCGTTCGAGTTCTCCTTGACACGCCAGTCAAGCTTGTCTAGGTAGTGGGAGATGGTCTCGTTCACATCTATGAACATGTCCTTGGTGTCACGGAGCTTTCTCCTCTGCTCCCTGTACATCATATAGGCCTTCGATGTCTGGTAATGGCCGTTGTCCACCAGGACTTCCTCGACGATGTCCTGGACATCCTCGACGGTCGGCATGTTCTTTTTGTCGTATTTTGACTCGATCCTCTTCACGACGTCTCCTGCAAGCTCCTCAGCCATATTCTTGTCCTTGCCGCCGATTGACTTTGCAGCTGCAAATATCGCGTTCGTGATCTTTTCAGGGGCAAACTCGACAATCCTTCCGTCCCGCTTCTTAACTGACTTGATCGTGCTGCCGTTTGCCAGGGGTTTGTCCGGCTTTATGGTCTTCTCAAGCTTCTCGACCTCTTTCTTGAATGATTTTGCGTCCTGGAATGACTTATATACGGATGTGAACCTGATGTAAGCGACCTCATCTGCCTTCTTGAGATGATTGACAACAATCTCTCCGATGACGCTTGTAGGGATGGGCTTGTCCTTCTGCTTGATCTCCTTCTCTATCCGGCCTATGAGAACGTCCACTTCCTCCTTAGATGCCGGCCTCTTCTCGAATGCCTTCTGGATGCCCGCCCGCAGCTTCTCGATATTGAAGATCTCCTTTGTGCCGTCCTTCTTCACGACCTCTATGTCGATTGCGTCTATCTTCTCGTAGGTCGTGAACCTCTTTCCGCAGGAAAGGCACTCCCTCCTCCTCCTGGTGCTCGGCTCCTCTGATGCGTCTCTCTTGTCTACTACCTTTGTCTCGACTGAATTGCAGTACGGGCATTTCATAGCTATCACTCCTCTTTTCGTCTTAATACAACATCTTGTGGTTTTTTAGTCACACAGACACAATATCTTGTATTTTAGTGATACAACTCATTTATATATTTTTCGGGCTTCCAAAATATAATATCAAAAAATACTTGTTTTAAAATTCATTTCTCAGGATATTTTTTTCAATAAATCTGAGAAGAAAAGAGGGTTTAAATAACATTCGCGAGGATGTCCAGTGGGGCGTGCGGGAGACAGAAGGAACCAACGGAGTGCATCGGTGGAAACAGCCCCCGAATATGGATACGGCAGACATTTTCTGGAAAAATCAATATAAATAAGAATCAAGATCCTGATTCCTGCCTCAATGGGCTATTGGAAGGGCAACCAGTTCCTCTTCATAAAAGATGTTCTCGTAAAAAATCCCGAATTTCTGTTGGAGCTTCTCAAACTTCTTATCATCCATGATCTCAATCGCCCATTCAAGCCTCAACGTGTCCCATCTGTCCTGGTAAATCCTTTCTTGCCTGTTCAGGGAATGGTCCATCCATATTTCACCTCGTGTCGGATATCTAGATTCAGCCTTCATGTGCCTGTAATCAGGCACTCTCCAGGCTGCGTGTAAGAGCGATTCTCTGCATATCATTGAATTGCATCAAAAATAAGTTCACTCGGAAATTCCTGGTCTTTGTCATAAAAAAATCAAAATCCGGCCTGATTAGTGTCGCTGAAAAACATCCCTTTTTTTGGCTGATATCTAGGTATTGATGGAATGTCGTTCAGGTATATAAAATATACGGTATCCAATATGGTTTCACTCGCAGGAATGAAACATCATCATCGTGATTTTCAAAAGATTAATAAATTCCCACCCCGCCCCGGGAAGCATGAGTGATGAATTCAGGCTGTTCAGGACACTTTATTATGACATGCTTGCTGCTGCTGACAGTTCTCTTGACAGGATAAAGGGATTGAATGATATGATAAGGCTTCTCGGGACCAAGGTACAGGACATGGTTCTTTTCATAGAAGACCAACTCCACACCAGAACGTATTTTATAGAGCTTTACAGGGATGGCAGTCCGGCGATAGCGCCCGGCCCGCAAGGAGTATATGCATATGTCAGGAAGGACATGATGCAGGGTGAAGAAGGGATCGAGTTTAGAGTCCATGAGAGATATCGTAATTCTGACGGGCCGCAGGTGCTGGAATTCGTTGCTAGGGACTGGAAAAAATTTACAGATTTGCAGGAGGAGTACAAGGCAAAGGGTTACCTTATTATTACAGACAGGCTTCCGCCGGGGAAAAAGGAACTTGAGGACATGATTGTGAGGGCGCCCCTGGAAATGGTTGCATGATTTTTCATTTATTGTTCTATGAGCGGATATTGATTTACACAATGGCAATGTGCGATAAAATCCATAGAATCACTGTCAGAATGAGTTCTCAAGCAGTGCTATCTTCTCAAGGTTCTCCTGTTTTCTCCCTTCATATCCTGTCTCGAGCCATGCCTGGATGATATGCCTGATATTGTCCAGCCCGGTTTCTGCTCCGAGACAGAGGACATTCGAATTGTTGACCTTCCTGGACCTTACTGCATCCTCGACAGTCGTGCATCTTGCAGCATAGATGCCGTCGTGCTTGTTTGCAACGACTGACACGCCTATCCCGTTTCCGCAGAACAATATCCCCGCAGAACCCCCGTCGATCGACTCTGCCACCTTATGTGCGATATCGACATAGCTTTCGTCATCATCCCTCTCGATTACCGTAATCCTGTAATCTCTGCTCAGTTCGTCTTCAAGCGGCCTCCTGTAATGTGATGCATTACGGTCGAATCCCATATATATCCTCTTTTTGATGTGGCTGCCCCGGGCAGGTGCACTGGGAAGACGTTTTTTTACAATGGCCGGGCCATAGCATACTCCATCCTTCTCAGTGAAATCTTCTTTTAGGTCGTATGCCTCAAAAAACATATTCTCACCGATCTGGGTCGCAATGCTCTTCTGCAGTTTCCTGTCTATTGTCGCGTTTATCTGGAAAGGGATCCTGGATTTGTATGTCAGCCTCTCCCTTTCCATGTTGTCCGGCTCTTTCATCAGCAGTCCCATAGGCATGTGCCCTGAGAATGCTCCGAAATAAAGATAAGCACTGTCCATTGCATGAATCTCCCTGTCCGGGATGTCTCTTTTCAGGCTGAAGCCACCAGTACAGGAATATCCAATCCCCAGATGATCAAGTATCGTCGGCAGGACGTCAATTGTCGAGACGGCATTGTGGTCTTTCAGGCTACTGTTGTCAGGGAAATGAAAAAACAGCGGGACATGCAGAAGGTCATTATGCAACCTCCCGCAGTGATGGAACCTGTGATTGTCAAAACCCTCGCCATGGTCGGACATGATTGCAACAAGGGTATTTTCCAGGTCCACATTGTCCAGCATCTCCTTTACCCTGTCCATTGCGGTTCTTACCCCGTTGTCGTATCTTTCAACCAGTGATTCTATATCCTCATTGCTGACGGACCTCCAGAAACCGGCGGATTTGATGACGTTATGGGGCACACCGCCGGGAAACAGTCGGTTCTCACCGTAATATGTGTGGTCCAGGTAGAAGTCATGGACCATGTTGCTGTGGAAGAACAGGAAATAATCTTTTTCATTCCTTATGAAATCCAAGGCCGTATCGAATATCTTATGATGATCCGTCGTGTTGCCGGTCCCGGCAGTCCCCTTCAGCTGTATCGTGTCCGGGGTAGGGTCGGGTTCGACAGTATGGAGGAACTCGTTATGATATATGTCAAATCCCCTGCCAAAGCCGAAGTATTCCTGGAGATTCTTATTCTCGACGAATGCCGCGGTCCTGTACCCTCTGTCCCTGAGAATCTCGGATATCAGGCCTGTTTTCCTGTCCAAAACCTGATTATGGTCGATAAGTCCATGCGCTGACGGATAATTTCCTGTCAGGATACTGGCAACAGAAGGCAGTGTCCATCCTGCGGCCGAGAAGCACCTGTCGACTTTTTCAAATCTATCGAGAATCGGAGCTTTCAATGGATATCCATAGGGGTGAAGATGGTCCGCTCTCAGGCAATCCAGCACAATCAATATGACATTCTTCATATACTGTGGTGTAGAATGATTCTATAAGAAATCAGACGTGGGAAATTATTAACAAAAAACACAAAAATTTCTGAAAGCTTCTGGTTTGTTAAATCCATGCACAGCTCCTTTACCGGGCATGACTGCATGAGGGCTGCCGGTGATTATCCAGAATTTAATTCATCAGATTTCCAAGTTATTATATATAAGGCCTTTTTATCACAGTTGATGCTAAAGACCATTGCATTCGATCTCGGAGGTGTCCTCTTTTCTGAAGCTAAGTCATATATGCTCGAAAAGATGGGCAGGTATGGGTTTGACAGGAAGAAGGTGCTTGACATACTGACCTCAAAGGAAAGCCTGGACCTTAGGAAGGGACTGATGTCTGATGAGAAATTCTGGGCCTGGGCAAAGACCAATTTGCCGGAGAATTATGATACAGGGACAATAAGTAGAGAATGGCAGGAAGAATATGAGCTTGACGAGGAATACCTGAGAATCTGTTCATGATTAAATTTATATATTCATCTATCATACCCTCCTGCATGGCAGTGAGGAGGCTTTCTGAGGATGATTATGAGGAGCTTGCGGAACTCTACAAGAGGTTCTACAGGGTGCACAACGTGTTCACAAGGCCTGACGATGAGATATTGGGATACCTGGGAAGCCAGGAAGGCGAATGCCTTGTCTTTGATGACGGCGGAATCAGGGGGGCCGTGTTCCTGGAAAACAGCACGACGAGCCCCGGCAACATGCACAGGCTGTGGAAACTTAAGCACCTGGCATTCGATTCCGAGGATGCCTGCAGGAAGCTGCTTGCAGAGGCTGAGAAGATAATAATGGACAAGCCGGGCACGGCAAAGATTGAGATCAATGTCGCTGAATCAGAACCGTCGGCTGATTTCTACGAAGAATTGGGATATAAGAATGAGGCAGAGCTCAGGGACCATTACAGGAATGGTGAGAAATGCTTCGTGTTCTCGAAGAGCTTTGCCTGATCATTGATACGATGATCTGGTTTCAGATAAGAATGAAGGGCAGATGTGATTCTTTTCGCTTATGTCCTCAAACCTCTCATCTATACAGCAGTTCGTTCATCTCATTGAACTTTTTTCTGGCATCGAACAGGTCCGCATAAGCAGCTGCCTTGTTACCCATGTCCCTGAGGAGCGGAATGTTTCCGATGTAGCATTCCATGGCCCGGGCAAGAGCGTCGATGTTGTTTGCAGGGACTATGAATCCTGTCTCTCCCGGCCTTATGAACTCCTTGGGCCCGCCCTTGTCTGTCACGATGACCGGGATGCCGGCTGCCTGCGCCTCGAGTACCACCCTTCCGAATGTGTCGTTCTCGCTTGAGAAGACGCCCAGTCCGGCCCTGCCGTACGCATCCACCAGATCCCGGCCTGTAAGGTACCCGGTGAACCTTATGTTTGCACCCTCGGCAAGGCTCTCAAGGTAACCTTTTGCAGGCCCGTCGCCTACCATGAGCATCTTTGCGTCGGGATGATTCATCTTCCTGAATGCGATTATTGCCTGGTCAAAATTCTTGTCATGGGACATCCTTCCTGCAACGATTACAGTATTATGCCTGCCGTTGAGGCTCCAGCCTCCCCTGACCCTCTTGTACATCTCCACCGGGATGCCCCTGGGAATGACCCTCATGTCAGGGTGGTCTATGCCTTTCTGCCTGAGCAGTTCAGCTGATGCTTCGGAATTGACGCATAAGATATCACACTGCCTGTAGAACATGTCATGATATCTCCACGCAAGATGTTCAACATAATCCTCTCCGGTAAATCTGCCCAGGTACTTGGGAGTGTCAGTATGATGCGTGCAGATGGTCTTTATCCCGAAGAGCTTGGCAGCGGCTAGAAAAGAGGCACCGACAAAACCAGGCGTGGCAATGTTGATATGCGAATAGTTCTTTGCATAGACAAGATTGAATACGTCAATAATGGACGGAACCGGCAGCGGGAGTCCCATGTAAAGGTCGGGCCTGTAGATTACCAGTGGCTCAAGCACAATCTCATTCAGACTGCTGGGTGTATCCTTGCATGTTATGACATCGATGTCTTCAGCTCCAAAACCGGCCCATTCCCTCATCGTTCCGGCAACGCCGTTGTTCTCGTCAAATGTCCCGGTAACATGGGCGATTCTGGGCCTTGTCTCCGTCCCTGAGACTTTCCTGCCGAAGCTTTTTTCATAGTGCCTTATCTTCTGGGCTATCGCGTACGGCGCCAGGAAGAGGGCAGAGCTGGTCAGAGCAGTGCCGATAAAATCTCCAAGCGCGATGAGATTGCCTTTTTTCAGGCTTGACTCCAAATCCCCGGCAAGCTCCCTGATCACACTGGAATAGAAGTAATTGACAGTCTTAGTGAAGTTCTCGCCTGCATTGTTGTAATCTGAGTCCTTGCCGAAATCAGGCATCTCCCTCATTGCGTCAATCAGGTATCTCCTGATGTTTCCCTCGGGATACCGGGGGTATTTTAAAATCCTGGCTGCGACCTGCCATATGCTGAATCTTTTCTTTGGCTTCTCGAGAGTCAATACGCGCATCACTCTTGAAAGCCCTGGTATCATCCTTGCGGCCCTGTCTATCCTGCCGTCCATGTTGTAGAAATCGCCTGTGATCTTTATGGAGGTCATGGCAATCTCTTCAGCGGTTGTTGCTTTGCCGGCTCCTTTAAATCGCCTTTTTTTGAAAAGGTCGTCAATCGAGTTCGTGCCGCTGTCGACAAGAGCCTCTGTCCACCTTTTTGCGATGAACAGCCCTGCATGATCGTCGCTCCCTCCGGTCGTATAAAACCTGTCTGCCTTCAGGTTTGGATTCATGACACCGTGCTTTTCCGCAAGCATTTCCAGATGTTCATCTGTCATTGTTTCAAGGGTTTTCTTGAAGTTGGAGATATTGCTCCTGCTGTCGCAGGGCATCGATTCAAAACCCTGGAACATGAGAAACAGCTTCTCGATGTGGTCTTTTGTGAGTTTTTTCGATTCATTCCTGAATGGGTGCGCAACAGAGTGGGCGATATCCTGCTCCCTGACATAATGAGCGACATCAAACGCATTCTTTTTCAATTTCTGGACCATCAGATGCTGCTCATCGTCGATATTGTACAGCAGCAGGTCGAAACTGGCCCCGTCAGGGAAATAGACAGTTGCTTCTTCAGAGACGAACACGGCTTCGTAGCCCTTGTCGAGGAGGTCCAGGCAGCCCCTTATCTCATCATGGTCAGTGATTGTGACAAGATCCATGCCGCGTTTTCTTGCAGTCGTGTATATGAATTCGGGTTCTGTGAAGCTCTCGGGTACCTTATAGCTGCTGAGAATGAATGTTATGGGTTTGTCAGAGAACCTGCTGTGAATATGCCCGTCGAACTTTATTACCCGCAACCTGTAATACTTCCTGGAAAGTGGTCTATAAATAATTTATGTAAGTGGAATATATAATTTACCGATTTTTACATAGTCAACCCATGATTCGGATACTTGCTATCAAAAATTGGCCTATGGCCCGGAGTATTCTGGGCTTGCAGACATCATCTCATCCAATTCCTGATATGCTGCATGGAGGGGAGGCATATCGTTCATTTCCCTGTAGCTGTCGACAATGGCCTTTCCCTTAGATGAGAGGACAAGATTATCGCCGACCAACTGCACATGACCCAGATCCAGGGCCCAATCCCTGATCCTTCCAAGCTCATCATAACCCATGCCGGTCCCGTTGAAAAAATGCCTGTATCTGTCAGGCAGAATTGCCTCCTCTATCATTTCAGCTTCCTGATGAATACCGTTTATTATCGAATCACTGATGTCTGAAATCTTGCCACACCTTTGTCAATAAAAGGGAAAATAATATTTAAGCTTTTCCCAAAAATAGAATTCATCACTTCTTTTTTTTCATAGGCCTCTTCTTCGCTGCCTTTCTCTTCACTGCTTTCTTTTTTGCAGGCCGCCTCTTCTTCTTTGCGACTTTTCTTTTTGCAGCTTTCTTCTTCTTCTTCCTCATCCTGCCTCCGCGGTTCATCTTGACCATGGAGACATCTCCCTGCTTGTCGATGAAGTACAGGAAACCAGCCTTCTTCTTGATTCCCACCTTGGCAACTTTTACGGACTTTACCACCTTCTATCACCCCGGAAATTCTAATTAGAAATATTATTGACAACCTTATATTTAAACTTATTGATTATCAGAGCACCTTCTTTATCATCTTCGGGTCGATCCCCGAATCAAGGAGCTGCTGCCTTATCTCCTTTTTCTTCCTCTTTGCCTTCTTCTCCTTCTTCACGAATTCCTTGAGGTCCTTCTTGAGCTTTTTCTCTGCTGCATCTATCTCGGCAAAGCGCTTCTTGACCTCGAGCCTCGTATGGCCTGCCTTGACCAGCTCCGCGATTATGAGCCCCCTAGGGATCTTCTCATCGAGTGCGTCCTTTATGTAATCCATGACCTCGTCATGCTTCACCTGTCTTTTCATCGGTGCATCCTCTGCAGGCTTTTGCCCCTCGACATTCCCTACGGCATGCGATATCATCACCTTGACATAGTCCGGGTCGTAGCCCTGGTCTGTCAGCTGCTGCGTTATCTGTTCGGCCGGCATGCCGTATTTCGATGATGATTTGATGTAGTCAATGATCTGCCTGTCCGTCTCTGCCCTGTCCTCGGGCGTGGGCCCTGTGCTGAAGGCCGTATTGCCTGTGTCGGACACGTCCTCTTCGGCGGGAGCATCCTCCTTTATCTGATAGGCGTCAAGCTCCATGCCCTGCATGATCCCGTCTATGAGCTCCGGCGCATGGCCTGCATCGAGGAGGAGCTTCCTTATCTCGCCAGGCGCAAGGCCCGACTGTATGCAGTCGTTGATGTAGCCCTGTATCTCGCTGTTCCTGGATTCCTGGTCGTCGAGAAGGCCCATGTCCACGAACTTGTTGACAACGTCCTGGGGCCCGTAGCCCGCGTCGACAAGCACCCTCTTGATGCTTTCCGGCTCCTGGCCGGAGTCTATCGCCGAACGTATGTAGTCGCCGAGCTCGTCGATGAGGTTCATCTCTGTGAATTTTGCCTTGATGTCTTCTTCTGCATATCCTGATCCGAGAAGCGCATCCTTTATGGTTTCAAGCTCCTGGCCTGCCTTCAAGCTGTTCGTTATGTACTGCGCAAGCTCGTCATCGGGATATTCCTCCAGAGGCTCTTTCTCAATGACAGGGGAAGCGGCTGCGGGGGGAAGAGCAGATTCAGAAACAGAATGCTCTTCCCCTGCAGCCTGTCGTGTCGGTTGTTTTTGTGATTCAGCAAAGGAGTTTTGTTGGGGGTGTCTATGTGACTTGTAGACGTAAAAACCTGCTGATCCACCTCCCACAACCAAGACACATATAAGTATGATGAGCCATAAGTAGCTCGAACCGGCATCCTGTACCTGCGTGGGCTGCTCCACTGCGGGCGACTTCCCGGTATTGTTCTGCGGATCGGATGATGATGCCTTCTGAGACGCCGAATTGCCTACTGCCTGCTGTCCAGCAGCCTTAGTGACGGCAGCTGCGGTAGTGACAGGCTCCCTTGCCGATATCGCGAACAGGCTCAGTCCGTCGGTATCGGCCTCGTAATAGGCGTCTATGAGGTCCTTTCCTGTCTTTCTCGTAGGTATCTCCTCCCATGACGTGGTGTACCTGAAAAGGCTGATGCTGTCCTCGTCAAGCCCCTGATCGAGGATCCATTTCAGCGGGACTTTGAACAGCAAGCTGACAGAGCTGATGTCCTTATTTGATATGCCTGTCTTGTCGACCTGGAGGTACTCGTACACCGGCTGTGAGTAAGCCTTCAGGTTCGTCGTGTCGGTAATCTTCTCGACATCGATCTTGGCATCGGTCACGTCAGAACTGACCTTGAGTATGATACTAGTAATCGGGATGTCTCCTTTGTCTATCGTGAATGTCGCAGAGCTCCCTGAGGTGATGCTTGCGACGCTCGATGAGGCTGCCGACCCCGAGGATGTCGTTGTTGAGGTAGTGTCGACAGCGAACGATATCTTTCCCGGTTGAGTCATTATGTTCCCCCGGGTGTCGTTGCAGAGGACATAGAATGTGTATGCCCCTTTCTTGAGCCCTGTGTACTTGAAGGTGTGCTGCTGGCTTGTACCTAGCATGGTGTAGTTCATCTGGCTGAAGCCTATGTTCACCTGAGAGAACCTGCATGTGGCGTACTCGTCAGTGTTGACCCTGAGGTTGGCGTAATCGTCTGAGATAGTGCCGTTGGGGTAGGTATATACTATCTTAGGGGGGGTGTTGTCATCGACAGTGAAGGTGACGTTCTCGACGACCTCGTTTGATGCCAGGTCATCGCATGTGAACGTGGCGAGGTATTCGCTGTCGTCGTAGCATTTGCTGTCGAGGGCCTTTGAATACACGAACACGCTGTCCTCCTCGCAGTAGTAATCGCAGTCGTCCTGGTCATCGCTGCAGCTGCTCTTGCAGTCATCATAGTCGCTGCTGCACTTGTCCTTGTCGTCAGAGTTGATCGCATTGTCGAGGCATTCAGCCTTCTGGTCCTTGCAGTCGTCGACACAGGTGTCATAATCATCCTTGCAGCCGTCTTTGCAGTCGTCGATATTGTACGTCTCTTCCATACTGCCGCTGCTCAGGGAATCATACTCTTCGTCTGCACACTTATTGTTGCACGTGTCGTACTTCTCGTCGCATGTGTCCTCCTTGTCAGAGTCCCCGTCGGCGTCATCGTAGCAGGTCGACTTCTTGTCGTCGCATGTCGTTGTGCAGTCGTCGTACTTGTCCTGGAGATGCTCAAACAATTCGTAGGTGCAGTCTCCTTCCTCGTCAAGAGTCGCGTTCAGCACGACGCCCATGCAGTTGTTCACCGTGCCGCTGTCCTCCGGGTATGTGTCGTCGATACTCGGTTCTGTGGTATCCACCGTGTAAGAACGCTCGTATGACCGGACATTGCCGAAAGCGTCTGCGATATAAACCGTGATGTTGTGCTCGCCGTCGTCCAGGCTGGATTTTGAATAAACGTAATAGCTGCCGCTCTTGGTCATGCTGGTATTGGAACCCGAGTCGAAGCTTATCTTGGGGTAGCCTGTAGCAGGTGTTTCAGAGGTTGTTAACTTCGCGAGGAGGCTGTCGTTAGATGTATAGGCGCCGTCTGCCGGCGTGGGAGATGCGAATGCGCCTGTCGGTGCCGTAGTGTCGACCAGCTTGAAGTAGGTGGTCTCTGAGCCTGAGTTTCCGGATGAGTCAGTGCATGTGACTGTGAAGAAGAAATCGTATCCTGTGGTCTCGCCGGTGGCATTGAAGTATGCCGTATGGGTGAGGTTTGATGAGGTCGAGGGAGCCATCTTTTTAGCGGTCGAAATCGTGCTTGCCCCTATCTTGTATGAGCTCACCTTGCACATCGCTGCCTCGTCAGTGGTCGTCGTGACCCTCACGTTCTTCGAATCAGTTACCGTCGTGCTCATGTCGACCGGGTAGGTTATGGATATCACAGGTGCAGTTCCGTCGGCTGTCACGAACGTGCTTTGGCTGCTCTGAACGCTGTTTGCAGACGAGTCGTTGCTTACGACAACGTAATAATACGACCTGTCGTCATCGAGGCCGGTGAGGCTGATGCTGTGGCTCGTCACGAGGCTGGCTGAGGATTTTGAAAGGGTGTAGGACCCGCTGGAAGTCCCGTACCTGACCTGCGAATCGGAAGCCTCATTTGTCGTCCATGTGATTGTCGCGGTTGTCGTCCCTATGCTGCTGCTTGCTACGCTCGATATGACGGGCGGCGTCGAGTCATGGGTCGTCAAGCTGTATTCCGAGCTCTCTGCGGAATTGCTTGAAGGGTCGGTGCTGTTGACGACGTAATAGTAGGTCGTTTCCTCAGAGAGTCCAGTGAGCGCCAGGCTGTGGCTCGTAGTGTCTGTCGCGCTCGTCTTCGTCAGCGTATATGTTCCCGAAGACGTGCCGTACTTGACCAGGCTGTCGGAGGCCTCGTCCGTGGTCCATGATATGGTTGCGCCTGAACCTGTTATCGAAGAGGAGCCTATGGCTGATATCACAGGTGGTGTGATGTCAGCTGACGCGTCCGTGGTTATGTCATAGGTGCCATACTCGGCGCAATAACCCTCAGAGTTGCAGACTGTTATGTTGAAATAGTACGTGGTATTGTCTGAAAGGCTGCTGAGTGTTGCTGCATGGCTTGTGGACAAGCTTGAATTTGAGACAGAAGAGCCGAGAGATGATGCGCTCGTCCCGTAGCTGACAGAGACATTCGCCGAGTCGTCTGTACTGAATGTGAGCGCAAAGCTTGAAGTCGTTGTCGAGTTCTGCAGGCTGCTTATCACCGGGGCTGTCATGTCAGGAGCAGAATCCGTGCTGAAAACGTGGTATGCAGATGCCGTGTCGATGTTGCCGCTCGAGTCATTGCACCTGTAATACAGGGTATATGTCGAGCCTGACGAGAGGCCTGATAAGTTGAATGAATGGACTGTTGCTCCTGTTATCGTGAAATCAGTCCCGTCTGCTGCGAAATCGAATGACGAGTCTGTGAAGTTGTACCTGCATGAGGCGTTCTCGTCAGTGGTCAGGTTTATCCATGTCCACGTAGTGCTGTAAGAGAGGTTCGTGTCGTTTGCAGGGTAAGATATCGTGATGACCGGCGGGATCGAGTCGGATTCAGACTGGTTGATGATGAAATAGTCTGTCGCAGTGAGATTGTCGTATCCCAGCGCGTCGCAAAAGACATTGAAGCTGTAATTCCCGCTTGCATTGAATGATTCTGGGTATTCATAATACCCGCTCGAGCCATTGAGCGTCATGTTTACCGGCGTTGACCATGTACCTGTATTGTTGAACATGATCTCGCAATAAGAGCTTGAGGTGTTTAACGGACCGCTGCTCGAATAGTTTGCAAAGAACGTGACATTATCGCCCGTGTATCTTGTGATGCTGTCTGTCTGGTCCCAGATGCTCAGGTTTGCATACGTGCCAGCGGCAAAGCTTGAGAAATGGCTGACATTGAACACCAGCGTTATTCCTGTGCAGCTCACCAAAGTGCAGATGCCAGCAGCTTCGCAATCGGTCCCGCTCTCATACACAAGGCTGATGTTCGTGTTGTATCCTGATGTGTAATAGATCGTCCCTGCGGGGCATGTGACCCCGTGCATTGTTATCTCTGCCGACACATTGAGGTTCGAGAGGACTGACGAATCCACCGATACCAGGGAATCGCTGAAGTCTATGCTGCTGTCAAGGTCGAGCCCGGAGACATTGACATTGGCAAGATATCTCAGTGAGACATTGCTGCTCTCAAGCGTCAGGCTGCTGACATCCGTCAGGTCAGGCACAAGTTCCAGGTCTGTCGAGTTCCCTGTGAACTTGCTTGAACTGGGCAGGGTCCCTGTCTGGTTCTGTAGAGTGAAGTCTAGGGTTATGTCTGCAGTCAGGTTGTGGGTGGACTGCTGGCCCACGTAGCCTGACTTTGTCAGCCTGATCGAATATGTTATGTTTCCCGGAAGCTCAACAGATGCAAGGCCTGATGAATTCGTAAGGCTGGTGAAGACTGCGATGCTCGCATTGTCCTTTATCGTGATGTTCACGCCTGACAGGGCCGAGCTGGATGTGCCATTTACATATATGGCGAGGGTCTTATTCAGGTCAGGGACAGTGACAGGAGTGGTGTTGGTCGTGAATGTGTATGGTCCCTGCTCTGTGCAGAGGCTTTGGTCATTGCATGAGGTGATGTTGAAATAGTAGGTGGTATTATCGTCAAGGCCGGTAAGGTTGAAAGAGTGGCTGGTAGACAGGGTAGAATTGTCCTGGATCCAGGTGAGATTATCTGTGGCGTTTCCCCACATTATCGAAGAATTGGATAGGTCGTCAGTTGTCCAGCTTATGACTGCTGACTGGTTGCCTGTCTGGTTGGTGATGCCTGATATAACAGGCGGAGTATAATCGAATGTCAACACGACTGTCCCTGAACCCGTGATATTGACCTGCCTGCTTGAGAATTTCGTGCTGTTGTAGGCGTAGAAGAGGTAATCATTATAATACAGCCTGCTGCTGGAGTTGGTCGTGTTCTGGGTGTATTCCGTGATGTTCTTCTCTGCTGTGTATCCTGATGCACCTGTCGTGAGCGAGTAGGCAGGAGTCGAGAACCTGTCGGTGACATTGACGACTGCCCCGCTGACATTGTTGGAATAGGTATCATTGACAAATGCCCTGAAGAACCATTTTACATACAGCATCGCATAATCGTTGAAATTCAGATTCGAATCGTCAAAACTCGAGTTCAGCACGGTGTTAGATGTGTTGGCGCCGCTGGATTCTATGTCGACTGTTGATGATGAAATCTGAGAGTTCCAGAGGAGGTTGCCGATTGCCGTGTTCGTGAACTGCAGTGCCGTCGCTGAAGCGCCCGAGATAGTGCTGTCTTTTATCGTGGAATCTGATGATGATGAGAGCCTTACGCCGTAGTTCACGTCGCTGATGCTATCATTCAATATCTGCGTCCTGTTCGAGTTGCTTGAATATATGCCTATGCTGAAATTCAATATGTGGCAGTCCCTGATGGTGTTGTAATTAGAGCCGCCTGATGATGAGTTGAGGTATATGCCATATCCCCCTCCTCCCGATGCCCAGATGAAGTGTCCCCTGCAACTGAACGTGATGTTGTCCCTGCCGTTGAAATCCAGGCAGTTCCCCATGGGTCCTGTGATGTTTGTGTCAAGGTATACCTTGCTTCCTGCAGATGCTGCGGCTATCTCCTGGTTGCAGCTTTGGCAATCAGAGCAGTTCCCGTCCATCACCGGCTCCTCTTCATTGCTGATTGTTGCGACAACGATGCTTGTGCTTGATCTGTTGTAAAACACGATTGTTATGTTCGGCGAATATGTGCTTGAGGTCGAGAGCCTGCCCTCCTTGATGGCAATCGCCCTGCCATTGTCAATCTCGGCCGAAGATAGGTTCCCGAGGTGCCTGCCTATGTCCGTGCAGTTCCAGGGCCCGTCCTTGTTGGTGCAGTACCTGAGCGAATAATCACCGCTTGCATCACTGCCGTTGTAGTAGACGATGTGGGCCTTTGAGCTGTTGTCAAGGGCAAGCGATGTGAACATGCCGTTGTCCAGCCCTGTTTCGACAAACCTTCCGATAAGGCTGCCGCCTGTGTTGTTGTTATAGCATATGTCATTCCCGTAGTCTGTTGCAGAGTAATGTGCCTTGTCGTTATCATCAAGTGCAAGGGAAGAGGATTCAGATCCAATGCAGTCGCCCATGACATCAGGGGTCTCGCATACCCATGCCCCTGAAGAGTTTGTGCAATACCTTTCCATGTCTGAACTGTCCTCATCTGCGATATGAACATCATCATTACTGTCGATTGCAATGCCTGTATAACCATGGCTGTCTTCGATCGATGTGCAGTTCCATGAGCTGTTGATAATGTGGCAGTACCTCAGCATATCATCAGTATAATCATAGTGCGATATATGAGGCATGTCTGAGCTGTCGATTGCAATGGAGTTGTATGAGCCGTTGGTCTCGACAAAAGCACATCCCCACGAGCCCCCTGTGTTGTTGCAATAGTCCAGGTCCGTGAAATTCTGATAGCTTATGTGTATCCTGTCTGCGCTGTCGACTGCAATCGATGTTGCATCTCCGCCGATGCTAATTTCCTGGCAGTCCCATGTACCGGCCTTGTTGTTGCAGTAGTTCAGAGATGATAGGTTCTCATATGTCAGATGGACAAATCCATTGCTGTCGAGCGCGACTGAGATCCAAGGGTCTTGATTCGCTATGCCGGTTCTCACTACGCTGTAATCGATATTGGCCAGTGCAACAGGCATCGACAGCAGGATGATGATCAGAAGCAGCCATTTCATGGCGGACCACCCCTGGTTACCTCGGTGTCTGCAAGGACCTTCCTTCTCGTATACGGCAGGTTCCATACCTTGAAGAACTGGATCAGGTCGTCCTCGAACCTTTCCTCGACCATGAGCACTGTCCTTCCCAGATGCAGGACCCTGAACTGCTTGACTATCCCTGACTGGCCGTCCCTTCCCTTGAGGGCGTAATAGAACCTTACCTTGTCTTTCTTCAGCAGATGTTCAGTAGAATAAGTATATATCACCATGGGTTTCGGGTCGGCGATATAACTGCTTGTGCCAATCATTGTTAACCTTATTAACAATTAGAATATTTAAATCTTTCGATTATAAATCAGTTAACAATAAATTATTTTTATTATGAAGCCTATATAATTTTAATACCTAAATATGAAATTGAAGTTATATAAAATAACATATTGAATTATTATTTTATTTTAAAATGAGATTAGAAACCTTCATTGTTATATCAGTTAACAAAATATTTGTTATATAATTTAACTATAATATGATTATTATCAATTTTAGTTAAATTAATATTAATTTTTACAATTTTATTATTTTGTATAGAAACAATAAATTGGATATTAGTGATTTCTGTTAAATCAATTAACATAATTTTTCTTAAATTTTCCAATTAAGATGGTTTATAATGAATATTCATCAATATTTTGTTAAAAAATTAACTGATTTCATGTAATTATTGCTTTTTGTTAATCTATTTAATAAACTTTAATTGGAGTTTATCGTGAATTATAACAAAAACTGTTTTTATTCCATTTATTGTTATACTATTTAATATGAAAATAATATATCTAAGTAATTAAGCGATATTAAAATGATAAGAAACATTTTTGTTATCCTATTTAACGTAAATCAGCCTCTCTTCTCCATTGATGGTTTTGTTGAATGCCAGATTACCGAAGTTGCTTATCCTTTTTTCAAGAAGGGATTTTGGCTCGTTGCATGCAGCATCCTGGCAAGGGAAAGATGCAGGAGTGTAGATGATTGCATAGGCCTTCTCCAGGTCCCTGTCCAGGATCTGCACTGCATCCGGCAGGTTGCTGTAGTAGCCAATGAACCTGTTGTCTGAATACGCTGCCGGGACAGGGTCAGAAGTGAGGATGAAGCCGTCGACAGGTCCTCGGAAGAACATATTGTAATCCTGGACAAAACCCGGCTCAGCAGAGGCTGTCGTATAGAATAGCACGGCATCTATCCCAAGAGGCAGGAGCAGCAGAAGCACTGAGAAGACGACAAAGACGATCCAGAGCAGCCTGAACTTCTTTAGGAGCTCTGTCAGCCTGAAGAAGCCGGCTGATGCGAGGATGGCAATATAAGGAAGGAACAGCAGGGCAAACCTGGGCTCCTTGTGGGGAATCACTGCAAAATACAGGTAGAATACTGCCAGGGGCATGGCTATATAATATGTCCTGAGATCCTTTTTCCTCAGGAATGCCGGAACCAGGAAAAAGACGAGAAGTACATTTGTTATTATGAGGGTATATGGATAATATACAATGCTCTGGACAATGCCTGTCACGTTCCTGGAGGCGACGCTCTGATGCTGTGAAGCGAGCAGGAGAGGGCCCAAAAAACTGCCGTATGCGAGCTTGTCATAAATGAGATATAAGGAAATCACCAGGATGAACGGGATGTTATATGCCATAAGGCGCCTAAAGCCTGCTTTCCAGTCCCTTTGCTTGATGATCTCAAAAAGGAGCACTAGATTGATAGCAGCGAATATCAGTCCCGCTGGATACCTGAATATGAAAGCGGCAGCTGAAAGGATGCCTGCTGCGATGTATCTTTTCCTCATGACCAAGTACAGTGAAATGAGAGTGAAGAAAAGGGATGGTATCCCTGTCAGGATGAGCTGAGATTCATAGAAGAAAATTGGGGTGACGAGGACTAGAGACGAAGATACCACGGCAATCTTCCTGGTGAACAGCTTTTCTGCTATCAGGTAGGTCATTACGACAGCCCCTATTGAGAAAAGCCCCATAAGGATGTCAGCAGCCCTGACGCTGCCCAGGCCAGATTTCCAGAGAAAACCGAGCATGAGCGGGAGGCCGAGGGGCCTGATGCTCTCCCAGATGCCGATGTTCCCGCCGGAGAATATCCATCTGCCCATGCCGATGTAGACAGCCTCGTCCCATATGAGAAGATGGTACC
>CAYXZQ010000032.1:0-23291 GCA_964469935.1 uncultured Methanosarcinales archaeon
TTTACATGCTTAATCCGGGATCCGTGCTTAACCTTATCAGACTCGGCAGGATATTTAAGAATGACCAGTAAGAGAAACCTTGAGATGGTCTCAGAACAGGACAATTATGTCAGCTGGCTTTTCGGAAAGATCAGACCGTATCTCGGTCAAGAGATTCTCGAAGTGGGGGCAGGGCTCGGCGTGTTCACCAGGCTGCTTGAGGAGGATGACAAAAATGTCATGGCAATCGACAAGAATTTATACGGAAAAAAATACTGTGATTCGGAAATAAGCAGGGCCGACATCACATCGGAACCCGCTGGACTGAAATCGAGATTCGACACCGTAGTCTGCATGAACGTCCTCGAGCATATCGATGATGACCTCGGAGCGCTTACAAACATGCATGCATGCCTGGCTGACAAGGGTACTCTCCTGCTGATAGTGCCTGCATTCCAGTTCGCCTATGGCCCTGTAGACAGGTCGAACGAGCATCACAGGAGATACAGCAGGAACAGCATCAGATCAAGAGTCCGGGATGCAGGTTTCAGGATTAAAAGGATCGAATACATGAACATGCTCGGGCTTTTGGGCTGGCTATACCAGAACAGGATACTCAGGTCCGGTGTCCACAGGCAGGGCGACCTGAGGAGGTTCAACTGGCTCTGCCCTGTGCTCAGCCGGCTGGAGAGGCTCGGTCCTCCCCCGTTCGGGCTCAACCTGTTCATAGTCGCCGAAAAATGAGGAACACGAGAAGGATAGCTGCAAATGCCGGAATTGTGCTAAGGAACAGGAGCATAGTCCCCAGGCTCATGAAAAATTACGCATCTCTTGCCACAGGCAATACTGTGCTTCGGACACTGGAGATAGCAGTGACATACGATTGCCAGTGCACCTGCAGGCACTGCAGCTCTGAAGGGCTCAGGGATGCGGCTAAGACAGAGCTTGCGGATGCTGAAGTGAAGAATCTTATCGACAGCTGTATCTCCCATGGCGCAGTGCATATACTCTTCACGGGCGGCGAGACCCTGATTCCCAGGGAGAAGCTGCTGGAGCTCATCAGGTACGCAGACAGCAAGGGCTGCATAACGAGCATAGACACGAACGGGGTACTGCTTGACAAAGGGTATGCCGCCGACCTCAAAGATGCAGGGCTTGATGTTGCCTGCATCAGCATCGACAGCATGGACCCAACGGCGCACGACACTAACAGGGGAGTTGAAGGATGCCACAAGCATGCTGTCCGGGCTGTAAGGAACTGCAGGGACAATGGCATACAGGTCATAATAAGCGCTCTTGTCACAAAGGCAGGGCTCAGGGACAACAGTCTTTACAGGATATTGGACTTTGCAGAGAAGAATGACAGCAGCGTAATCTTTTGCCTTCCGGTCATGACCGGCAGATGGCACGGCAACAAGTCTGAAAAGCTGGACAGCAGTGATTTCAAGGAGCTTGAAAAGCTGATGGAGCACCCGCTTGCCAGGCTATGCGAGGAGAACAACTATTTTTTCAAAGGATGTGCAGCCGGCTCGGAGAAGATGACAGTCTCGCTCTACGGGGATGTCATGCCATGCTCTTTCATCAAGGAGAAATACGGTAATGTCAGGGACGATGACCTGGGAACTATTCTTGCCAGGATGAGGCAAAAGCCGGGCTATTCCTGTGTCAACAGGGGCACGAGATGCCTTGCGGCGCAGGGACGATGAAGAATGTTAAATAAAGGCTAAAAAACGAAGAAAATAAATAAAGATAATAAACGGAGATAATAAAAGGACAATAATCGAAGTAAAGGAAGATGATACTGCAGATAATAAAAGTGATTATTCTCATCGTCTGGATATTCCTCACACCCACATGCCTGTTGTTTATTCTTTCAAAGAAGAAGGACCTTGAGAACCTGGTGATGAAATCTGTCGCAGTGTTCATCTTCCTTCCAATCGTCTCGTATTACCTTGTGTTGGTCACAGGGAACCTTTTCACCTTCGGGATAATCAGCGTCATATCCACATTGTTCAACATCACCCTGTTTGTTTTGGTGATAAAGAAAAAAATCAGGTTCAGGAAGATCTCCATCAAGAATCCCGGCAGGGTAATGCTCGTGCTCCTGCTCCTTGTGATGGTCTTCAATTTCCTGACCTTCAGCTTTCCTTCAAAAGAAAGATACAACTGCCCTGACATCTGGGCCTACCTGAACCTCAAATCGGACTACATCTTCGGGGCAGCCAACCCGCCGTTCCAGAGCGCTCTTGATAAGGTCCACAACATGAGGATTCCAGAGACAGCCACCAACATGTCCTTCTTCAGCAACAGCGACCTCAACATATCAGGCATAGGCGTTGAAGAGCTTGACTACTATAAGTTCCAGAAGGGAAGCGGGTCGATACTCGGGAACTATGACCTCAAGATACTGAACGACGAGCCTTATACCATGGGGATAATATTGTCTTTTTTCATAGCAGCCTTCAATTTCATAGGCATACGGATCATGTTTGTGCTGATAATGGTGATAACATCAGCGATGCTCTTCCTAATTACAAGGAGGTTTACAGGAAAGGTTTGGATATCGGTAATTGCCGTCATCCTCCTAAATACAAGCAGCATAGCCTTAGAGTCGTTCAGCGTAAACCCCAACTACCTCGGCATGCTTATCATGTGCGCTATCATCCTGCTTCTGACAAAAAAAAAGGAGATATCGGGCCAGGAATTGTTGCTGGCAGGCGCGCTCTTCGGATTCCTAGGGGGTTTGAGGCCGTTCGCCCTGCTCTTCATCCCCGGGCTTCTGGTGTATTTCTATTTTCTTGGCTACAGGAAGATAATCCCTTTTGCAGCAGGCTCAGCGCTCCTGGTCGCGCCTGTCCTGATCATGAATTATTTCCAGTACCACAATCCCTTCCAGTACCCGGGCTTTGTGTTCTATCCCCTGTTCGAGCACAAGTTCCTGGGATTAACATTTTACACAAGGACCCTTTTCAATTTCCCGTTTTATGAGCATCTCGTCAGAACACCTGCCTATCCTTTTCCCATGTTCATATACCTTCCTCTGATGTTCCTGATGGACCTCGGGCTAATATTTTTTACTACGATGTTCTTCGGGATTAGGCCTATCAGGGACAGGAAGCTGAGGTATTTCCTGACAGTGACGCCCCTCGTATTCTTTGCATTCCTGTTGTTCAATGAAAATTGGAGGGATCCGAAGACGACCATCCTGCTGTTGATCCTGCCGTTTGCCATATTACTCAGCATGAACGGCCTGAATGACGTCGTCGGGAAATTTTCGCTAAGGAAGACCGGATTTTTCGTCCTTGCCCTGCTCCTTGTCTCTGCATGCATATTGGCTGCAAGGGGCATGAGTTTTCCTCCTGACCTGAGGATGGGCGTCATCGACAGGGGCAACCTGATAGAATTCCCGGAGCATCTTGATTTTTTAAGGCAGGAGCTCACCAGGCTGAACGTGCTGCCGAAGTTCTCATCCAACAGCATAAATACCGAGGAGCTTCCTCAGGACCTCATGATCCAGAAGGCATTCCCCTTCTTTCTCGAGAAGTTCATCGGTTGCAGGGGCGACAATGACACTGTATCAGGGTATTTCTTTTATCTGGATACCGGAAAGACATATCTGATAATTCCTCATGAGATGAGCGACAGCTACCAAATGGAGGATATAAATACCATAAACATCACCTCAGGAGAACAGGTATTCAGGGACGTATCGTCGCCGGATCACTGTTACACATTCGATCTGAGGGTCGCAGAGGAGCAGGGTGCGGTAAACCTATATTTCTACAACATATCAAGAAGGGATTACGGCCTAACTATTAACAAAAAGGTTCAGCTCATTTTCAGCAACGCATACGTATTGAACGTGTACGAGGATGGCAGGCTTGCAGAAAGGCAATATGTACAGCAATGAAGACAGGATCAGCAGGTCAGAGCTGCTGATAATATTCTCGATAGCCCTCATTATCTTTTGCATCTACCAGTATCCAGCGATTCTGAACAGGAGCATCATCAATGACGACGTGAGGGTACAGTACTATCCGGCATACAGGGTGCATGACATGAGCCTCTATCCCAATGACATCATCACAGACCTTTTCACTTACGAGACTCCCAGGGCTTTTTTCTACTCAGTAGCGCTCCTGTCGTATCTCGTCGACATGATAACCCTGAGCAAGATAATGAGCCTCATCGCATTCCTCCTCGTGGCATACTATACCTACAGGCTCGGCAGGTTCTACCTGGGCAAGCCCGGGAGCGCGATGTTCCTCATACTTTTCCTGATACAGATATGGTCGTTCCCCAGCATCTCCGGCGGGCTTCCGAGGAGCTTCGCGCTGGTGTTCATAGCGGGTTTTCTGTATTACCAGGCCTCTGGCAGGGATATCAAGAAATCAGCCATGCTCATCACTGCCCTTCTCATATACCCTCCGTCAATGTTCGTTGCCTGGATAACCTACGGGCTCCTGAAGCTCCCTGACCTGAAGGAACTAATCAGCAAGAGAAGATTCACCCGGGACCTGAAGCTACTCCTGCTCCTGACAGCAGTCCTTTTCGCAATCGGCACTGTCCTCTATTCAGACACTCATGCGAACCGTTTCGGCAACCTGGCAGATTACCATGAGGTATCGACAAATCCTGTATTCGGAGAGAACGGCAGGGTGGACGTATTTCCTGTAAGGTCTTACCCCTACATGATATACAGCTTTGCCGGGAATCTTATCCTGGCAACATTGGTGCTTCTGGTTCCATTCCTGTTTTTCAACAGGAAGAAGGCGTTCCGGCTGCCTAAAGAGTTCTGGGCGCTGCTCGTCTCGGGCATCATCCTGCACTACTTCGGCGGATATACCGGACTCATGCTCAACAACTACTCGAGGTTCTCCAGGTACACCTTCCCGCTGTTCCTTGTCTTCTTCTTCTCCTACAATATCGAGCTGATACTGCCGAAGATAAGGAAGAGGTTCAGGATGGCGGCATTCATCCTCGTCCTAGTCCTGACAGGCGCTATGGTCGCGGCAGGGACCACGAGAGACCTCATAGACTGCAGCAAGACGGATGTCTATTCTTTCCTCTCTACCACTCCCAAGAACACGCTTGTCGCGGGCTATCCGCTGCAGACAAGCTGCATACCGTTGTATTCCAAGCGCATGGTCTTCACGAGCCATGAAGGCATATCCCCTGAGTATTCCGGCTATTACAGCGTGCTCAGGAACAGGACTTTCGAGCTGTTCGATGCCTATTTTTCAGACAACATCACCGCTGTCGAGGATTTCTGCAGGAAGCATGATATCGACTACCTGCTCGTGGACAGGGTGTATCTCGAGCACCTGGACTACAGTGAAGCACTTTCTTACGAGCCTTTCAGGTCGTACATCGAGAACATCACACAAAACCGGACATATTTCGCGCTGTTGCACGTTCCGGATGAAAAGAAAATTATAAATAATGACCAATATTATCTGATAAGATGCGGGGACATCTGAGATGAGAAGCAGAACATTATATAATCTCGGGCTGCTCATGAGAAAGCCTTCTGTATCAGCGAGAGTAATCTGGAACTACGCCTCCATCCTTGCCGGAAAAAAGAGGCTCAGGTCTGTTGAGATCGACCTGGGATTCGGATGCCAGCTCAACTGCAGCCACTGCTATGCTTCAGAGCTCATCGACCCTGGGCGAAGGCAGATGGGCATGGACGACATCAGGCATGCAGTCGACCAGTGCATAAATGAGGGAGCGATACATTTTCTGATAAGCGGCGGAGAGCCCCTCATCCATTCACATGTCTATGACGTTATTGAATACGTCAACAGCAAAAACGCCTTCAGTTGCCTGGTCACAAACGGTGCGAAGCTCGATGACGAGACTATACAGAAGCTTGCAGAGTCCGGGCTTGACATAATAGAGATAAGCCTTGACAGCGCTGTCGCAGAGAAGCATGACAGGAACAGGAGGATGGAAGGCCTGCACAAGAAAGTCCTCGAGGCAGCAGCAAAATGCACAGAATCCGGCATGGAAGTCTTTACGAGTAGCGTGATCACGAACGAGAACATCAATGACGGCGACCTAAGGGACATAATAAGGATAGGCAGGGAAAAGAAGCTCAGGACGCATCTGTGTTTTCCGGTCGCGACAGGCAACTGGAAGCATGAGGACATCGCCCTCACAGACAAGAACAGGGCAAAGGCAAAGAGGCTTTTCGCAGAAGAGGACATAAGATGCTGCGAGGAAGGCAATTATCTGAGGCAAGGCTGCTCTGCCGGCGTGGAGAAATTATGCATAAACCCTTACGGCGACATTCTTCCCTGCCCCTACATCCAGGCAAGCTTCGGAAA
Source organism: uncultured Methanosarcinales archaeon (assembly GCA_964469935.1). Taxonomy (GTDB): domain Archaea; phylum Nanobdellota; class Nanobdellia; order Woesearchaeales; family DSVV01; genus CAYXZQ01. The sequence goes on from CAYXZQ010000032.1 coordinate 6,309, forward strand.
CATACTTGAAGAGGACCTGGGCGCAATCCTCAAGCGGATGAGGAGCAACAAGTACTTCTCTTCGATTACCGGGCCCTGTCTGCCTGCATTCGACAAGAAATTCATAGGCGACGTGATGGATAAGATAAACAAGTCAGGCGACAAGCCCCTGAAACTCAAATGAAGACAGACATCCTTTTCATCTCAATACAGAAGCAGGATTCTCCGGCAAAGGGGAAATTCAGGGCGCCGCCCCTGGGCCAGCTTCAATTGTGTTCGTATCTTAGGGAAGGTGGGTTTACGCCTGCAATCTTAGATGTCGGCGAGAAGGACACGGAGCTTGCAGGCAAGGTATTGTCAAGGATAAGGGAAGAGAAGCCGGCAGTCATCGGCCTGTCCATAACAACACCCCTGTTCAATCCGGCCATAAGGATAGCAAGGCTCATCAAGGAAAATTTTAGGGACATGCCTGTCATTGCAGGTGGCCCGCATCCGACTGTAAGGCCGGACGAGGTGCTCCAGACAGGATTCGTCGACATAGCAGTGAAGGGTGAGGGGGAGATGCCGCTTCTCGGACTGATGAAGGCATACAGGAAAAGCCCGGCCGGCTTCGGCAGCAGACTGAAGAAGGTTCCGGGCCTCGTATTCATGGACAGGGGCCGCCTGGTCGATTCAGGCCAGTCACGGGTCATAGAAGACCTCGACTCTTTGCCTCTTCCTGCCAGGGATCTTATCGACATCCGGGACTACGAGCCCCTCCCTAACCAGTACAGGAACCTTCCTGTCGTGCACATCGTGACGTCCAGAGGGTGCCCGTTCGGATGCAGGTTCTGCAGCAACATATTCGGACAGAGGCTGCGGCAGAGAAGCGCTAAGAGCGTCCTGGACGAGATAAGGCAATGCGTTAGGGATCTTGATGCCAGGGAGGTGTATTTCTATGACGACACCCTGACTGCGAACAGGAAATGGGTTAGGTCGCTTTGCGAAGGGTTGATAGAAGAGAATATAAAGGTATCCTGGTCGTGTTTCGCAAGGATCGACACAGTGGACAGAGAGACTCTTGACCTCATGAGAAAGGCAGGGTGCTGGAACATTTTCTACGGGATCGAGGCAGGGTACCAGGAGTGCCTTGACAGGATATTCAAGAACATAACCCTCGACCGAATCCGAAGCGCCATAGATATGACACGCGACGCGGGAATCGAGATAAGGGCATCCTTCATGCTCGGATTCCCATGGGAATCGCCCAAGGAGGGCATGAAGACCATACAGTTCGCTAAATCCCTCGACATCGAGTACGCACAGTTCAACCTGTTTACTCCCTTTCCAGGGATACCTCTTCTCGAGGAGGCAAAAAAGTCAGGCACGCTTGACATGAACAAGAACAGATACGACTTATGGGCCCCGAGCTACGTCCCGAGACTGTACCGAAGCAGGAAGGCGCTTGTGAATCTCCAGAAGACCGGTTTTCGGCAGTTCTACATGAGACCGTCCCACATTCTGAAAATGGCTGGGAAGCTTAGGTCCACAGGTGACCTGGTCCGGCAGCTCAAGGGCGCGTATTATCTTCTCAGGAATTACTGAGGCTCTTGACGAATCTCTTCCTGAAACTGCTGAATTCGGCCTCGCTGAAACAGTAGATCGGCACGTGGAGGACCTTGCTGAATAATTCTTCCGACTTCCCTGTGCAGTCTAGAAGGAATGATTCATGGGTGTCAATGCCGTTAAACAGGAGACGCTTCCTGAGCCCCTTGGCCCTACTGATGATGGGAAAGGTGTAAAATATCCCATCGCTGATATTTGGTACAGAAACATTCTTCGCGTTTTTTTTCACGAATCCGTGGAGCTCGCTGCCAAGCAGCCTCCTGTGCCTTATTCTTTCTTCAGCCTGCCGCAATTTTCTCTTCCCCAGCCTGAACTGGAGATTGCACATCTTCCTTGCCGACCCTAAGCTTGCAAGGTCCAGCCCTTTCTTCCCAAAAAGCAGCTCCGGCGTCGAGCCAACCGCATCCTTGCCGATGACTGAATTCAACAGGAGCAGTGGATATGTGACTACCGGGAAAACAGGCCTGCTAGTGAAGAAGTACATGTAAAAATATTTCAGCATGTCGGCGAGAAGCGAGAACCTCGAAGGTGCCGTGCATCTCTTGAGGGATTCTGAGATGTAATCCTTCATCCTGCTTGACCCGGCTATCACTGCGCCGCCGCCAAGAAGGTCAAGGTCTTTTGCCCTTCCGAAGCTGTAGATGACGGCGTCGGCGTTTTTGAGCACCAGATCGTCCGGATGGAAGTACTGCACAGAATCGAATATCATCCTTGAGTTCTTTTCCTTGAGCAACGAGATTATCTTGCCGATGTCCGTAGGCAGGATGCCGTAATGTATAGGGACCAGGACAATGTTTCCAGATATATCTTTTTTCGCGAGGTCATCATAGTCCAGGTTCAATGTATCTTTGTTCATCTCGATGAAGACAGGCGTTGCACCCATGAGCCTTATGATCTCCGGAAACGAGGGATATACATTCGCCGGGAGGAACACCCTGTCGCCCGAGCCGACATTGTAGAAGCCCATTATCCTGTAGAAGGAATGAGTGGCCGAGGGAGTCAGGAGCATGTTTTCTGTCCCGAACCTTCGCCGCAAAAGCCTGAGGAAATCCTGCTCATCGTCCTTTGTCGAGCCTTTCATCAGAAGATTTCCTATGATGAAGCCGAAATCGGCAAATTCCAGGTTTATCCTCTGCCTGGGATAGACTGCCATGGCCTGATGAATCAGGCGGAAGATATAAAGGTTTTGATGCACTGGACCCTGCCGATGAATGCCATGTTGACCAGAATTGGCACGGATCTCATGAAAACCACCAGCCTGACTGCAAAATTTTTAATATCAGCTTGTATTCTCCAGTAAGCATCATGCCAGGATTTATCAGGGAACGGCTGGGGTACCTTTCAAGGAACCCGAAGATAATACCGCGCCTGATGAAGAACTATTCACTCATGTTCATCTCAGGCAAAAAGAGGCTCAGGACTGTCGAGCTCTCCCTGACCGCAGAGTGTCAATGCGCCTGTAAGCACTGCTATGCCGAAGAATACAGGCCGGGTGACGAGGAAGGGCTCAGCAGGGATGAGATGAAAAAGGTGGTCGATTCAGCATTCGAGCAGGGTGCCATACATTTTCTCTTGACCGGAGGCGAGCCGCTGCTGTCCGGTGATATCTACCATATCATGGGCCATATAAAGTCACGTGGAGGAATCATAAGCCTGGCCACTAATGGAATCTCGCTTGACAGCGCGGCGATAAGAAAGCTGAAGTCCATGAATGTCGATCTTGTCGAGGTGAGCCTGGATTTTGATTCCACGGAAACCCATTGCGCTTTCAGAGGAATGGGTGGGGATATAGACATATGGGAGAGGGTCCTGGAATCAAGCGAATCCGGAATCAGGACAGGCATCAGCATCCTTGCGCAGAAGGGAATAATCGAGAGCGGCGAACTGAAGCGGATAATCCAGAAGGCGAGGCGCAACAATATAGGAGCCAGCATCTGCTATCCCTGCGCATTGGGAAAATGGAAAGGCCGTACAGATGAGCTGCTAAAAGATGAGCATTTCAAAAAGGTCGACGCTCTCAAGGAGGAACTCCGCGCGACTTCGTGCGAAGACAACAGCTATTTAGGGAAGGGATGTACCGCAGGCACTGAAAAAGTGTATGTCTCGGCCAATGGCGATGTCACTCCATGCCCATTGATCCCTATGAGGTTCGGCAACATCAGGGAAGAAAGCCTGCCTGATATCCTTGGAAGAATCCGCAAAAACAGCTATTTCAGCAGGAAGAATCCGAGATGCCTTCCTGCTTCAGACAGGGATTTCATCAGCGGTCTAAGGTAATATCTGCTCCCGAGAGGCGGCGCCCAAAAGGGGTTAGGCTACTTGGCCCGGCTCCTGCATCGGACTGCAAAATATGCGATACCTTTCATTTTATCGATAAAAAATTATTTAAATTACAGTTCAATCTCAATCAAAAAGAAGGGAAATTCGGTTGTATTAAGATGGATGTCATGACCTCGCTGATAATATCGCATTCACCCTATTACATATTCCTGCTGCTCATGGTCCTCGCACTCAGGGACATCAGGAAAAAGATCACCACATTCAGGAGGAGCTTCTGATGGATACGTCGACAGCCATCCTTCTGACGCAGCTGCCAATCGCCCTCGGCATACTATGGGGTGTCTATGAGATGTACAGGATAAGGAAACAGCTTGTCTCTCTAGGCAAAGAGCTGGGGGATCACCTGAAGGTCAGGAAGAGATAAGCAGGCCGAGCCTGCTTCTTCAGCATGAAAGGACTTTTGATAATACCGGTCGTGGATGAGTTCCAGGCATTGGGCACCATGCTGGAAGAAATACCAGCCGGACTTGACGTTCTTGTTGTCGATGACAGCGGCAAGAAAATTTTCAATGATACCAGGGCAAGAGTGATACATAATGACAGGAACCTCGGCAAGGGGGCGTCAATCCGGAAAGGATTCATGTACGCACTCGAAAATGGCAGGCACTATGATTACGTCGTCTGCATGGACTCTGACGGCGAGCATCCGACCGAGAAGCTCAGTGAGTTTTCTTCGAAAATCAGCGCCAACGACGCTGTGTTCGGCCAGCGGAATGCCTACAGGTCAATATCGCGGTCGCTAATGAACAGGTTCTCGAAATTCTGGGTGAATGCGCTTGGCATCAGGCTTGGGGACACATCTTGCGGATTCTATGCATTGACAACCGACCTTTTGAGGAAGCTTGAACTGGATTCCGACGGATTTTCCATAGATATGGAAGTGATATTGGAATCCTTCAGGAACAGCTGCAGTTACGCGACAGTGGCCCTCCCGGCAACCAGACCATGTGAATCCAGGATGAAGCCCAGGGACCACCTGATGATAAACAACAGGTTCGACAGCTGGGTCATCAGGAATTCAGGATTTCTCAGCCGGGAACTGAACCCTTTCAGGTATGTTTTCGTCCTGTTCTTTTCGCTCGTAGGCTACAGCGTAGGAAACTTTCTTTTGTTCTTTGCTCAGGCATGAACTATCACTGGGCGTGACACGACAGCAACCAGCCGAAAAAAGAATGAGTTTCCGAGGCTAAGTTAAAATCAGTAATACGATTTCTGGGAATAATATGAATCCGAGCAGATACCGGGATCTTCGAAAGGTAGCGGTGATTTGCCATCTATCTCTGTCCTGCATTCAAGATTGAGCACAATGTCGTCTGTCGGGCACTTGCTCGCGTCGCCTTCGTATACAGCAGAGTTCAAAGTGACCAGGTCATAGCAGTAATCCTCGAAATCTGTCCTGTTGCAGTAGGAGGCATCCTCATGCAGGTAACCCAGACACATGTTCTTCATATTGTCGTCCCTGCATACGTCATCATCCGGTGAGCTTGTGCAGTAGTCAGCAAGTACGGGATTGTTCGTGCACGTGTTCTCGTCCTTTCCGATCGTCGCGCGGCAGAACTGCCTGAGAACAGGATCCTCAACATGGTCGCATTGATTGATGTTCTTTATCCTGAGGGCATTTGCGTTGTAGATCTCCGAACTCTCAAAAAGCTGGACAGGAACATCCACACCCTGGTCAAGGGTAATACCGTCAGGATAGGCATCCGGATTCTGGATGGCCACTGCAAACTGGGGCAGGTAACAGATTATCATGTCCTGACCCGGCTTCAGATTGAATATGTTGTCTCCCAGGCTTAGCCAGTCGAATTTTGTTATCGCGTTATTATTTGCCGGAGATGACGTGAAATAGAACAAGAGACCGATGATGACAATCGGAAGTATTATCCAGAGCCAATTCTTGTCGACGTGAAAGGACTTGTTGTCGCTGCCCTGATTGTCGGATTTCTTGGCCTCTTCTATCTCTGTCGTTATCTCTTTTTCAGGCCAGCCGACCTTCTGCAGGCCTTTTTTTATGTCATCAAATGAGATGCCTTTCGATCTTTCGAGCTTGATATAATCCCTGATCTTTTTATTCATGGAAACCCCTTTTTCAATCAATATGCTGCCTGACATATAAAAATATTTCGGATTTTTTTGGTTTGGTTCCAGGACCTGGCCCTTGGACCCGTTATTTCACTTTTTAGTAATTAAATACGACGTACCCCCTTTTCTGAATTCGCTTACCATATAAAAAAATATAAACTATGGAAATTATCTGTCTCTCAATATGGTGATATTGGGAGTCTGGGACGGACATGATTCCGGTGCTGCGATTGTCAGGGACGGAAAAATCGCCGTGGCAGCAAACGAAGAAAGGTTTACGCGAAGGAAACTCGAGATTTGCTTTCCGTTCAATTCCATAAGGTTCTGCCTTGAAAGCCTTGGCCTGCGGCCGGATGACATAACGAATGTCGCAGCAGCCTCAAGCGATTTCAGCAACACTCTCACCCGTGCGTTCCCGAAAATCAAGGAAGACTATTACCCGGTCAGGAGAAAGATAATACAACCAAATATTTTTTCGCCAATCAACAGGATCCTCCTGAACAACCTTGGCAGGATGAGGCAAAATGTCCTGTTCAGGAAGATAAGCAGGTCTGCCATCAGGAAGAACCTGGCAGGCATGGGGTTCAAGAGCGACATAAGGGTCCATATCGTCGAGCATCATGCCGCCCACGCAGCCTCCGCATACTACTGCTCCGGCTTCAGGAAGGCTGTCTGCGTGACAATGGATGCGCTCGGCGACGGCATATCAGCGACAGTGAATACGTGCGATAGCAGCGGGATTTCCAGAATAAGCGAGATGAAGACAAAGGATTCCCTGGGGCTCCTCTACCAGGAAGCGACCCAGCTCCTCGGCATGAGGATACTCGAGGACGAGGGGAAGGTGATGAGCCTTGCAGACTACTCGGGTATGCGCGCATTAGGACCTGATGTTCATGTCAATCCTATCATGGGTTATTACGAAGTGCATGGGGCAAGGATAAAGGCAAGGAAAGGCATGGAAGGGCGATGGCATGCCCTAAAAAAACTCAAGAGGACGAATGACATAGCGGATTTTGCCTGGATGGTGCAGGATGCGACGGAAAAGAGCATGGCCGGTCTGTTCTCAAACGCAGTATCCGAGTCAGGCATAAGTGACGCATGCTGGTCAGGAGGAGTCTCGTCAAACGTGAAAGCCAATATGAGGATTTTCGGACTGGAGGGCCTCCGCAAAGGATTTGTGTTTCCCCACATGGGGGACGGCGGGCTCGCTGCAGGCGCGGCTCTGCAAGTATCTGCAGATCTCTATGATACTAAGACCTATCAGCTGGAGCACGTATTTCTGGGCCCTGGCTATGATGACGACGCTATCCTCAGGCAGCTACGGGGATTCGGCGACAGGCTGGAATTTGAGAAGACAGACGACCCTGCCGGGTACGCGGCGGAAATGCTTAACGAAAATAAGATAATATACTGGTTCAACGGAAGGATGGAATACGGCCCTAGGGCTCTCGGCGCAAGGAGCATCCTTGCCAGGCCCGACGTGGCAGGCAACAGAGACAGGCTGAACTCGATAATAAAGAAGCGCGACGCCTTCCAGCCTTTCTGCCCAAGCATCCTGGAAAGCGATGCAGGCAGGTACCTTGAGGATTACAGGTCCGCCAACAGGTTCATGACGACTGCATTCAGGGTCAAAGAAGGCAGCATCGACGCATTCTCTGCTGTCATCAGCAGGGACGGCACGGCAAGACCCCAGATCGTCGATACAGCAGCAGGAGATTATCACGCTCTCCTGTCGAAATTCAAGAAGATGTCCGGGATAGGTGCGCTCCTGAACACCAGCTTCAACCTCCATGGCGAGCCTATAGTATGCAGCCCTGATGATGCTGTCAGGACGCTCTTGAGGACGGAAGGAGCCTGCCTGATGATCGGCAGCTACATGGTCAGGAAAATAAGATGATTGAGCTTATTATTAAGAATAAGATTGAACACAGATATTGGCAATGCATAGCATCTGATTGGTCAACATGGAACTGATTTTGGGTCTGATTGCGGCGGTTTATGTGTACCTGATTCCGGGATTGCTTCTCGGCAGGGCTTTTTTCAAGGGCAGATACAAGCACCTGTACGGGACAGCCTTCTGCGTCTTTTCCCTGCCTCTCTTAAGCTTCCTTGCAGCCTGGCTTCTCGGGACATATATCTCAATACTGCTGGTCCTTGCAGTAGCGACTGCAATAATCGTCGCAAGCATCGCAAAACTGAAGCCCAGCCGGCTTCGATTGCCGAATATACGCACGAGCATCTCAAGAAGGACCGGCCTGGTCATGTCAATCTCGCTTGTGGTGTTCATAATATTCTTCATGAATTTCGGGGGGCTCGGGAAGGGTTACTGGGATACGTACATAATCGTGCCAGCTGCCTTCATGACAAATACGCATGTGGAGCTGACCGACATGAACGGTACACAGCTCTACAATTATAAATTGCCGGAAAATATCCCAGGGGACCTCATAGAGAAGCAGAGCTTCGGCATATCCACAAAAGACCAGAGGGTAGGCTCGGCGATATTCTTCTCGGTTCCTTACTTACTTTTCGGCAGCGCGGGCTTCAGGATATTTTTCGCACTGACAGGGCTTTTTCTGTTTGCCCTCGGCTACACACTATCATTGAACATATTCTCAGACAACCGTCTTTCAAATACCATCTCGATATTCTCAGGTCTGCTTCTTGCCCTGAACCCGTACATGCTAATTGTCAACAGGCTGAACCCGAACATGATAGCCCTTGATCTGACAACACTCATCATCTGCCTCATCGCAGAGAAAGAGCCGCAATGGCTCATCATCGGAGCATGCTTCGGCATACTGGGAGGCATCAGGAATGTCGCACTGCTCTTCATTCCTGCAATGATATTCGCGATAGTGTTCGACAAGAGCCTCAGGCTTCGAAAATCCCGCAGGATGATGAAGGACATCCTGTTCTTCATCATCGGCGCATTCATCCTCATAATACCTATCCTCATGTGGAAGCAGTTCGCTTTCGGGAGCGTCCTTGCGCATCCGACGCAGTATCCAGGCCTCTATGGGTTTCGGCCGACATTCGAGCACAGCATCTTCGGATTGGGGTTCAAGTTCAACGGCCTGCTGAATTATCCGTTCATAAATCAAGTGGTCAGGACGCCTCATTTCCCCTTTCCCACATACCTGACGATCCCGCTGACCATCCTCAGCTGCTTCGGGCTGATCCTTGTCGCATTGATGCTTATCGGCCTTTATCATCTCTACAGGCAGGACAGGCGGATGTTTTTGTTCCTGATTGTGTTCGCAATGCCGTTCCTTCTCTTCCTGCTGCCCCAGGAGAACTGGGAGGATGTCAAGACGACGTTCATACTGATGGTATTCAATGCATTGATAATATTCATGACAGCAGGACTTCTGTTCCTGATAAAGGGCAGACCAAGGCTCAGATGGAGGCTGCTCTCGTTGCTGGTTGCAGTGATTGTCCTTGCTGCAGCTGTTCATATCATATCGGGCATGGATTTCAGGAAGGATGAAAGATGGTACGTCAGGTTCCCTTATTCAAAATCAGCGCCCATAAACATCACTTTCAGTGACATGAACATGAGGGACGAATGGCAGTACTTCCATTCTGATGAGAATGCCAGAGAGCTGACTACAGAGAGGGCATTGCAGACAAGAGGCAACCTGCTCCCGGGCTACAGAATCCCTAACATTGATCTGGGCTCGATTAAAGCTGAATTCAGGGACCCGGACCATGAAATGAGATTCGTGGATGTCTGGAGGTACATCTATTGAAGATGGTACGAATCATCCTCAGCAATACGTATTTCAGGAAACAGGTCGAATCAGCATCGCTCATGAGCGTAGTCCCACCCCTTGACCTATCCTATTGTGCAGCTGTCCTCAGGGAGAGCGGCATCGGGAAACGAGGGCTGCAGGTCACCCTGATAGATGCAAATGCCCTCGGCCTGGATTTCGATGACCATCGGGACATGATCGTGAGTTCAGAACCGGAGATACTGGTCCTGACAGCAAAGACCAATTCCATAAACGCAGCAGGTAGATTGTGCAGAGAAATAAAGAGACAGAATAAACTGGTCAAGACTGTCCTTGTCGGCCCCCACGGGACAGCCCTGCCGAGACAGACAATGGAAGAGATACCGCAACTTGACTTCATCATATTAGGGGAACCAGAGAGGACAATAGTGGAGATTGCCGGCGGGATCATTGGCAACAAAGATATCAACACAATCCAGAATATCGCGTACAGGAAAGGCTCAGGCGTTCAGGTCAATCAGAAGCAGGCTTTCATACGCGACCTCGACAGCCTGCCTTTCCCGGCAAGAGACCTCCTTCCTAACAGCAGGTACTGGTCGCCGTTCTCCGGCAGGGTCACTGCAATCGAGGCGACGAGGGGCTGTCCCGGCCGGTGCAGCTACTGTGAGATGCACAATCTGTACGGCTTTTCCATCAGGAAAAGGGACCCTGAAAGGATTGCAGACGAGATTGAGGATTGCGTCAAGAGGTACGGGACTGAATATTTTGCATTCGTCGACCATAATTTCACTGCTGATGCCTCGTTTGTCGAGAGGTTCTGCAGTATCATAATTGAGAGGGGGCTCGGTGAGAAGATCTCATGGTCATGCAATTCCAGGGTGGACATGATAGAGAGAAAGACATTGGACCTGATGAGACAGGCAGGCTGCCTGCTGGTAGGGACAGGGATTGAGGCAGGCGATGAGAAGCATCTTGAGGCGATGCGCAAAGGGATAAGCCAGGAGCAGATAAGGGATACTGTCCGCAATATAAAGGAGGCGGGTTTATTTGCGATGGGATATTCAATGATAGGGTACCCTGGCGACACGATAAAAGATGTGGAGCTGACCGAGAAGCTGCTGTCTGACTATAATCCTCACATGATACAGGTCTCAATGGCGACACCCCTGCCAGGTTCAGAACTATATGACCGTTGCAAGAAGGAAGGGCTGATAGCATCATCGGATTGGGACGATTTCAGCTTTCTCAAGAAGTCTGTGATAAAGAACACCAAGCTTCCTCCCTGGAAGCTCGAGAAGGAAAGGAAAAGGATGATATCGGGGTTCTACCTCCGCCCAAAAAAGTTGCTTGAACTGACCAGGCTCATGCTGTTCAATCCTAAGGTCAGGTACAACAACGTAGTCAGGGCATTCTTCAGGATACTTTTCTATTCATGAGCTGAAAGAGATGAAATGCGGACATCTCCTACATACAGGGTAAGGGCCGTTTTTGGCGTAGTCTTTCCTGAATCTCATGAATCTTTCGTTTTGCATTGTTTTTGGTAGGGGCTCATTAAGGATGCTTCCCATGCTGTGTCTGATCAGCCTGCAGACGATGACATCACCGCTGCTGTCGACCCTTATGTTAGGATTCACGAGATTCTTGCATATGCCCTTCACATGATTTGCCCCACCTTCTGAATAATAATCTCCGGGCATTTTATTAACGTATTCCGGCAGGAATGTCACATGGTCCATTCCTGCTATGTAATCCTTCAGTGATTCTAGCGCAGATTCCCTTTTCCCGATGTCTTCTTTCGACAGATTCTTCTCTATGCAAATCAGCTCAGACTTGCCTTTTTCTGGTTTCAGTACCCTTAAAAGCCGGTTTTTGGTATCTTTTATCTCTTTTGAAGAGAAGAACTCTTCAGGGATGATGTTTATCCATATACCCGTATACCTGAGATTCTCGACCAGCGATTTTACATCCTCGAGATTATCATCATATAGCACGACGCCTGCAACTATCCTGAATCTCTTTTTCAGCTTCTCCATAGCATCGTTCATTTCCCTGCCCAACAACTTCTTCATCCTATCCATAGGGCCCTTTCCATTCTGCATGGATTTATCTATACTGGCCCGGGAATCCTCTTCACAGTAGTCGAATGAGAAATTTATCGTGCCTTCACCGGCAGCTTTCTCAAGTTCCATGATGAAGCTACTGTTGAACTCTTTTCCGTTGGTGAGGAGAAGGAAAGGGATATCTTTTTTTTTCAGGATTTCAAGCACCTTGAAAAAATCCTTCCTTGAGGCAGGCTCTCCCCCGCTGAGCATCACTGTTTCAGGGCTGATTCTGTCTATCAGGACTTTCACCTGTCCAGTATCGAGCTCTCTTGAGTCCTTATGTGTTTTCCTGAAATCCCTCTGGTAGCATTCCCGGCATGCCATGTTGCATCCCATCGTCAGCTCAAGCTGGAGATGGCGTGACTTGTCTTCAGCGGGAAGCCCCTGCCTGAGCCTGGCTATGACAATATTGTTCACGATGATATCTCTGATTTTGCTGGAATACGATTCGACCAGTTTTTGGTCAAAAGCGAATGGAAGGTGGATGTTTATTATGCCCGTATGGGCATTCTCTGTAATTGGAAGCTTGACCCTGGCCTTCAACTGCGAAAACAGGTTTCTGTCAAGGAACAGCTCTTTCTCATGGAGAAGGACGTACCTCTCATCGTCTGCAGGGATGCCCTCCTGCCTGAGTTTTCTTATGAATTCGCTCTTCTTTAGCTTTGCCTCCTGCTCATCTAAACCGAACCTGAACCCATAATAGCTGCGCCTTTCGCAATATTCAGGCTTTTCAAATATCCTGATGCCGGGGATGCCTGAAAGTAGCTTTTCCATCAGCTCGCAGTTCATGTTAGCGACACTTATATGGTCATCCAGCCTTCCCAGCTGGGTGAGGGCAAGTGAGATGGCAAGCGGGTGTGGCCGGTACTTGAACCCGAGCCCTGTCGATGAGTAACGTCTTTTATCTCCTTTTAGGTCCCCTAATCTCCCGAAGTGGCCGAGAAGGAGGGCTCTCTCAAAATATCCCTTGTTGTCTGTGCAGAATACACCACCCTCGCCTGCAGGAAGGGATTTGCTCGCCTGCATGCTGAAGCAGCTTATGTCCCCGAAAGTCCCGACTTTTTTTCCTTTGTACAAAGTCCCGTACGCATGCGAGCAGTCCTCGATGACTTTCAAGCCGTGAGCCGATGCAATCTGCATTATCTCATCCATCCTTGCAGGTATGCCGAACAGGTGACAGACGAGTATCGCTTTTGTCTTCCTGGTGATAAGCTTCCTGATCTGCAAAGGATCGATTGTCAGGGTATCAGGCTCTATATCGCAAAAGACCGGCACTGCACCCAGATGCAGCATAGGGCTAACTGAACTGTGCCAGGTATATGACGGCACAATCACCTCATCGCCATATTTTAGGCTGATGGCGAAATAGGCGGCATGAAGGGTCGAGGTCCCGCTGTTCTGTGCGAGGGCGTATCTTCTGCCGAGCCATATTGCAAAACGTTTCTCAAATTCCGCGATGATGCCCGATCCGTCTGATATGGAGAGCCGCTTCTTTTTCAGGACATCTACCATGCCGAGAAAATCCTCTCTTGTTATCCTTGGCCAGTCCGGAGTCCTGTCTGCTTTTTCATTCATCTGCTCAACCTGACACTTTTTTGTATATCTCCTGCAGGCGCACTGCCTGTGTCCGTATGTTGAAATCTTTTTCCACTTTGTCTCTTCCTTTTCTGCCCATTAGCTTCCATCTTCCATTGTAGGCATAAATCTTTTTCATCGCCGCATAGAGTCCGGCCGAGTCCCTCTCCTTGACCAGGAGCCCACTCCTGCCGTCCTCGACCAGTTCGGGAATACCCTTGTGAAATGTCGAAATGACAGGCATGCCTGTCGCCATCGCCTCCATGAGCGCGACAGGGATACCCTCTGCCTCGCCGTTGTCTGCTGTCACGCTTGGCAGGATGAACACATGATGCCTGTGCATCTCGCTGCATAGCTGCCCATGGTCCATTGGACCCAGAAGCATAAGATTTTTTCCGATGCCCAGGGCAGCAGCCTGCCTGCGGATATCTGGCAAGAGCGGCCCGTCCCCTATTATAGTAAATTTCGCGTCCGGATGCTCTCTTGCGAACAAGGCGAATGCCTCGATTGCATATCTCATTCCTTTCTTCTCGACAATATCGCAGACGCTGAGAAACCTTATATCTTCCTTTTTTTTAAGCTTTCTCTCCAAGAACATGAATATCTCAGTATCGATGCCGCTGTGGTGCACCACTATTTTCGATCCAGGGCAGCCTTTTTCGACAAGATCCCTCATCATAGCATCTGACCTTGCGAGGACAAGCCTCGCTTGGGCAAACATGGGCGAGTAATCCAGAAGCGCATCCTTGTAAAGATCATGTCCTCTGAAATTGACAACCAGTGACGCATCATGTTTTCTTAAAAGCGGAAGGTAGAACAGGCCGAGGACTCCGTATTGGGCATGAAGAATCCTGATGTCTGACCTGCTGATGAAATCCGAGAGCCTGGAAATCAGCCTATTATACGGCTCCATCTGCTCCCTACCTATCCTTGGGAAGGATTGACTGAGCACACTGTCATATTCTGGGAAGTGGACCAACCTTACTTCTTCATCTTGGTGGTGACCGGTCTTTTTCAGGCAGTGCACGTATGTGAAACACTCCTGTATGCTGCCTATCTCGTCATGTATGAACTGCTCGCTCATGTTCAGCCAGAAAGTGCAGAGGTGCAGCACGCTTTTCCTGCTGAGAGCATCCTTTATCACTGATGCATGCTCTGTCGATCTCTGCCAGGATGCAGGAATGCCTTTTTTTCTGTTGTGCTTTTTGGATTTCCTGAATCCCTCCAACAACCCTGCAGCGAGTGCCCTGCCATCATCAATCTTGATGACTGCCGAACCCGTCTTCTTCTCCATCCATCTTGCCCTCTCGAGCTGGTCTTCCTTGTGGCTCTTTTTCGGAATCACGATGGAGGGAACCTGCAGTGAGATTATCTCGTTCGCAGTATTGTATCCGGCCTGGCTTATGACGAGATCCATCATGCTCATGAGCTCATACTGGTTCGGTTCAAAGGATACAGGCACAGCTCCTTGCCTGTTATTCAGTTTTCTGATTTTACCGTCCCCGCCAAGCGGGCTTTCCATGAAATAGAACCTCATCCGCGGCTCTGCGCCCAAAGCATTTAGGCCCGAGCTGATTGTCCTGTAATAATCATCTGATTCAGCAGGGTCGCCACCCCCAGAGCAGACAAGGACATTGAAGCCGGAATCAACCAGGTCATGCCTTTTTCTCAACCCTCCCATGATATTCCTGTCGAATTCCCTGACCACCGGGCTGCACAGCCTGATATCCTTCCTATTTTCCATGATCCTTTCCAGTCTTTTTAAGATGCCATAGAATTCCAGCTCGCTCCTGCTGTGAGGAATCAGTATGAGATGAAAATATTTTGTTGCAGGCGAATCCAGGTATTCGAAGAAATCACTTGAAGTCATCTTCCTCAGCACCAGGATGTTCCTGACCCCGTTCTCAAGGTTATCCCTGAGCACAGCCTCGTCGGCGAACGTATCGAATATCATCGCATCCGGAGAGAATCTCCTGCATGAATCAAGCAGTTTTTCATGGTGGAGCCTGAAGAAATCCTCCTTTGCCATCCTTCCCTGCAGGTAATCATCATGGGAATATCCTATCCTGTCATATTCAAATCCGGCACTGTCCAGCAACCCGGTGAACTTTGAATTTGTTATGAACCTCAATTTAAGGCCCGGCTCAATTTCTCTCAGGTCTTTTGCAATAGTGATTGTCCTTGCCAGGTGGCCTAGACCTATGCCGTTGATGGCGTGGACTAAAATCTTCTTATCCATAATTTCCGGCCTCTCCGGACGGTGCGACCAGCTTGATGTGCATGCCGTCGAAAACAAGCCTTGAGTCGCCCCTGCATCCCTTCTTCACGGTATTGAACCTCTCGAATGCGTAATCTTTCAGCTCGTCAGACCCGTGCTTGTCATAAAGGTAGGCCAGGTTGCGGATGTTCGAGATGAATTTCTCCCGGGTCATCATCATCTCATCTGAGGTGTCATACGACAGGCATGCCCCGGAGAACGCCGGCCTGTGCCCTGCTTTGATTAGCCTGTATCCCAGGTCGATATCCTCTCCTCCCCAGCTTTTCATCCCCTCGTCGAACCTAAATCTCTGAAACAGACCTTTTTTGATCGAAAAATTTGCTGAAACAAAGTATTTCCATGCGACATCCGCGTGCTTTTCCGGCTCCCTGAATATACTGTCCCTGAATTCGGGTATGATGGTCTTTGGAGCCCTGTCTCTATCAACCATCGCAGCGATTTTTCGGAAATCATAATGTGCCATCTCATTGCCGTACCCGGCGTAATAGCCCAGCACTACATCGTTTTTTTCCTGCTCTTTCAGATGGTTCCCTATCAGATTGGGGTCTGCTACATTGTCCTGGTCAAGGAAGACAAGGACATCCGCTCTGGCTTTTTTCGCCCCAAAATTCCTGGCAATCCCTGCACCGAAGATCTCTTTATTGTCGAGAAAATGGTAATTGATATCAATGCAGGAATCTTTCTTTATGAGCTCGACGACATCTCTCGTATCGTCAGTGCTCCCATCATCTACCACTATGACCTCGAAATTGCTCACTGTCTGGTTCTCCAGGCTCTTGATGAGCAGGGAAAGCCTCTCGGGTGAGTTGAAGGTGGGTATGATGACGCTTGCGAGATGGCTGACATTTTCCGGGCTGCGCAGGTACTCTTTCTTAAGCAGTCCGCCCTTGCATCTACCCAGATAGTAGCACCTCCTGCATTCCTCGCTCACTTTTCCGTATTCCCTGATGCTCCTGATGTCATCCGAGTTCCAGGCATCCATTATTCCCGTTCTGCGTATGTCGCCGAAACCTGTCCCAGAATAGTCTGTCTTGATCTTCCCATCGCATCCGATGACCAGCCTCGAATACCCCGAGTCGTAACCGCCTCCTTTGCATACCGATACGAGATCCTCACTGATTGCGCAGAAAGGCATGGCATTGGCTATCCTGACATCCATCTTATACCTGGCATTCAGCCTGACCATCTTTTTAAAAAGCGCCCTGATATCCTGTCTTGACAAGGGCTTTCTGTCATTCTCGTTCGGAATCTGCCTGAGCAGGAACCACTCAACAAGATTTTGCTGGCT
>CAYXZQ010000033.1:0-7925 GCA_964469935.1 uncultured Methanosarcinales archaeon
GTCGCATCACTGTGAGGTCTTCACGTATGCTTTCTTTATTATGACATCCTTGACAGGCCAGTCCTGGTTCTGTCCTCTCGTGCCTGTCTCGACTGACTCTATCTTCTGGACGACGTCCATCCCTGATATGACCCTGCCGAATACCGCATACCCGTCGTTTCCTGGCGACTTGTCAAGGAATGCGTTGTCTGCTGTGTTTATGAAGAACTGGCTTGTCGCGCTGTCAGGATCGCTCGTCCTTGCCATGGCTACTGTCCCGATGACGTTATTGATGCCGTTGCCGGACTCGAGCTTGATAGGGGCGCGGGTCTGCTTCTGGACACC
Source organism: uncultured Methanosarcinales archaeon (assembly GCA_964469935.1). Classification (GTDB taxonomy): domain Archaea; phylum Nanobdellota; class Nanobdellia; order Woesearchaeales; family DSVV01; genus CAYXZQ01. The sequence goes on from CAYXZQ010000033.1 coordinate 325, forward strand.
GTCAGGCGTGAAGCCTCCGCCTTGTATCATGAACCCTTTTATGACCCTGTGGAACACTGTCCCGTCATAGAAGCCGTCTTTGACATATTGCAGGAAATTCGCGACAGTCGCAGGCGCATGCTCTTTGTCCATCTCGAGCTCGATGTCTCCCATGCTCGTCTCGAGGACCACGATGTCATTCATGTTCTTCACCTCCGGCGCAATGTTTTTTTCATCCGCATTCATATGATTTGACTTGATATAGAAAAAGGAAGCTATGAGGGCGACAACCACGATAAGGACTATTCCTCCTGTCATCGCCATCTTTTTTTTGTCCATGCTGATTCTGGAGGCATGAAAGCTCATTAAAAAAGTTTTCTGAAAACAAACAACCAGCAGTCCGCTGTCAAATATGAAAACAGGTGACACTGAGGAAATGACTCCCTTGCGAGTGGTGTCAGGACAGCAAGATTTAAAAATCCGTTGGACATTCCCCTTGCCATGAACATAGATGACATGGTCGAAAGGCGGGTGATACATGAGTTTCATCTTCCGGTGATGGGCATCAACCCGGTTTTTGAAGAGAATGATTTTGTTGCAGCAGCATACAATGATCCCGGATTCTGGGTATTCTCATGCGTCATCACACAGGGGGAGAAAGGGCTGGAATACGGACTTCAGCCAAAAGGCTCGATAAGCGCTGAACTGTCCTCGATTGCAAGGGGAGGAAAATACAGGAACCTGTGGCCGGATGACCTGGTCGCAATGCCGCCTGAGCGCACACAGAGGCGGGCGCAGGCTGCCCAGTTCTTCGACAACAGCATATATTTCCTTCAGAATGCGGGTAGGGAGATTGGCGTGCTTGATTTGAACACGGACCATGTAACTTTCCTGGATGGTCTAGAGGAAAGATGCGAGTATTTCCGTGTGATGCCCAATGCTGAGATACTGACGATTGAGAATTTCGAGGACTGCAAGCTAGGGGTGTATCAAAGGTCAGGTGATGAGCTCAGGCAGGTGAAAAAGGTCAGCCTGAATGATTTCCCTGCCATGAGGGACAGTAAAAATGACAGGAATGAGCCTGTCAGATTCATCTACGGACTTGCTGAACTCAATGATGAGCTGCTTTTTGTCACAGACTTCAGGAGCAATGTCAGGCACGGCTTATTCGCACTTGAAATGACTTCCGAAAAAGGGTCATTGGCAGATGCCATTGCAGGTGTTGACAGCATGAGGGTCGTCAATGCTTCAGGAGGGCTTTATGGCAACGGCATCGCTGTCAGGGATGACGGCCTCCTCGTAAGCCAGTATTTCACAGAGAGCAGGTACGAAGGCATTTCAGGCGCTTCGAGATTGCTGCATGTGCCTCTGTGATGAAGTCTTATGAAGAAGGAAATGATGGTTATTTGAAACTGATTTTCTCAGGATACATGTCCTTCACGAGTTTCCTGCATTTGTCGATTGCCTTGTAGCATTCCCTCTGGAAATCCAGGGGCCCGTCCCACACATTCTCGTAGTTCATAAAAGAGGTCGTCTTTATCCTGAAGCCTTCTGAAGTGGGCTGCTCATTCTGATGATACAGTCCCATGATGGTAAATTTAGACTGCTTTTCGTCGGCGCCGATATTCATCTTCAGGAAAACATGCTGTATTCCGAGAGACAATGCTTCCTCAAGAGTAAGCCTGGCAGAATCAGGCAATGAGCGCCCGCATACCCCATATGAAGAAGCCAGATAATGGAGCTGGATTTCAAAAAACCCGATTTCAGATCCCCTGGACATCACAGAGTGGGCCTGATCCAGAGTCAGGTATTCCCAGCTCGGCAGGCCTTCCCCGAACCTGAACTTATGAATCCTGTCCCTGTAATCCTTGCCTTTTTCAGTCAATTTGAATGCCCTTCCTTCCCTTGCGTCATTCTTCACGAGTTCATGGTCGATGAATTCAGAAACATATGATGAAATATCTCTGGGATCCACACACAGGCAGGTGAACTTAGGGATCCTGGGTCCTCTCAGGCTGCTTTCGCCTATGAAATTAATAAGAACATCAGCGATAAAGGGATCAGTGAATGACTGTCTCACTTCAAGCAATTCATCAACAGCTGTATCGGGCATGATAATAACCTATGATGTGCTCACCTCTTATATAATAATTATAAAAATGGAATCAGTCGTTCTCGACCCTGGGCGCGAGTATGAACGAGAGCAGCACCCTGTCCACTTCCTTGAAGTCCAGCTTGAGGGGATAGTCCTTGTTGAACTGGATCTGGACAGTGTCCGACACCTTTGCGCCTGCAATCATCTTCTTGAGGTACTCGATGGAGTATTTCGCCTTGACCTTGTCCTGGGTCTCTGTCTTGACCTTTGTCTCGTCGTCCTTCTTAATCTCGATGTTTGCTTTTGACATGTCGCCCTCGGCCATGACAGTGAGCTTGGAGGGCTCTGCGATGAATGTCACTGCCTCTGCGACTATGTCCACGTCCTCGATTGCCTCGCTGAGGTTTGCCGAAGGTGTGGTTATCGATACCGGGAAGTTGAGCTCAGGTACCTTCTGCTCCTTGTCGTCGAGCTCGATTATCGGGAGCGAGAATGTCCTGGTGTTCGCTCCCTTGAACATTATCTGGATCCTGTTGTCAGATGTCACTTCCATGCTCACTGTGTCATTCTGCTTGGCCCTCCTCATGACCTGCTTCATGTCGACGAGGTTCACTCCTATCTCCTGCTCTTTCTTGACATCGTACTCGACAAAAGTGCTTGAGAGCAGCTTGAACACGACCATGGCGACGTTCGCAGGGTCCATGGCGATAAGCTCCATAGCATCCTTGGTAATCTTGAATCTTGCCTCGTTTACAAGCTCTGAGATTATTGATATGCTGTCCTTGAAATATTTCGGCTCAGCCAATGTAAGTTTCATTATCACACCCCTCCATGATTTGTTACTGCCGGGAAATGGCCTCGTGTTTATAAAGATTTTCGTTTCAGGAAACGGATGGGAAATCCTGATATCCAGGGAGCGGCTGCGCTTGTCAGGCCCTCAGTATCTCCCAGGGCAGGAAGAATAGTGCTATCTCCTTTCTCGCGTCATGCGGGCTTGCGCTTGAATGTATGATGTTCTTGACTGCCTTTCCCCTGGCAAACTGCCTGCTGAGGTCATCCTTTGAGAGCGAGCGCAGCTGGGACTTTTTCGCCTTTTTTGGGTCAGTCGGGCCGCAGAGCGTCCTTACCTTTCCAACGACACCCCTGCCCTGCCATACTATAGCTACTACCCTTGTCCCTGTCATGTAATCGATGATCGAGTCGAAGACCCTCTTGGGAAGCTTTCTTCTTAGATGGCTGTAGAATATCTGAGCCTGGAGCTGGTTCATCTTCAGCATCTTCATCCCGACAGGCTTTATCCCCTCCTTCTCAAGCCTCCGGATTATCTCGCCGACGAGCCCTTTCTCCACTGCGTCAGGCTTGATTATGGTCAGGGTCCTCTGCACTTTCGGCCTTCGGAAAATCCTGGCAAGGGATACCTTAAGATCATTTGTTGGCTTCTTTCCCTTCTTTAGCTCCTCGACGAGGCTCTCGAACCTCATCCTTGTCCTGTCATTGCCTGAGGTCATTTAATGCATCCTGCCCTTCATCAGTCTTCCCTGAAGAGCCTCGGGTTCTCCTTGACGAAATGGGTCACCAGCCTGTTGAATATCCTGGTCTTTCCGCCCTTCATGTACAGGTAGCCGATGACTGATGCGAAGAGGGCTCCTAGAGAGTCCATTATCAGGTCTTTCATGGTGTCGACAAGCCCGCTCTTCTGCATGTTCGTGTGGAAGAAGTGGTCCATGGAGAACTCGAATATCTCCCATATCGCGCCGATCGCAAGGGCGAAGGAGAATGAGAATATCGCTATGACTACGGGATTTGCCTTGAGCATCTTCTGCTCGAGCATGGTGTATAGGATGAGAAAGCCGACGAAGCCGAGCGCGATGCCAGAGGCTGAATGCGCGACGACATCCCACCACCAGACCGTCGTGTAGTATCTCTGCACTTCCCCGAAGAAAAGCGTCATGTAGATGAAGAGCACTATGACAAGCTCGAACTCGGCTGGCAGAAAAATCATGAAATTTCTCTGGAAGAGGCCCGGCAAAAACGTTAGCCCGAAAGCGAGCAGGCTTATGAAAAGGACAGGCCATCTCTCTCTTATCACAGCGCTTATCATCGCGATGAGAAGCGTCGCCCTAATGAGGAAAGAGAAGGATATCTTGAGCTTCTCGACGAACCTTGTACCTGACTTGAATATCTTCATGACTGGCCTGATATGGATTTGGCTTTAAATAATTTATGATAGAAAGCGCAGGATTTCAGTTAGCTACAGCCGGATTCTGCGCAATCAGGACCACGGACGATATGACGAGGATGAATGAGATTATCCATATCCCGAAGGCTATGTAGGCATGCATCCTATTGTATGCAGGCTCTGGGAGGCTTGAGTCCCTGTATCTTCTTGCGATGAGGTAGGCATCGAAGCAGGAGCCGAACATTATCGCGTAATCCAGCAGGGTCCCTATCATGGGTATTAAGGCAGCTATCATGATGAGGAGAAGCAGGGCATAGAATCTCCTGTACTGCCTGAGAAGGACATAGCCGAGCCCGCCCAGGAGCAGGTTGCAGCCGAAATAGGCTATGGGCCTGTAAGGCGGGAATTTTTTCTTTCCTGGAATCTGCAGCAAAGGGTCTTTCTCCCATTCATTTTCAACATCCGAATGAGATTCGTGCTTTTTCATAAGTCATCATGTCCGGCTGACTTCTGGAATGGATGCAAGAACAAGCGCGTGTTCAGTATTCGCCTTTCTTGAGCTTCTCAGTGAACTTTTCGACTGCATCCAACTCTTCCTTTGTCATCTCCCTGCCCTGGCTTGGCGGGGGGTCCCTGTCGACCTTGACCTCTGGCACGTACGGCTCAGGCTTCTCCTTCTTCTCGGCCTTCCTGAGCATGAACTCGACAAAATCCTGCTCCTTGCTGTTTTCTTCCATGGGATGAGCACTGGGAGAGGTTATATAAAAATCTATCGGCAATCCGAAAAACATGCTTGCACGGAAACTCAATGATCATTCAAAAACCATATAAATTCAGTCTGATTACTGCATGCTGAAAAAAGGGGTTCTGTATGATTTGTTGAGGGGAATTAATGAAAAAGATATGCATATCGCCATCGCTGCTATATTTTGTTGAGGGCAGAAATGTGAGTCCGTTCGAGATAGACGGCATCCTTGATCTTGCTAGCAGGCAGACTCATTTCCTGGAGGATTACACCCACATCGACTTGATGGAAAAAGGCACGCTGGTCGGGCATGATTCATATTTCAGGAACATGGAGGTTATTGAAAGGATGGATGAATCCACGAGACTGGGTCTCGACTTCCATCTGATGGTCGACAATCCGTGGAAATACATTGAGCATCTGTCGGCAATGTACAATACAGAGATAGTCACATTCCACGCAGAGGCTGCAAGCGACCCAAAAAGCCTTGTTGACAGGATACACGGCTTCGAGAACAGGAGAAGAAATAATGAGCACGTCAAGGCAGGGATTGCGCTTAATCCCAAGACGCCGCTTGATGCCGTCTCCAAAATCCTGCCCTATGTCGACATGGTCCTCCTGATGTCGGTCGTGCCGGGGGCGTGCAACCAGGCGTATGACGACAGTGTCACAGGAAAGATAAGCAGGCTCAGGGACATGATCAACGAAAAAGGCCTGAATACCATTATACAGGTCGACGGCGGGATAAAGCAGGGCAACGCCTACAAGGTAATCAATGCAGGCGCTGACTGCGCTGGTGGGCTCATCATCGTGAGCGGGTCTGGCATATATGGCGCCAAACAACCGGTCGAAGTGATCGATGCCATGCGGCATCCTGTCCTTGTCGGAGCAGACCACGGAGGGGTCGACCTGAAAAACAAGTTCATCGACATTTTCCAGGGTGACGGCATTCCATATTTTGACTTCGGCACGCATGGCGGGCCTGATGTGTCTGTCGACCATCCAATATTCGCCAGGCTTGTCGCAGAGAACATCAGCAGCGGGAGGTACAAGAGGGGAATCCTCGTCTGCGGGACAGGAATAGGGATGTCGATAGGGGCGAACAGATTCGAGAATGTCAGGGCTACAGTCCTCTATGATGCGTCTGTGGACGGGAAGAGGATAGCACAGCTTGCGCGCGAGCACAATGACTCGAACCTTGCGATCTTCGGAAGCAGGTCGATGGACCACGAGACCGCGAAAAAGGACCTCTATCTATGGCTCAACACCCCGCATCTCGGCGGCAAATACACCGCAAGGAACGGGATGTTCGACATGCCAGGATAGGGTAGTGAAGTATTATTGGGCTGATTTCTCAGAAATATCGTACTGTTTTCCCAAAAAAACAGTACCAGCATAGGATTTACCCAGGCTTTTTTTCGTGCAAATCACGAATAAAAAGGCTGCGGGGGAAGGGGTTCGAACCCTCGTAGGCACTAAGCCAATGGATATCGCAGTCATCGCCCCAAAAAACCGGGGCTCTTCACTCAATGATTCTTGAGTCCATCCCGTTTGGCCACTCCGGCACCCCCGCAAGAAATATTCCTGTCTGCGCTGCCTGCAGAGGACCTGAACAGGATAAGAACAAAAATTTAGAAGTAATATAAATATTTATTTGATGTCGTTGAGCCGCGACTCTATCTGCTGTATCGCCGACTCGAGCTTTGCAAGCTCGTCGTCGCCCTCTTTCTTCACTTTCTTCTCGACTTCCTTCTTCTTCTCTTCCTTCTTGAATTTCCTGAGGGTGGGAAGCTTAATCTTCGGCATCTCGATCTTGACCTGGGATGATATGTCGTTTATCTCCTTGAAGAGCGATATCAGCTCTTCCATGGCCTTGAGCTTCTCTGCCCTGATGTTCTTGAATTTCTCGAAGCTGTGCAGATTCTCGATAAGCGACTTCGAGGTCTCAAGGATGTTCTTTCTGAGGTTCCTGGAATTATTTATGCTCACGTAAAATATCTCTTTTGAATCTATCTCAACCATCTTCAGTCATGCATCAGTCGCTTCGTTCTCAAAGAGCGCCTGGTCAATGTTCGCTATCTTCTTGTCAATCTCAGAGAGGCTGCTCTGCCAGAGCTCAATCTCTGTCTCCTCTTCTGTCTTGAGGCTCTTGATCTTCTCCAGCGTCGACTTCGCCTGCGAGAGCTTCTGCTTGAGCGCATCAATGAGCTCTATTATGTCCTTGTACTCGTTGAGCTTAACGAAGACCGCTCTTCCCGGTAAGTCAATCGGATCCATTTTATCACCTATCTTTATCACCTATACATTGAATAGTATCTTGTCAAGCTGTATCAGCTCGCGCTCGACCTGCTCCAGGTCATTTCTCCATTTGTCATATACCTTTTCCCTGTTATGTATGATGTCCTTGATCCTGAATAGCGTCTCCTCTGCGACCCTGGAATCATTCTCGAGGGCGTTGACGAATTCTGCCACGTCCTTGAAGACTTCGACATTAACGAACATCGAGTCATTTATTATCCTCTTCCGTATCATGTGCTCCCCGTAAATATCATGCCTGGGGGGCTTCTCGTACTTCTGGGGCTCTGGAGACTCCTCGTACTTCT
>CAYXZQ010000033.1:8025-21182 GCA_964469935.1 uncultured Methanosarcinales archaeon
CTCGTACTTCTGGGGCTCTGGAGACTCCTCGTACTTCTCCGGCTCTGGAGACTCCTCATGTGATGGATGCGGCGGCTCTATTTCGACCGCCTTTGCGGGCGCGCTTTTAGGCACCTCATCTTCGAAATTGTATGATTCCATAAGGTCGCCGGGCGTAGTGTACTGGTCAGAGGGCAACGCATCTTCCTCCCCGCCCTGCTCCCCTGCCTTTTTCTGCGCTGCTGCAGGATGCTCGGGCATGTCAGGCGCGCTTGGTATCTTGAAATCATCATTCCTGTTCTCAAGGCCGTCCATCTTTATGGGCTCTATCGGCGGCAGTTCCTTATCGTCATGGGCTGCTTCAGCCATCTTGCCCACCTGCCTTGGATCCTCATTGCTGCTGTCAGGCTCGATCTCAAGCTCGTCAAGCTGGCCTGAATCGGAAAAGTCAAAATCCCCGAAATCAGGCTGCGCACCAGGCTGGTTTTGGGCCTTCGGCTGCCCAGGTGCCGAGCTGAACTTCGGCAGCTGATAGGGTTCCATATCGTCCTTAATTGGCTGCATACTTTTTCCTGCCATACCCGGCTGCATGTCATTTCCCGTCATGTCCGCGGGGTGCATGCCATCTCCCATGATATCCTGGAGCTGAACTTGTCCTGCTCCCTTGTCGAGAGATGGCATTTCAGGTATTGGGGAAGGGTCGGACTGCTTCATGTCACGCATGAATTCGGAATCAGAAGGCATGGGAGGCGCGTCAAGCTTAGGTCCCTGCATGGCGTCCGCATCCATAGAGCCCGGCATGGCCGGAGCCTCAGGGACTCCGCCGGCAGGTTTCTTTTTTTTCTTGAAAATGTCCATCAATCCCATATGTACCCACAAAATGGAATTAACGGCAAAAGTATTAAAACTTTTTGTAGTATTATAAAGGGGTAACATGAAAGAAAACAATCATTTATCCATGACCACGGTCCTGATGGGGAACGGGATCTCGATACCCTCGGCATCGAACCTCTTCTTGAGCCTCTTTATGAACTCGTGCTTGACAATGCCCTGTTTTGCCGGGTCGATGACCCTGAGTATCGCGATGAAATTTATGCTGGAATCGGCGAACTCCCTGTACCTTATGAGCGGGTCATGCCCTTTCTTTGCACCATCAACCTCATTGTGGATCTCGGTTATTACCTCGTTTGTCACCTTTTCCACCTTCTCAAGGTCGCTTCCATAAGACACACCGATAGGCACGAGGATCGACATCTCTGATGAGGGTGACTGGAAATTCATGACCGTAGTGTTGGCAAATGTCGAATTAGGTACTATGACATGGTTGTCTGTAAGGGTCTTTATCTTGGAGGTCCTCCAGCCGATATCCTCCACATGTCCCTTGACTGTCCCCCCGGCAGCCTCAATCTCGACATAATCCCCTATCTTTATCGCCCTGTCGCTTATCATGTAGAAGCCTGAGAAGAAATTTGCCAGGGTGTCCTGGAGAGCGAGCGCGATTGCAAGGCCGCCGATGCCGAGGCTCGCTATGAGAGGTGTTATCTGGACTCCAAGCTGCTGGAGAAGGAGCATGCCGACGACTGCATATATGATGATATTGATGATCCGCCTGAATATGTGCATGTACTTGTCATCCATGTCTGTCTTGGTCTTGACAGATATCTCGTCCTTGTACCAGTTGAAGAGGCCCTTGATGACCCTGATGACAAGCCAGCAGCCCCATATGATGCCCACTATCCTTGCGAACATGAGTATCTTTTCGGTATAGCTGTCAAGAAAACTGACGTACAGCAGCGCGACGAATATGCCGACGAGGGTTATGCCCCATAGGATGGGTCTGTCGATTGCCGCAAGCAGCTCATCATCCAGAGAGGTCTTTGTCTTGCTGACAAGCCTTCTTGCCCCTTTCCTGATTATGAACTTGACTACCTCGCCGAGGACAAAGGCACCTATGATTATCACGAGAGCCCATATTATGTCATACTCGTGCAGGATGGACACGTATTCGCTGACTGTTGCCATTTTTCATGAGGGTAAGCCACCTCTATTTAAATATTTAGAAAAATATTTATAAAAACCGGAATTCCATACTGACTCATGCCAAGGGAACAGAAGATCATAGCGAGGGCGATCATACAGATGATGGGCGGGCCCAAGAAGCACATCGAAGAGACATTGGGCATGTACATGGACAAGCTCATCGAGGAGCACAAGGGCTTCAGGATAATCAAGGAGCACAGGAGCAAGGCAAAGAAGGAGAAGGGCCAGGAGCTATTCAACGTCTTCTCTGAGATCGAGTTCGAGACACAAGGCATCGAGAGCCTGGTCTGGTTCTGCTTCGACTACATGCCGGCGTCTGTGGAGATCCTTGAGCCTGACAAGATAATCTACAGCAGCGACAAGCTCACGGACTTCCTCAACGACCTCCAGGAAAAATTGCACAGGGTCGAGATGCTCGCAAAGAACCTGACTGCCGAGAACAAGGTCATAAAGAACAACGGCGTTACCCTAGTAAAGAACATAATCATGCTCCAGCTCAAGCTTGGACCGCACGACATCAAGACTCTTTCGGATAACGCGGGCGTCCCAGAGGACCATATCCATAAGTTCCTCGATGTCATGGAGAAAGAAGGAAAAATTAAAAAAGACAAGGATTTATACAGGCTAGCATGAAAGAGATTCCCCGCTCAATCAAGACAGCCATGGTCCCGCTCTTCCTCGATCTTGCTCTCGTCCTCGGGTATCTCAGGAAGCCCTACTTTGTCCTCGCGGGCATGTTCTTTCTCGAAGGCAATGCCGCTACAGTCCTTGTCCTCGCCCTCGCGTTCCTCACCCTGTACATTGGATTCAGGGTGCTGAGGCAGCACAGGAAGGTATACAGGACGGCAAGGCTCTATGCAGGGCTGCTCATCCTAAACAGCCTCATAAACCTGGTTGCCGTGCTCTTCATTTCGGCTGACATGACGGGCTTTCTCGAGAGGATATTCACTGAGGATGTCCTGACGGCGTTCATAATCTTCCAGGCGCTGTTCCTTCTGACCAATGCCTGGCTCTTCCTTATCCTGAAGAGGGCAAGAAGGGTACTGGGATGATTATAGCGTCTGGATTATTAGTGTGTTTATCATCGTCAGGGTCAATGTCGCGAACGGAGCCTTGCTCTGGAGGTGCAGGACCCAGCATGGAACCGATTTTCTTCAGGATTGCATGAGAAAATCGCCGCAGTGAGCTGACCACGATGATAAACACACGAAGCATGACTCGATGATTTTACCGATAGCTTTATAAATGAAACCGAAGTCCTGGTATGAAAATGATCATCCCCATAAGATGCTGGAGCTGCGGAAAGCCCATAGCCCATCTCTGGGACGAGTTCGTGGAGAGGGTTGAGTCAGAGGAGGACAAGAAGAAGATACTCGACGACCTCGGTCTCGACAGATACTGCTGCAGGTCCATGTTCCTGGGCCACGTCGACCTCATCGACATAGCAGCCCAGTTCAAGAAATACTGATTTTCTTTATGTCTGTGTTCTGTTAATGTCCTGCAAACAAAAAGTATTTAAATCATCCTTTTCAAGCAGATGACCAGATGGAAAAAAAAGAGGACTCGAACGTATTTGATAAACTCCCTCAGAGGCATCTTTCTGAATCAGAGAAGCAGTACATCATCCTGATGATCGAGAAGTCCAAGATATACAGGGAGAGGGCGACGCTTGTCCTCGACAAGGGGCTCATGCTGTTCTTCGCTTTCCTCGTATTCTCGCTCATCGCCCTCCAGAACGAGCTCATAAGCAAGACCCTCTTCAACATCCTCGTCATCTCTGCTGTCATCATCCTCATCCTGTCTGTGACTCCGTACATGAACGTCTCGAGGAAGGAAGAGATAAAGATCGACAATGTGCTCGACGAGCTGACAGGGGATAAGCGGTAGGGGCTTATTCTAGGACGGAAATTCTCCGGAGAAAGATGCGTCATATTTATTAAGGATTGTTCTCGACTGATGATAAATTATTTATATCTAAAGTGCATTCCAGATGCATATTAAATGCATAGGTGATGCACATGGTTGATGCAAGATTGGATATAACGGATTACACGAACAGGGTGCTGAATGTGATAAAGGCAAGATTTGGATTGAATGACAAGAGCGAGGCGCTGAATAAGTTCGCAGATTTGTTCGGCGAGGAATTCGTCGAGAAAGAGGCGAGTGATGAATACATCAAGAGAATCATCGAGCTTGAAAAAAGCCATAGGCATGGACATCCTGAAAGAAGGATGACAAAAAAGGAGCTTGATGAGCTGTTTGGGAAAAATGTTTGAATTCGACTTCACAGACCAGCTGAAGAGCATGATCAGGAAGCTCCAGAAAAAATACCCTAAAAGGGCAGAAATGATAAGCAGGAAGGTGGACGAGATAATCAGCAAGACTCCACAGACAATAAATTCCTACAAGAACCTGAGATATGACCTCAAGCATCTCAAGCGGGTCCATGTCGACAGGCATTTTGTATTGGTCTTCAAGGTTGAGGGCGATTTCATCCTGTTTCTTGATTTTGAGCACCATGATAAGGTATACAGGAAATATTAGATTGCCTGATGTCCTGGAAAAATATTTAAACCCGCAATTCCTGGTATGATATATGAAGACAGCATTGATCCTGCCCGGAGGCGGCACAAAGGGGGCGTTCGAGGCAGGCGCCTGCAAGGAGATATTCAAGAGGCTAACGCCTGACCTGATTGTGGGAACGAGCGTGGGCGCGCTAAACGGCGTCATACTTGCGAACGGAAAAGACCCTATGGCAAACGTGCTGAAGCTCGAGAGGATCTGGAGGGGGGCGAAGAGGAGCACGTTCTTCCCCTACAACCGCAAGCTCTTCTACAAGTACCACCTGTCGAGATCAATATTCAACCATGCAGGGCTCTACAACCAGCTCAGAAAGAATGTTAGTGTCGACGAGTTCGAGAAGCTCGACATCCCCCTGCACGTGAACTGCACTGACATGAACACAGGCGACTCGAGGATATTCGGCAAGGGCCCTCTCTTCGACCCGATCGTCGCGAGCTGCTCGCTTCCCCCGTTCTTCCCGCCTGTCGATATCGGCGGAGTGCCTTATATCGACGGATCAGTCAGCAGCTATTTCGGCATAAAGGGCACGGGCTGCGAGCAGATAATAATCGTGAGCCTGTTCAAGACGAAATACGAATGCAGGAAAGGCACGCTTGCAGAGTACACTGACAGGACATCGGCGATACTCATCGAGCAGCTCATAAAGAACGAGATGGAGCTCTCCAAGGACTTCGCAAAGGTGATAAACATCACCCACGACTTCAGGAGCGTGCACATATCCGACTTCTCCTGCACCGACGAGCTGATAAGGCTCGGGGAGAAAGCGGCAAAGAATGTGATGGGCTAGGTCTTGATCTCTTCATCGTGTACAGGTTTTATCAGGATACCATCATCATTCTCTTCAAAGATTCCGTAATCACCTGGCTCGATACTGTACTTCTGAATGGTGCTTGACGGCATTCATAATACTGTGGAGTCTCCAAGCTTGCCGAATTTCCGTATGTTTTTTTCGAATAAAGTGAATATTTTTTCAAATATCCTAACATATTTGAAAGATTTTTATGAATCATGGATTGTTTCTGTCTTCACTTAAATATTTCCGGAAATCCATCCACAAACATTATTTTAGATAGCATCTACCTTATTCATATGGATATCTTGTATACAGAACAATCAGAATCAAATGAAACTGATTGCGAGAAAATCAAAAAAAATAAGAAAGACTCAGATGCGGCAAATCATGAGGTCCTAAAGCAATTAAGGCTCAGAAGGATATGCAAATACATCAATGCATGCATAATCTCTGCAGGTATTGCTCTTGGCTCGTATTTTTTTGCGCATAAGATACTTGATGTGAACAAATTTAAAGCCGAGGTTATGCATGACATCTCAGCTCTTGAGCAGAAAATTGATGGTATCCAATACAAGAGAGTTAAAAAAATTGTTGATCCAATGCAAATCCTGACACAATCTGAAAATACCAGAGAAACAATAGATATGCTATTCAGATCATATTATTTCCCGGTTCGATGTGGCACACTAAGCAATATCGTGAAGCAATATTCTGAAAACATGGGGCACTGGATGCACATACAGAGATATGTCAACCAATACAGCAGCGTGGCGCAAAGAGGCAATGGATACAAGCGACAGAATATTATTGGACAGCAGAAGTAATTACAAATTATTTAAATAAAAGATTGCATTCCTGAGAGGAATGATTACTAGAAGGCAGTTTTTGTCAACTGTTGGAATAGGTTTATTAGGTGGTTTTTCACCTATCAGTTTTACATTAGCCGGTGATGATGAAATAGATATCAGTGATTTTACGATTGAAAAAAGAGTTGATGCAAAATGTCTGATTGATATTGTTGACAGTAACCATGAATATTATACACCTGGATTCAAAGAAATCGAACAGAAATATGCTCCAATCTGTAATTCTCATTATCAAAATTTGCAGATAAAAACATTTGATAAGGACCTATTTCCGAAATTCCTCATTTCTTTTCCTTACAATGGACAGAGTCAAAATCAAGATGAGGGGTCGTTGGGAAATATCACGTTATTGAATGATCAAGGGTTCTTTTTAACACCACATCATTGTATTGAAGATTATTTAAATGAACCAGATACAAAGAGAAGATGGCTGATTGTCTTTGATCCCATAAATGAAACTGTTTATACTTCAGATATATTAATCCATTCTGAAAGATATGACATTGCCATAGGGAAATTAAAGACCAACAAATATAATATTTTCAACAAGATATCAAACAAGAATATTTCACTTGCTAAAGAGCAGCCTAAGAGAGGTAATCTTGTTTTTTGCCTGAAGTACAGAGACATAGATTCAGTGTTGAAGCTCATATACAATGATGTTTTCAATGAAGGTTTGTTAAATTGGTCGGAGATAGATAATGGTTATATGATAGATAGGTTCGATGGGATCGATGATTTTAAAATAAACAGACTTAAACCAGTCACTCCTGTAGGATTTTATGAGGATGATTGCTCTTCTCCGGAAGGTCCTTTACGGTCAAATTGGCGTTGTTCACGGTTTATCGATATAATAAGAAAAGGACATTCCGGCTCTCCGATTTATAATAACAGATCTCAACTGCTCGGGATAATTTCTTATATGACTCAACTGACTCCAGCAATAAATGATTGTGAAGGGATTAGATTCGATATGGCATTTTTTGCTGGACCAAAAGTTATTTCTAAGATGATAAGTTTCTATAATCAGAAAGTCAAATGATAAGAATATCAAAGTTAATGTTTGAGAAAGGGATATGATTAACTGATAGAAAAAGCTGCACAATCACCACAGGCTGCACATATATCGGATTTCAGCTGCACTGATGAGCTGATAAGGGCCGGTCAGGAGGCGGCGAGGAAGGTGATGGGGTAGGCTGTTTATCATTTCCGGATGAATCTCTTTATTCTGCAACCTACCTCATCGTCATATTTTCAGAAATGAATTTCAGATAAGTTTAAATATTAGACGCAACTCCTGAATGATAACACGATTCAACAGTTGATAATATGGGCAACAAGCAAAAAAGCAGAAAATCATTTACAATAAAAGCGGTTGCTGTTATTAGTGCAGTAACATCCACAGCTTTTCTTTGGGCAAATGTATATGCAGCCAACATTGCATACAGGATAAATGCAATGAACAAAAATCCTTATTCCATAAGCCAGACCAACGGAAAAAAGAAAGACGACAAAGACAAGAGGTTCACATTCCACATCGGCCAGTCCATTGCCTGGTCCAAGTTGAATCAGACAAATGACACGATAAGGGATTTGGGTGACATGGCCAGGCAGTATGCACCGGGACTGAAGACGCTCCAGGACTGGGATGATGTGAACAAAGGCCTGACTTCAGTAGGAGTAACTTATGAAATTCCGGATTTCCCTTATAAAGGCACATCTGTTTTTATTGATTTTAGCATGGGCTATGCCAAAGGCAATGTTGAGACCAATGATACGACAAAATCGATCTACGGCACACCGGTTAGCTTCCATCATAAGCAGACGTATGAGACGACAGTCGCGATACTGCAGGCAGGTATTCTGAAAGAGATACTCAGATACAACAAGGTAAAATTTGATGTCGGCATTGCAGGAGAGCTCCAGGAGAACTTCCTCAAATCAAATACTGAATTGAATCTTGAAGATAAGATGGCCGGCGTCAGCCATACAGGGACATCAACCTCAGATGATCATGAGCTCGGTGCCAATCTTGCACTGATCCTCAAGTCAGTGATTAATGACAGATGGGTTGTTGACCTACAATTCCAGTATATATGGGCAAGAGTCACAGGCAATGCAGATGTCACAGAAACCATGACAAATCCTGTGACTGGAAAGACAGTCAGTCACTATCAGCAGCCATATATATCTGACTTTACCGGCCCGGACATCTATCTGGAAGTTGGTTTTAAGTTTTAATCGATGTAGATATTTTTTATTTTATTCTTGACTTTAAACGGCCCGGTTTCGTATCCAAACAATGTTATATTTGGCTCCAACGATTTCTTGTCTTTTAGATATGATTCCTTGAAGTCCCTGTTGAGCTTCAACAATCTTTGGACAATGACATCATGATAATGTGACTGCATCTTATTGTTCGGCCTGTAGCCTTTCTTTAGTTCGATACTTATTATGAACTTGAAAGAGCCGGATTTTGTCGTCCTGACTGAAATCTTGAATGAGCTTGTCTTCTTGTTGAGCTCAGTGTCAGAATGGATTGCGGCATCAATATTATGGGGATAGATGTTTGCCCCATCCAATGAGATGGTGCCGTCGCTCCTGCCATTGACCCATAAGAAAGGGAGCTTTAATACCCTCTTGTTATGTATCTCGCACTGCTTGAATCTCTGGATTAGGTCCGGCACTTCCTTTTTTATGATCCTGAGCATCTCTTCATAGCTATAGACCCCTCCTTCATCATGGATATTGTACTTAATCTTCGGGCTTGCGATATTGATGTCCAGCGATGTAATCTCGAATTCATTCACTTTTGTGTTGTCCGGCCTTGTCCGTTCGACCTGGTGAATATAATATTGAAGAGGGTCATATTGGAAAACCATGGGAATCTTATCACCAAAACCGAACAGGGCCTTCCTGAGTTTTCTGTTCTTCCATGCCAGATTCCTGATAAAAGCTGAAAAAAATGTCTCAAAAGCGACACCTATATCGATATCTGATGAGCCGTATGCTGATATGATGACCCTGTCTTTACCGATCTTTTTTCGGATATATTCCTTCCATTCAGGGATGAAACCCTCACCTCCTGTAAGCACAGTGATTTTATATCTTTTCCAGTTAAGCTGCTTTTCACCTTCGTCAATCAGATGTTTTATCAATGGTGGATATCCTGCTATCAGATATTGGTATTCATTCCCTAATTCTTTAAGCGTGTCTATTGTCTTTGGAATGTCGGTCCCAATGTTCTTTATCAGCGCATAATTCTGCATTATCTCACTGAATTTTATCCCGGTCGCCCAAGGACCGGTTGACCAGAGATTGAGGATGATATAATTTATCCTGTTGCCTGCAAAATCATAAGAGAACTCGTACCTGAAAAGCTTTTGCATCAGCTTCTCTTCTGTCACAGAATGTACCCAGTTCGTGGGTTTTCCTGTCGAACCAGCGCTTTCATCTATATTGCCTTTCGTTGGCAATATTCCACCGACACATCTATCATCTATATGATATTTGGTGATAAAGTTCTTCTTGGTCGTCTCTGGGATTATCTTGTTGAATTCCTCAAGGGAACTTATGGTCTTCAGCTTGACATTGTTGCTTTTTATGAAGTCATTGTATGCCGGGACTTTTTTCAGGGAATTCTCATAGACATTCCGCACTTTTTTTAAAGATAGCAATTCAATATCAACATGGTTCAGATGCCTTATGAACCGATTGATCCTGGAATCATTCTTCAATACATAAGATTCATACTTGTAGATATAATCAATAGGCAAAAATTTTATTATTAAATTATACATATTATCTGACCTCCTTTAGAAACCTTTAAATATTTCTTATAACTACTAAGTAGTAAATTGTCAACAATCATTGAGAATATTGGAAGGATAGATTCCTGGCGGAATGCTGAAGAGAGCTGCAAGTATGCGATAAATGTTTTTGATCTTATCAGGTCAGAGCAGAAAGATGCATCAGAATTCATGATTGAGGACATCATCAAAAGGCTTTATGATGACTTTCTTCCTGAAAATAAGTCAGTCAACAAGAAGGAATTTGTCGATATATTGAATTACCAGCATGGCTGGATAGACAAGTTCTTATTGAAAGCAGTCCAGGAGATCGGAAGAGAGGTCTCAGGTATCGATGATTTCTATTACAAGATAGGTTATAATACCATGAAAAAGAATTATCTGTTAATGGCAGCTGGTGGATTCTTTCCTTTGAAGACATTGTTCAAGCAGGTCGAGAGACTTACACCTCAATTGACAAAATCAATCGATATGAACATAATCCATCTGAATAAGAACACTGCAGAGATCAGAAGATACACACTGCCTGGCCATAAGGAAGAGATAATGCAGAGGATGGGTGATAAGGAACTTTATCTGAAGTGGTTTGAGGATGATTGCGAGATAACCAAAGGTGTGTTTGAGGGCATCTCTGAGCTTCCCAATAAACCTGAGATCAGGCTCATTGAAGAGGCAAGATGTGAGGGTAAGGGAGATGATTCATGCATATATAAATTCGGCTGGACATCGGATTCTATGAAAGACAGGATATATTCATTCTATAGGACGATCGTTACCCTGGACCACCATTTCGAGAATAAAAAGATAATCTTCAATCTTGAACAGACCATCAATGAAAGGACTGCTGAACTTGAAAAGAAGACAATTGAAGAACAGAATCAGAGGCATAGGGCTGAGGTGTATCTGAACAGCGAGAGAGAGATGTATGCTGAACTGGAAAAAACCCTGAACATATTAAAAAAAACCCAGGCCCAGCTGGTCCAGTCCGAGAAGATGCGCGGACTTGGAACTCTCGCCGCTGGCGTCGCACACGAGATAAACAATCCCGCGCTGTCACTCAAGGCAGGCTCGAACCAGCTCATCGAAGCCATAAACGACTACAGGTCGCTGCGGGCAGATTTCAGGGAATATGACGACAATACCAGCCTGAACAAGTTGTTCAATGATATCTATGAGAGGGGGCTCGACGGCGACAAAAGAAGTACTCGGGAGAAAAGGGCCCGGCGCAGGGAGATAGAAAATATCCTGATTGGATACGATATCCCCGCCTCGTATTCAGCAAGACTGTCCGAGACAGACATCAGGGATGATGAGATAAGGACAATCATCGGCCTGGAGCAGGACATCTCGAAGGTCGTAAGATTCATAAAGTCACAGTATGACATAGGCTCCATCATCAATACCATGTCCTTGTGCGGTGAAAGGATAATCAGCATCACCGATGCACTGAAGCGATATTCCCACCTGGACAAGGAGCCCCAGGCAAAAATTGACATTGAGCAGGGCATCGAGGACACGCTGGTCATCCTCCATAACAGGCTGAA
The DNA here is from genome assembly GCA_964469935.1 of uncultured Methanosarcinales archaeon. Lineage (GTDB taxonomy): Archaea > Nanobdellota > Nanobdellia > Woesearchaeales > DSVV01 > CAYXZQ01. The sequence continues at coordinate 19,640 of CAYXZQ010000033.1, forward strand.
ATACGGAATCGAGATAAGCAAGGATTACCAGGAGATCCCGAAGATTACCTGCTATCCCGATGAGCTCGGGCAGGTATGGACAAACATCATCCTGAACGCGGCCCAGGCCATGGGCGGCAGAGGAAATATCAGTATCAGGACATACGAAAAAGGGGATTACGTCGGTACAAGCATAACCGACAACGGCCCGGGCATACCCGAGGAGATAATCGGGAAGATTTTCGACCCTTTCTTCACGACAAAGGACCAGGGTGAGGGCAGCGGGATCGGCCTGGGTATAACATACCAGATAATAGAGAAGCACAAGGGTATGATAAACGTGACGTCAAGGCCCGGCGAGACGACCTTCGAGGTCCTGCTTCCGAAAAATCAGGATAGGACATTCGAGAAAGGTGATGGAAGGTGAAGAAAGGGACAATCATGTGCGTCGATGACGAGAGGCATGTCCTGGACACGTTGATGAAGGACCTGGAGAAGAGATACGGCAACGATTACATGATAGAGCAGTGCGAGAGCGCCGAGGAGGCATTGGAGCTCAGGCAGGAACTGCTCGAAGACGGGGAGAAGATCTCGATATATATCGTCGACCACAGGATGCCCGGGATGAAGGGCATCGATTTCCTGAAAACCATTGAAGACGATGCAGGAAAGATCCTTCTTACAGCATATGCCGACACCCAGGTGGCCATCGACGGGATCAACAGCAAGTGCCTGGACTTCTACATCCTCAAGACAGATTATGACACGATGCTCTTCAGCTCTATAGACCACCTGCTTTATGCAAAAGAGAACGGCATCTTTGTCGCGCACGCAAGGACTGAAGAAGAGAGGGAAAAGGCGCTAATAACGCAGAACACTGTATTTTCAGAAGAGCACCTCGAGCTCCCGTACGAGAAAGGCATAAAGATAATCGGGACAAGCGAATACGCCGACTTCACGGACATCTTTGTCGCTGTCCTTAAGAGGAACATAATCGGCACGACATCGATAAGCAGGAGAAACGAGAGCCTGGCAGATAGGTTCGGCACATACTTCGGCCTGCCGCTGGAAGAATTCTACGACATCAGCAGCCTGACAGGGCTTGACGAGAACCTAATCCAGGTCAGGAACGCTGCCGTGCTTCCCGAATACCAGAACAGGAGGATAGCGCCGATGATATGGGGTGAGATATACAGGGTCGCGACAATGCAGGAGCCTGTGAGCAAGTATGCCGCCATCCTGGCGGGCTCGGAGATAAGGGATGCGAAGAAGGCAAAGGCCCTGTACGAGAAGATCAAGGGGACGCCGATGTTCGATGCAGAGAAGACAGTAATGCTTAAGAAGGAGAACGAATTGACCTATGAAGGCAGGCTCACAGAGGAGGATATCAACGACGCGCTCCTTACAAAGAACCTCAAGCTCTATGCAAAGATGAACTTCAAGTTCGTCGGTGAACCTGTCTATTATCCTAATTTCAGGATGTTCGATTTCCCTATGCTGCTCAAGACTGACGAGATAGCCGAACCGTACAAGACATGGTTCATGAAAAGGAAGATATAGGTGG
>CAYXZQ010000034.1:0-21134 GCA_964469935.1 uncultured Methanosarcinales archaeon
AAAACAGGAAGCGTGACGATCGGCAGCCTGATTGATGCGATAGGGAAGTGGAAGGGTGGGTGCTGACGGAAAATATATATACTTCCGGATTCAGGACAACATACTGATGAAAAAAGAGGCAATCTTTTTGCTGATGCTCGCATTAATGTGCAGTCCCGTATATGCAGCGACGCTCCATGTAGGAAGCGGGCAGGCTTATGCAACGATACAGGCTGCTGTAAATGCTGCTAGCCCGGGTGACACCATCAAAATCCATCCTGGCACGTATCACGAGACTGTTACTGTCTCAAAGAATGGCCTGACGATCGAGGCATACGACCCCAATAACCCGCCTGAGCTCGACGGGGCTGACCTGGATTTTGCGAATTCCGCCCACACCTGGACGCACGTGCAGGGCAACATATACAGGACGACCTACGACCTGCCTTTTTCCATGGTAACACCTACTACTTTCACGAATGCAGCTTATAGCGGCGGGGGGACAGGGCATAATGGCGATCCTGTCATGACTGTATACGAAGACGATATCTGGCTCAGGGGATACGAGGGGATGAACTACAACGAGCTTTCCTATCCATACAGCACGCTTGATGACCTCGACCCGTCCCTGGATGAGAAATCCGACAGCAACCGCGAGATAAGGATCCCAGGCAGGTTCATGTATGACGATGCGAACAACCTGCTCTACGTCTGGACAGCGGAAGAGCATGGGGAGGACAGCCCGTCGAATCACAAGTACTACATACCTGTCCTGAAGAATCTCATAGTGATCAATGCCCCTGATGTCACGCTGAGGAACCTTGTCATGAAGCACACGTATTTTTTTGCAGTGGACATCAAGTCGTCAGGCGACGGCACCGCTGTCGAAAACTGCTACATAATCAACACAGGGCCGTGGGCAATCACCGGCCATAATGCTGCTGATGTCAGTATTCTCAATAATTTCATCCAGCTCAAAGGGTTCTATGACCGCCAGGATTACATCAGCACCAGGTTCAACATATTGAAGAATGACATGATCGACATCCAAGGATATGCATCTGCAAAGAACTGCGAGCTGGCAGGCAATGTAGTGACTGGTGCATACGGCATCATGGCAAGGGGACAGGATTGCAGAATCCATGACAACATCATATCCAAAAGCCAGTCGATACTGATAATCCCCAATGTCGAAAGCTCAGTCCCTCAGTCAGGCTACCTGCAGAATGTCAGGATATACCACAACATCCTGCATCATGCGGATTTTTCAGCATTCACAAACTATAACACCCTGTCTGCTGACAAGAACAATTACTACGGCCCGATATGGTTCTACAGGAACGTCATATACGCTGTCCCGCAGATAAACAAGGACGGGTGCCAGGACAGCCCCTGCGACCCGACACCGGACACATACATCTATCAGAACACATTCGTGCTCGGAAAATCAGTGGTCCATCATCCCTATGATTATCCGGTAAGAAAGAGCACAGTGTACAGGAACAACATAGTGTACCTGAGACACAACAAGGGCATGGAGATGTACTGGATATATTCATCGAAGGAGAAGAGCAAGGGGTGGTCATATTTCCCGTTCACAGTAGGGCCGGATTCTGATTACAACATCTACTGGAGAGAGCCCATATATGACTGGACCCAGATAGCGAGGTTCCGTTACAAGGCTGATGTAGATGCAGGGATATATACAAGCTATAAAGAGGGTGAGTTCTCAAAGATGCGGCAGGAGACTGGCATCGATCCTCACAGCATCGAGGCAGACCCGGAACTGGTCCACAGGGATGAGTTTGCTACAGCAAGCGCATTCGATGTGGCATATGACAGGATATCCGGAATGGATTACAAAGAAGTCATTTCTCAGGGGTTTGAGAGCCTGTTCAGCCAGGAGTTCGACAGGCTTTATCATTATTTCGATGTCCAGCCAGGCAGCCCTGCAATCGACAAGGGCGAGGCGCTCCCTTCATCATGGCCGGACACTTTGACAGTCACAGACGGGAAGCCTGACATAGGCGCTGTCGAGTACGGCGGAGTATCATCATGCACACCGCACTGGACATGCACTGACTGGTCAGACTGGTCAGCCTGCGATGGCGGCAAGCAGACAAGGACAAGGACATGCACAGACGACAATGCCTGCGGGACGATATCCGGAAAACCTGCTACGACAGACACCCAATCGTGCAGCACGACCCCTGCTCTTGTGAGCAGGTGGGATTTCAACAAGGGCTCTGGCACGACAGCCGAAGACTCTGCGGGAAACAATGACGGTACAATAAGCGGCGCATCATGGACAACAGACAGTAGGACAGGGGGGCATGCGCTGGAGTTCGACGGTGCCGATGATTATGTGATGGTAGGGGATGGCGCATCGCTTGACCCTGCGTATGTCACAGTGAGCCTCTGGTTCAAGCCTGAGAGCTTAGAGGACAACACAGGACTCATAGCCAAGGGCGACAATGAGAACAGGCAATACTGGATATGGATATACGACAGCAGCATAAGCCTCGAGCTCGATGAAGGCGGGCATTATAACAATATCTATTCCCTGCAGAGAGGGTTATGGTATCATCTTGCTGTCACGTATGACGGCGCGAACATCATTACCTATATAGACGGGACTGAAGTCAGCAGGATACCGCAGTCGACCGGCAGCATTTTCACAGGCAGCGAGCCTTTGTACATCGGGAAACTGCCAGGCTATGTTTCTTTTCATGGGATAATCGATGATGTCAGGGTCTATAACTATGCATTGAGCCAGGCCGAGGTCCAGGAGATATATGATTCTGAAAAAAGCTCCTGCGGAAAGGCTGACCTGGACGGGGATGGTTCTGTATCTATATCCGAGCTTATCAGTTTCATCTCAGGCTGGAAAAGCGGAGACAGGACAATAGGTGAGCTTATAGATGCAATAGGCAAGTGGAAGGGCGGGTGCTGATGAAAAAAGGCATATTGCTTTTCATATCAATTTTGACGATTATTTTTTCTGCATTTTTATCATATGGGGTGTCAGCCGCGTCCCCATATCCTAAAAGCCCTGTAATCACAGGCATAGCATTCGACCAGTCCACATGGGTAAAGGCAGCTCCGGGAAGCGACCAGTTCGGCTACACCACGGCATCTGACGGCAATATCTACGTCGCCTGGGGTGACGGAGGGGGATTCGAAGGGACGAATTCTCTCGGAAGGTCCAGCCTCGGTGTCGGACGAATCGAGGGCACTCCGCCTTCATGGACACCCTATAATGTGTGGGGAGGGGTTGACCCTGAATCCTCGCAGCCGAGCACACTTGGCAAGACAAGCAACGGCGTGATAGCAGTCAACGGGGCGATATACCTTTATGTGGATGAGCAGGATGTCTGGACCAATAACAACTTATGGAAATCGACTGACCTTGGCATGACATGGACTGACCTCGGCCAGATGTTCAACGAGGCGCATTCTGCGTTTGCAGAGCCGGGAATACTCCAGTTCGGACCGAATTACCAGGGTGCAAGGGACAATTACATATATGGGTACAGCCCGGACGAGCTCGCTGACAGCCTTACCATGTTCAGGGTGGATAAATCACATATTGAGAACAGGGCTTCATATCAATTCTATGCAGGTCTAGACAGCTCGGGCAATCCAGTGTGGACGAGTGACATAACTAAGGAGAAGCCGGTGTTCACTGACCCGGCAGGTACAGAGTGGGGCACGACAGCAACTTACGACCCTTACCTGGATCGCTACCTGCTATCTGTCAGGCATAATGGTGAATCGGGCGAGTGGGGGCTGTTTGATGGTCCGAATCCATGGGGGCCCTGGACAACTGTAGCATACGGCTCTGAGCTCCCTGACTGGACATATTCCCAGGACCCTAACGGCGCAAGCACGGGCAGGCCTGCATACATCCATAATTTCCCAGAGAAGTGGATGAGCCCTGACGGTGTGACTTTGTGGCAGATCTCTGACAGGGGCGACCAGTTCAATCTTGTGAAGGCGACTCTTCAGCTTGTCGAGAAAGCATCATTTTGCAGAGACGGAACATGCGATGCCAATGAGAGCTGCTCGATCTGCGAGGCTGACTGCGGAGCATGCCCGACCCAGTGCTCGGACTCCATAGACAATGACGGCGACGGAAAGCTGGATATGGCGGATTCCGGATGCTCGTCCATATCGGATGACGACGAAAGCGATTGCGGTGACGGTGTGTGTGAGGGCGGAGAGACATGTTCAGATTGTGCATCTGACTGCGGAGCATGCCAGAGTCATCTGGTATCGAACCTCAATGCAGTCTCAGGAAAGGATTATGAAATCAGATATGACGGCCTGACAGGAGAGGTCCTGGTATATATTGACAGGGGTTTTGTTTTCACAACTGTTCCTTCGATGCTTGCAGGCGAAACATACATAAAGACTGCCAATGATGACAAGACATCAACAGGAAGCTCTTTCTTGAGCTTCGATGTCAACCAGAGCGTAAGCGTCTATGTCGCATACGACGACCGGTTGGTCAATATACCCCTGTTGCTATCATCATTTGTGGATACAGGAGAGGATCTTGTGACTTCTGATGCGACCTTTAGCCTGTACGAGAAGGATTTTCCGGCAGGGAAAGTCACTCTCGGCGGAAACAGGGGAAATTATACCAGCAGCATGTATTCAGTCATAGTTGTTCCAGACAACAGCCCGCCTGTAAGCAATTGCGATTCTGATGCGGATTCAGACAGAGATGGCCAGGTTATTATCTCTGAATTAATTAATTACATCTCTCAATGGAAATCTGGAAGTGTTACAATCGGCAGTTTGATTGATGCTATTGGGAAATGGAAGAGCGGGTGCTGACTGCTGCTTACGGGCTTAGAGGAAATCTGGAAGTGTAACAATAGGAAATTTGATCGACGCGATAGGGAAATGGAAGAACGGGTGCTGAGATAATTTTTTATATATATAACTTATATGTAATACTATGAAAAGAGGTTTGGTATTATTAATTTGTTTAGCATTCTTGATTGGGATTGTTAGCTTGGCAAGTGCAACCGACTATTATGTCAAAAATGTAGGAAATGACAATGCAGATGGATTGAGTGATGCCACTGCATGGGCAACAATATCAAAAGTCAATTCCTTCGCCAATGCCCATGGTTTCCATGATGGCGACTCAATAAATTTCAAGCGAGGAAGCGTCTGGAGCAATGATGAGACCCTCGGATTAAATGGAGATTATAGCGTTGATTGGGGAACTATAAACGGGCTTAAAATTCAGGATTATGGTTCAGGAGCATTGCCATGGCTTGATGGAAATACGCAGGAGCCTATTTTTATCAATGATCGTCATCTGTCCAATCTCATTATAAAGAACATCGATTGCAGTGGGACAGACTGGCCGGCTGGGAATTACGGGAATGTGGCAATCATTAATGTGAATGGCGTGACTGCTGACGGCCTGTACATTGACGGACATAAGGGGTCTTCTGAATATCACCTCCACCCAGGGGCATTAGGCATTCATGGGGATAAGACTGGCAATTTAGAGGTCAAGAATTGCATCATAAAGAACATGTTTAGGGATACATTTGAGAATACATATAATAGTGACGAGTACTATAACCATGAAGCAGAAGTGCAGGGTGGTTGGGGAAAAGGAGCCATGGATAATCCCGGGATATTCTTTTATTTTAATAAAGGCAAGACTGAAGGGTCGATAAGTGTCCATGACAATATCATCACTAATATTTATTCTGATAGTGTAGCAATAGAAGGCAGCCTTGTCCAGACAGACATCTATAATAATATCATATCTGGCTTTGGAGAGGAAGCCATCGAAACAAAGGGTTCCAGACATATTGACATATATAACAATGACATATCATGGAATGATTTCGGATCCACCGGCGGCGAGTCATATTATGGGGCGAAAGTACTTTCTGGGACCACAAGCTCGATTACCAACAACAGTGCTGTAGGGTATTACACTTTCCATGATAACTATGTACATGATTCTGACCTAATTTCCATAAGTTCACACGCTACCCTTGGGCTGGATGTCTTCAATAATTATTTCAAGGACGTCGGACTGGCATTTCTGGCAGATGTTCACGTAAAAAATCAGAGATTTTTTAATAATCTCATAGTGCAGACTGTCGATCCAGGTGAGACATGTGGCTGGTATCCGGTAGAGAATTGTGCGATGCAGGCTTGGACTTATAAGTCTGGAGCAGCTGTTCGGGAGAGCACTTCCGGAATTGGAATATACAACAACTCCTTCTACATCTCTTCATCTAACCATAATCAAGGCGTATACCTATATGACGGGGCAGGCGCTACTGTAGAAGGCAACATAATCTATATGACAAAGCCATCAGGAGTGTATCCTCTTATATCTGCAGGGACAAGCCCAACTGTCTCGAACAACGACTACTATAACCCTAACAGCAACAACAGAGTTTCATGGGCAGGAACTTCTTATTCAAGCTCCCAGCAATCAGCATGGCAGAGCACAGGCCACACAGGAGGGTTGTTCACAGACCCTCTTTTTACAAATCCTTCAGATGTTCTCGGAAACGATGGGATTATCTGGACCCACGACGACGGTTTCATCCCACAATTAATCTCTCCTGTGTGTACAGGAGGCGAGGGAGGGATCCATATTGGGGTCTATGATTGCCTTCCATCACCACCTGAATCAACCTGCGGACCGGCTGACACTAATCTTGACAATATGGTTTCTATCGAAGAATTGATCAGTTATATCGACACCTGGAAAACAGGGACTATATCAATAAAAGACTTGATGCTGGCTATCGGGAAATGGAAGAACGGGTGCTGACTGCTGCTTACGGGCTTAGAGGAAATCCCCGAGACCCTTCTGCTCCTTCGGGCCAAGCTTCTCAAGCCCCTTGTCTACTCTCTCGGGAGAGAAATCACGCTCTTCGCAAAGAAATTTCTTTATCTCCTTTGTGTCGACCTCTTTCCATTCGAGCTTATAATCATCTGTCATAGGCATGTTCTTGAAGAGGTAATACACCTCTGTCCATGGCAAGTCGAAGGATTCATCCCATTTCACCTCTTTAAAGAGCTCCTCGAAATCCTTGCCATGCTTCTTCACGAGCTCAAGGGCCTTTTTCGGGCCGATACCCTTGATCCCTCCGATGTTGTAGTCAGTTCCCACGAGCATAGCAAGCGCAGTGAGCTGGTCGATGTCGATGCCAAGCCTGTTCAGGTTCTCAGAAAGCACTATCTCCTCGGGCCTGACTGTCACATACCCTAGCTTTCCTGTCCTCTTGCGCTTCCCTGCAACAGAAAGATTGCGCACAAGCCTCGGCGTTCCGTAGAGAAGAGTGTCAAAGTCCTGGGACACTGTCGCATATCCGTGGCCTTTCCTGACGACGTATGCTGCCTGCGCCTCGCCCTCGCTCGGTGCATCGATAACAGGGCAGCCGAATGCGGATATCAGCCTTTTCGAACCCTCTATGACTTCGGGAGTCATCCTTGTCGCCTGGGAGGCGTATCTTTTCATGCCCTCAAGGTCTTCAGCGTCTTTTGCAGCCTCATATTTCTTCAGCGCTTCGAGCTTTATGCTTTTTCTCCTCTCCTTCTCCCTGGACTTGAGCTCAGGAGGGGTGCCGTCAAAGACAAAGGCAGGCCTGATGCCTCTTTCCATCAGGTTTGACATCCTTGAGAACAATCCGGTCAGATGGCTTGTAATATTCCCATTTGAATCAGTCAGGGGCGAGCCGTCCCTCTGCCGGACTGTTGTCAGGAACTGGTACAGCATATTGTAAGCATCGATGACCAGGACCTTTCCCCTGAAATCATCAAGCCCAATTTCTTTTGAGCTTATGAGGTCTTTTACCGGAATGCCCATCGGATCCACTACTTGACCTTGAAATTGAAATCAACGGCTGCATAGTCCAGGAAGCCCGAACTCTGCTTGTAGGTTATCACTGCCTCAAAATAATACGTGCCTGGTTTTGTAGGGACTCCCGGAGATATGAATTCGCCGACAGTGACGCCGACAGGTACAGCCACATTCTCATACTGGGCAAGCTTGTACTCGCTCCAGTTGTTCTTGTCAAACCAGGAAAGCACGGTATCCTTGTCCACGGCAATGGGGTTTGAGTAAAAGTCCCTCGCCTGCTGGAAATCCACGTTGACAAGGAAGGTCTCAGTATTCTCCATGGTGTTTGTTATCCCCAGGGCAAAAACATACGACTCTCCTATCTTCAGGCCCGTGGGAAGCGACGGCTTCAAAAAAACAGCAGGGACATTGGGTTTCATCTTGTCCTTGAGAGCCATGTAATCGCCCGAATATATCTCAAATTTCTCGACAGGGCACGGCTTGCAGACTCCGCCGCAGTCGATGCCTGTCTCGTTCTGGTTCTGGATGCCGTCATCGCAGGTCTGGCACGGGGCGCATGGTCCTCCGCAGTCGACCCCTGTCTCACCCTGGTTCTGGATGCCGTCATCGCAGGTCTGGCACGGAGCACACGGCCCTCCGCAGTCCACCTCTGTCTCGTTCTGGTTCATGATATTGTCATGGCATGTCGCTGCAGCAAGCGACTGCTCCACAGGCGGCTTCTCGACCGGAGGAACCTCGGTCGAGCATGCTGCAACAAGCATAAGCACAAGTAGAATCGCAAAAATGTATCCGGATTTCATTGTCACACCCCCCCTAAATTTTCTTGAGTTTGAGATTCTGGAATTCCTCGTCCAGCATCTCCTTTGCCTTCTTTGTCAGGTCCCCGACGGTAAGGAACAGCACGGGAAGCTTCTTTAGCTGTCCCTTGACGAATGCGCTTGCAAGGTCAGCGTCATTCACTTTTTTCTTGGACTTCGCCTTGCAGTAATAATTTATGTTCCCCACGGTTGACGGGACATCGACGATGTAGTCTATCTCTGAATTTTTCCTTATGACCTCGATGCTGCGGATGATAATATGCTTGTTATTAAAAAATTTTTTGGTCTTTGCATGGAGAGAATCATTCCTGGGCTCTTCGGGTTCGGCGAGCTTCTTCTGCTCCGGCTTCTGCCTGATGAATTCTTCCTGCTCTTTCGGAACAAGAGCGGGCCTGGGCTCGATCTTTTCCTTTTGAGGCGCCGTTTCCTTCAAGGGTTCGGGCTTGGGTTCTGGTTTCGGTGCAACGGCCGGTTTCGGAGGCTCCGGCTTTTCCTGCTCCCTGAAGAAAGACTTGATTATCGTCTCTGCATCCTGCGGGGATGTCATGTACCATCTCCAGAATATCTCCTTTGTCCTGCCGACAGTGACCTCGACCGGCTTTGCGAAATCCTTGATGTTCCTGAGCGATACCCTGAGAAGAGGTGTCAGTGTTATGTCCCTGAGCACCCTCCTCTGCTTGAGCAGGTCGTACGCCCTCTTGTCTTTCTCATTGAGATACTTGTAAAGGTCCTGGAGCCTGTATGCCTGCTCAGGAAGGTAATAGACAGGGCTTCCGCCGACTTTCGTATTCGAGATGAGAATCTTTCTGCTGCCTGCAAGGTTGGATAGGACTGCGCCCGCTATTATCATGTCTTTCTTGAGCTCGCCTGCAAGCTGGACAGGAAGTATCGGGCCTTTGGAGCGGATGAAGCGGAGAATCTGGTCATCGTCCTGCATATTATCATAGGACATCCTGAATATATATATAATTTGTTGTTATAATTTGCCGTGCAAGCGCACTATGGCCTGATCCATCTCGATTCCCAGTAGCTGACATCACCCTCATCGTCAACTACCGCCAGAAGAAGCCTTTTCTTTGTAGAGTGCGCGACCCTGTTCTTGCCTGCGAACTCATTCCAGGTGAGGACCGACGCCTCATGCACAGGGAAGACGACCCATTTCGCATGGTCCTCGCCGGGCTTGATTCCCCTGTCATACACCCTGAAATCAGCGCCGAACTTGAGCGCTGTCTTTACAACGTATCCCCTGTTTCTCAGGTTCTTGTATGTAACATAGCGGATCCAGAACGAAGGCTCTATCTTCTGCGCCTTCTTTATGAACTTCTCGAATGGTATCTCCTGCTTCCTTCCGTCAAGCACAATAAGCCTGCCTTTTTCTATCAAATAAAGGGCTTCCACTAGTGAAAGCTGGACAGCCCCGTCATCCGTTATCGAGCCATAGACGCTTTGGTTGTAGAGTTCCCTTGCATCATCTCCCGGATCAGTCAGCACTCGCTCCTTTGCAAGATGCGCGGTTATGATATTTTTCGCCATGACATACTGAGGAAAATGCACAATATATATATTTTTCGAAGCAGGTATTATTTTCAATATATAAAATAATAAAGCAAAAGAAAACATTTATTATGTCCTGTTGCTACTTGAATCCCATGCAGATAATATTTTTGGGAACATCAGCGATGGTACCGACAAAGGAGAGGAACCACACGGCCGTCTTTGTCAGATACCTGAACGAGGGGCTTCTCTTCGACTGCGGCGAAGGTACGCAGAGGCAGCTCAAGCACGTGAAGATCAAGCCTACTGCAATCACGAAGATCGTCATATCACACTGGGACGGTGACCATGTCCTCGGCCTCCCGGGGCTGATACAGACCCTGGCCATGTCAGAAGAGAACAAGCATCTGATGATATTCGGGCCCGCGGGCAGCAAGAAGAGGTTCGAGCACATGTTCAAGGCTTTCGAGTTCTACAACGAGATAGATCTCGAGATAATCGAGTACGAGGAAGGCATGTTCTTCAAGAACAATGATTTCACGCTTACAGCCCGCAGGCTTGAGCACAAGGTGCCTGCATACGGGTTTGAGCTCATCGAGAAGGACAGGAGAAGGATAAAGCTTGCCGCTGTCAAGAAGCTCGGCATACCTGACGGCCCGCTCCTCGGCAAGCTCCAGAGAGGGCAGAATGTCGAGTTCAAAGGAAAGGAAGTCTCATTCAAGGACACGACCTATGTTGTCAAAGGGAAATCCGTCGGGTTCATATCTGACACGAGGCTCTGCGACAGCTGCTTTGCAATCGCAAGGGACAAGGACGTGATTATCTGCGACTCGACATTCTCTAAGAAGGACGAGCAGAAGGCGCACGACTATTTCCACATGACATCCGAACAGTGCGCAAACATAGCTGCGCAGTCAGGCGCAAAGAAGCTCGTGCTGACCCATTTCTCACAAAGATATAAGGAGATAAATGAATTATTGTCCGATGCAAAGGACATATTCCCCGAGACAGTCGCAGCCTATGACTTCATGAAGCTGAAGGTATGACTCACTGTATTGTTATTGATATGGATTCCTGGGTAGAACTCAATTTGAGGATACAAGGATATGTGCTCCTCACTGCATCTTTGGGTGCCTTGATTGTAAGAAGGTAATCCTCAGTTTCTCCTACGGGTAAATCTGCGCCAGTTGAAGCTATAGAAAGGTCCAGTGTGTTCCCGTCAACATCAGGATTGCAGGTTATCGTCGGCTGGACAGTATCAGCTATGTCAGCATCCTCATCGTTATAAAAAGACGCAGTATATTTCACTATTTTGCCCCGGGTTATCGGGACATCCTTCAGGGCACATACAGGGCTTTGAGCTGTCGGAGGATAATAGTCGCATGTATCAGGAATAGGTATTGTCTTTGGTACCCACGCCCTTATCAGGCCGATTGCAATGCCGAGGAAGACAAGAGCAAGTATCACATATACTATCATGTTCAATGACAACTGCATCGCGCTTTTATCCTCCATTCAGAAAATCATAAAAAATTAAGTATTTAAAGTTTACGCTTTTGCAAAATTCAATTCTTGAGATTACAGATTTTCGTCGAACGAATAGTTCAATCTGACTCATCTCTTCGCCGCAAGCCTGATGTCGCCTGCCTTGACAGTCTTTCTTCCCGCGTGCATGGCGAACTTGACAGCGTCCTGGGCAATGTCCTCGGCGATGTCCTCGACCACGTTCTTGAGAGCGACCTTTGCCTTGTCAGAGACACGGTTTGCACCGACGTTCTTGAGTATTTTCTCCATTGCAGCGAGCGGTAATATTCTTTTTGACATGTTTTCAACCCCCGTTTAACCTATAAAGGCACGGGAATCGGGTATGTATATAAAGGTTTTGATTCTGTCTCTTTTTTGAGAAAACAGGCAGTTAAACAGATGCCAAGACATGATAAGCCGATAATTGCTCCGGCCCCATACCATTACATTTTTTTAAATAATGCAAATATTTAAATAAATGTAATGGTATCTGCAAGCCATGAAAATCCTGAAACGCAAAGGCTTCTTTTACCTGGGGCATTCATTCAGGAAGCAGGGAAAGACAGTCTACAGGGAGACATATCTAGGTAAAGAGCTGCCCCAGGACATCGAGAGCAGAAAAGAGGCATTCCTGAGAAAATGCCTCCAGGAGGATGCCTTTGTCAGGCTCAACAACATAAAGAAGAATTTCAGCAGGGAGTGGACCAAACTGCCTCTGTCTGTGAAAAAAAAGCTGCTGATAGATTTTTCGATAGATTTCACCTACAATACAAATGCAATAGAAGGCTCGACAGTCACTCTTGACGAGACAGAGGAACTGATAAAGAAAAGGATCGCGCCGAAAAGGCCGATAGAGGATATACAGGAGACATTGAATCATTCAAAGGTCTTCTTTGATGCCATCAACTCAAAGCAGGGGCTTTCCATATCATTGATCCTCGGTTGGCACAGGGAAATTTTCGGACAGACCAAGCCAGATATCGCAGGGATATTCAGGGATTATATGATACGTGTGGGGGCCTATGTCGCACCTGACTGGCAAGATGTGGAAAAACTCATGAAAGGGTTCATTGCCTGGTGTGAAAAGAGCAACAAATTGCATCCTGTCGAGCTTGCTGCAAGAGCCCATTACAAGTTCGAGAAGATTCACCCGTTCGGGGACGGCAACGGCAGGATAGGGAGGCTGATAATCGCATACATATTAAAACAGGGAAGTTTTCCATTGTTGAGCATCGAGTACAAAAGACGGAAATCATATTACCGTGCTCTTGAAAAGGCTGAGAATGATTTTTTGAATTATTTCATCAGGAGATACATATCCTATCATAAGAGGTATTTGTAACATGGCGCAGAAGCAGAAAGGGGCGAATGCCGAGAGGGATCTGGTCCATAAGTTCTGGGGGACAGGCTCATGGGTCGCCCACAGGATCGCAGGCAGCGGGTCATCGAAGTATCCATCGCCAGACATCATCGCATCGAACAACATCCGGCGTCTTGCCCTCGAATGCAAGGCCACGAAGAAGACTTCTGTATACATACCCAAAGAAGAGATAGGGGCGCTTGTGCAATTCTCAAGGATGTTCGGAGCCGAACCCTGGGTCGCTGTCAGGTTTGTGCGCCAGGAATGGCTCTTCATGTCCATCGATGACATGCATGACACAGGCAGCAACTACGCTGTGAATGTCGGACTGGCGAAGATGAAGGGACTGCTGTTTGAAGAACTTGTCATTTGAACTTCGCTGTCAAGAACACAAAATTGAGAAGTATCAGCCCTGTTATCAGGAGTATCCATTCGATGCCGAACCAGCGGTCAAGCAAAAGCACGAGGCCAGCAAGTATGAATACGATCGAGATCGAGAAGAGCAGGAACTCGAGCGCGAACCGAAAGACCTTTCTCTTCATCCTGTAGAAGGACATGGTCACCTGCCTCTCCCCGCTTCTGACTATGCCCCTGATTATGTCCTTAATCCCGTCGATGATGTCCTTGAATGTATCATTCATCTTCTTCTTCCAATCAATGCTGACACGACAGCCCCGATCACAGCGCCGATGCCGGCTGCTACGAGGACGGATTTGACAGGGCTCTCCTTTATCCTGCCCTCTGCATGCCTCTCGAACTTCCTCATGCTGTTCTTCAGGTCGTCGTACCTGTCCTGGAGCTGCTCGATCTTCTTGTTCATATCCTTTGCCAATTTGCTCACCCCTCTCATAATGAATATATGATTAATATATGACCATCATGTCGCCAATATCTGAAGAAACCCCTTTTTAGACTGGTAAAGCAATGGAATATATAAACCTATGTTTTGAAAAAGGAAGGATATTCAAAAAAAATATAAATCTCACCCTCCTGAAAGGTATATATGGCATATGCTGTCGCTCTTGACATCGGCGGGACCAAGATAGAGGGCGTGCTCTTTGACCACAGGTTCAGGAAGCTCAGGAAGAAAAGGGTTTTTTTCGACAAGAAAAAATCAGAGAGCAAGGTGGACATCCCAAGAAAGGCTGTTCTCGAAATGATCTGCGGGCTTGTCGTGGAGCTGAAAGGTAAGAAGAAGATTGCAGGCATCGGGGTGAGCATACCTGATGTCATATCCAAGGAGGGCTCGATAGTCGGCACGTCAAAGATTGGCTCCCTGAGCGATTTTGCTCTCGGAAAATATCTGAAAAATAAGTTCAGGACAAGGGTGAAAGTATATAATGATGCTGACTGCTTCGCATACGGAGAGGCAAAGCTCGGTGCAGGGAAAGGACACAGGAACGTCATTGGCATAATATACGGGACCGGCATCGGTGCAGGGATCATAATCGAAGGGAAGCTCTATACGGGAACGACAGGAAGCTGCGGGGAATTCGGACATAACATCGTGAATCCAGGCGGACCGAAAGAAAGGCTTGGTCTCCCTGGTACGGTCGAGTCATATGCAGCCGGGCCGAACCTCGTGAAAAATTACATCCGGGCAGGAGGCAGGATCGCTGACCCAGATACAAGGAAGATATTCTATTCAAGAGAACCCAAAGCAAGGATAGTCATGAATGAGTCGCTCGAGTACTTCGCAATCGGCCTTGCAGGGCTCATGAACATGCTCAACCCGGGAATATTCGTCATCGGCGGCGGGCTCTCGAACCTGCCTGTCTACAGGGAGCTGAGCAGGCTTGTAAAGAAATACACGATCGACGGGCTCAGAGGACACGTGAAAGTCGTTAAAAACAAGCTAGGAGATTCTGCAGGCATATACGGCGCAGCTGCGCTTGTTTTCGGAAAATAAACCGGTTTTTCGTTAATATTTCCGCCAATAGCCACTGGACAATCCTGCGCAGGCTATTTAAAGGGCAATGAGAACCTTTCATATACAGGGATTTCCACAGGAAACAGAGGAGGTACCAGTACTGAAAAACAAAAGTATTTATAAATAAGCCCCGTATTCCCTTTATAAATCATTTATAAATGGGGGTAGCAATATGGCAAAAAAACCTAAATCACAGGACATCCAGGTCGTCAATATCGTCGTTTCAACATCACTTGAGCATGACATACCGCTCGAGAAGATGGCAGCGACTCTCAGCAACACAGAATACAACCCAGAGCAGTTCCCTGGCCTTGTAATAAGGATAAAGGAACCGAAGACCAGTGCCCTCATATTCAGCTCCGGAAAGGTCGTGTGCACGGGCGCAAGGTCGATGGACAAGGTCGAGGAGTCCATAAAGAAGATAATCAAGAGCCTTGAGAAGATAAATGTCAAGATAAAGATCAAGCCTGAAATCAAGATCCAGAACATCGTCGCGTCAGGCAACATCGGCATGGACTTAAACCTCAACACCCTTGCCATGAAGCTCGAGAACACTGAGTACGAACCCGAGCAGTTCCCGGGGCTTGTCTACAAGCTGCCCATGGCAAAAGCCACGTTTTTGCTGTTCTCGAACGGCAAGATAGTGTGCACAGGGACCAAGAGCGAGGATGAGGTCCACGAGGCTGTAAAGAAGCTCATCGAGAACCTCCAGAAGGTCAAGTAATTATTTTCATCCCATCATGATATTCTGATTAAAAGCTTATTTAATCAGAGGTATCCATAGATTGAATGTAAAATGGAGACAACAAAAGTCATCAAGCAGTTCGAGGGTTTTGTCGAGGCGAATTACCTGGACGAGCTCAATAAGATCGCTGCAAGCGGCAGGAGGTCTCTGGAGATAGATTTCTCAGAGCTCACCAAATTCGACCCGATGCTTGCCGACATGCTGCTCGACGAGCCTGAAGAGATGGTCAGGGCAGCTGAGCTAGCTCTCACTAATTTTGATCTTCCTGAGGACCATAAGACAATCAAGGTAAGGCTGTCGAACCTTTCCGAGGAGCAGAAAGTCTTCATCAGGCATATCAGGGCAGAGCACCTCAACAAGCTGCTGGTCATAGAGGGCACTGTCAGGCAGAAGTCGGATGTCAGGCCTCAGGTGACAGCGGCGAGGTTCGAATGCCCCAGCTGTGGAAACATCATGAACGTGCTTCAGCTCGACAGCAAGTTCAAGGAGCCCAACAGGTGCGGGTGCGGAAGGAAGGGAAAGTTCAGGCTGCTTTCAAAGGAGCTTGTAGATGCACAGGGAATCGTGCTTGAAGAGGCGACAAAGGACCTGGAGGGAGGCGAGCAGCCCAAGAGGATGAACGTGCTCCTCAAGGAAGACCTGGTGAGCCCGATAACAGAGAGGAGGACAAACCCCGGCGCAACGATAAGGATAGTCGGCGCTGTAAAGGAAGTACCCATAATTCTGCGCTCCGGCGGCCAGTCGACAAAATTCGACCTGATAATAGAGGCCAACAATGTCCAGGCGCTTGAGGAAGACTACACCAACATCGAGATTTCGCCTGAAGAAGAGGAGGAGATAAGGGAGCTCTCAAGGGACAAGAGGATTTCCCAGAAACTGATCAATTCCCTCGCACCAGGCATTTACGGACATGAGAGGATAAAAGAGGCGCTAATCATGCAGTTCGTGGGCGGCGTGAAGAAGGAGAGGCCTGACGGAGTGCCTACCAGGGGCGATATTCATATCCTTCTGATTGGCGATCCCGGTGCAGGTAAATCGATGCTTCTCAAGCGCGCCGCTGTCGTGGCGCCAAAGGCAAGATACGTCTCTGGGAAAGGTGTTTCAGGTGCCGGACTTACTGCATCTGTCGTCCGGGACGAGTTCCTTTCCGGCTGGAGCCTGGAAGCAGGGGCGCTCGTGCTTGCCAACCGCGGCGTTGTCATGATAGACGAGATGGACAAGATGAGCAACGAGGACAGGGACGCGATGCATGAGGGGCTTGAGCAGCAGAGCATAAGCATCTCAAAGGCCAATATCCAGGCTACCCTGCGCTGCGAGACAACTGTCCTTGCAGCAGCGAACCCCAAGTTCGGGAGGTTCGACCCGTACGATACAATCGCAAAGCAGATCGACCTCCCTCCGACCCTAATCAACAGGTTCGATCTCATATTCACGATTAAGGACCTGCCCGATGAGGACAAGGACGAGAAGATGGCTGACTTCATGCTGCATCTGCACAAGTCTCCCGGAGACCAGGAGGCTGAGATAGAGACAGACATCCTCAGGAAATATCTTGTCTACTGCAGGCAGAAGATGAGGCCCAGACTGACGACAGAGGCAGTGAACGAGCTCAAGGAATACTACATCAAGATGCGGGGCAGTGGTGGCATGGACGAGGGAGGCATCAAGAGCATCCCGATTTCTGCAAGACAGCTCGAGGCGCTTGTCAGGCTCTCGGAGGCAGCTGCAAAGATAAGGCTTTCCGAGGAAGTTAAAAAGCAGGATGCAAAGAAGGCAATCGGTCTGCTCCATTACTGCCTTGAGCAGGTAGGTCTTGACCCTGAGACAGGAAAGATAGACATCGACAGGATAACCACCGGCATAACGACGACAGAAAGGGGAAAGATAATAGCGATCAAGGAGATAATCAATGAGCTTGAGGAAAAGCACGGTAAGATCGTTCCGCTTGAAGAGATAATATCTCTTGCAGGAGAGCGCGGCATAAGCGAGGACGACGTGGATGACACCATACAAAAGCTCAAGAGGACCGGCGACATCTACCAGCCGAAACCCAACACTGTCTCGAAGATATGATTTTGCAAAGATTTATTAATCATATTATTTTTATCCCTATATGCTTGTAGAGATATTGTTAGGAGTGATACAGGGTATCGCCGAATGGCTTCCCATCTCAAGCTCCGGGCATCTCGCGCTTTTCCAGCAATATTTCCACACAGGCACGCCGGTCATCTATGACATCATGCTCCATGTAGCGACATTGATCGTGATATTCATCGTTTTCTGGGATGAGATACTTAAGATGATAAAGGCAGTGCTCAGGTTTGACTTCAGCTCAGATCACGGAAGATTGGCGCTATTCATCATCATCGGCTCGATACCGACGGCGATTATCGGCCTGCTGTTCCAGAACATGTTCCTGGGGCTTTTCACCAATGTCACTGCCATAGGCGTCGCCTTGGTCATAAACGGCATTATTCTTTCCCTTACGAAACACTCAAGAGGCAGCAGGAAGCTTACCTGGGTCGACTCTCTGATTGTAGGGGCTGCCCAGGGAGTGGCGATAATCCCCGGGCTTTCCAGGAGCGGGCTGACCATATCCGCTGGCCTGTTCAGGGGTGTAGAAAGAAGGACAATCGCTGCATTCTCGTTCCTGCTTGCAGTCCCTGCCATAATCGGCGCAGCATTGCTTGAGTCAAGGGATCTGGTGGTCGGCAGCCTGAACTATTCCGCCCTTGCTGTCTCGATGCTCGTGTCCATGGTCGTCGGCTACTTCGCATTGAAATTCCTTCTCAAGCTCGTTCTTAACAAGAAGCTCTATGTCTTTGCATACTACTGCTGGATAGCAGGCCTTCTCATAATCATAACGCAAAGTATATAAAATACACCTGGTTTCTTTCCGAGGGGGAAATGATGGAGCAGGTCAGCGCTGTTAGGCAGGTCGCAATGAAGGTCAGGCTGAGTGACCTTACAGACGGAAAGTACGTCCGGGTCGAGGGCCAGTGGGAGCCTAACTTCATCCAGACAAGCGACGGCAGGAAATTCTCAAGGGTGAACATCATAGCAGTGGTCGCTTCAGAGCCTGTCCCTGACATGAACTTCAATTCTTTCATAATCGATGACGGCACAGCAAGGGTCCCTGTGCGGATCTTCGGTGAGTCCGATGTCAAAGTCAAGCTTGGAGACGTCGTCCTGGTTATAGGCAGGCCGAGGGAGTTCAACCAGCAGGTATACATAGTCCCTGAGATAATCAAGGAGATAAGGAACAACAAGTGGATAGAGTACAGGAAGCTTGAGCTGAGACATCTTCCTGCCTCGATGAAGGCTGAACCTGCAGAGCAGGCGCCAGCACAGGCAGATCAGACTGCACTGCATGAGGATATCCAAGAATCTGGAGATGAGGCAGGAACAGAGGACAAGGATAAAGAACATCCTGAGATTGCCAAAGAAAAGACCAAAGATGAAATGAACCCTGTCGACATGATCCTTGAAAAGATAAGCGAGCTTGACAAGGGTGACGGCGCAGACACTGACGAGGTCATATCATCGCTCGGCATCCCTGAAGCTGAAAAGATTATTGAGAATCTTCTCAAGGAAGGTGAAGTCTTCGAGATATCTTCAGGCAGGATTAAGGTCCTGGAATGAATAGTTTTTTAGGTGACTATTTCTGAAAAATATTTAACTTACATATACGGAAAAAAATAAAAAGCTATATATAGAAATACTTACATGTCAAGTAAATATTAGTAGCCGTAAACGTAATAATCATACTGACATATACAGATTAAAATACAAAAATATATATAGGAATACTTACATAGATGGATTAAATTGACGCTTATTCTTACATATGTAGATTTACTTACATATACAGATTAAAATACAAAATTATATATAGGGATACTTACATAAACAGAGACAAAATGCTGAAAAATGATTTAGATACTTACAGATACATCATAATATACTTACATATACAGTAAAAATGAACTACAGCGCAAGCGACATCAAGAAAGACAGGGATTTTTCAAGGTCCAAGGAGGCTGCGAGAGAGCTTTCCGAGACATATGATATTGATCTGGTCAGGCTTTTCGAGCTTGTGAGCGAGAAAGACATCCTGATCCCTGCTTCTGTATTCACGAAAGAGCTGAGCGCGCTCGAGACAATATCCAGGTACCTGCATGAGAACATAGGCATGGGCTTCAGGAGGATTGCCGTTCTCATGAACAGGAGCGAGAAGACCATCTGGCAGGCATACAACCATTCATTGAGGAAGTACCAAAAGAAGCTTGCCGTATCCGGCACAAGATATCTCATTCCATTATCAGTATTCTCGGACAGGACATACTCTAACCTCGAGGCGATTGTCCTGTTCATCAAGACCAGGTACGACCTGAAGTTCTCTGAGATCGCAGGGATTTTGCATCGCGACCAGAGGACAGTATGGACTGTCTATAGGAGAGCAAGAATGAAGAGGGCCCGATGAAGATAATATCGACCAGGAAGCGAAAGATCAGGGAATCGATTAGAAAGGTCAATGAATACAAGGCAGCCCTGCTTGCGCAGAAAGAACAGTTCGATGCCCTATATTTCAACCAGAAGCTCAAGGAGTACGATGCTTTCATCTCAGGCAGAGAAGAGGAATTGAAGAGCCTGAAAAAGAGAAGCAAAAAAAGGCTCCATTATTCCCTGGCAGCGGCATTATTCATCATCCTTGCGGCTTCAGTATTGTTTTTCAGGCCTTCATACCTGGGATTCGTCACGCATGAATACATCAATGAAGAGGCTGCAAATGCCACAAATCTTCTTCAGGGGCAGGTTTATGCAAATGAGGCTGGGCCTGGTTCTATAGAGGCAGGATTGCAGAACATCTCTGAAAACATAACAAAAAATATCAGCATCCCGCCTGAAAATGAAGAACGAGCCAATGTGACAGTCATCAAGCACCAAGAGCAGGCTCCTGTCTACATCAACGAAGAGTCGGGCGGAAATGCCGGCCTGAACATCTCTGTGAATGCAACAGCTGTCAATGGCGGCGAAACAAATGTGTCATTGCAGAACAGAATAGAGGCAAACGTCACTGTCAATGAGACAACACCTGCCCGGAACGTGACTTTGGAGAATGTCACAAATATGAATGAGAGCGCAGCGAATGTTTCTGAAATCATCACCCAGCCAATGCTGAACATATCTGTGGAGAATGTCTCGGTGCAGGAGAACGCGACTGTGCCTGTGGAGAATGCCACCCGGGAATTTGAGAACCTGCCGCCTTCCGGCTCTGTGCCTGTGCTTCAGATGGAGCCCAACATGGTGCTCACGCTTGCCCTCGACTCGTATTTCACTGATAATGAGACACTTTCCTATTCAGTCGAAGAGAACGACTATCTTGACGTCTCTGTCGACGGAAGCGTCCTCAACATAATATCCGG
>CAYXZQ010000035.1:0-2347 GCA_964469935.1 uncultured Methanosarcinales archaeon
AGGCTCATTGCTTGACTTTGTCGTAAGCTCCCATGAGTACTCTCGTGACGGGCTGTATTATGCAGAGGTATCGTGAAATGAAGGCTGATTTAGCATCTTTCAGCCCCCTTAAAGTCCCGCCTGCATAATTGATGTGTTGAAACGTGATGGATTCATGGTATATAAAGGTATTTGTTTTCGTATATTATCCCAATGCAAATAATTTAATACTAGAGCCGGTTTTTTAGCAGGAGATGGCAAAAAAGACAAAGGAGATCTGGAAGATATACAAGAACGTATTCGACGAATTCACTGTAAGGACTGTCCTTCGGCTGATGGGGCAGAAGGTTATAGAAGGCCTCGAGAGCCCGATAAAGATAGGCAAGGAGGCAAACATCTTCACTGCACTGACACAGGAAGGCAGAAAGGTCATAGTCAAGATATACCGCCTGGAGTCCTGCAACTTCAACAGGATGTTCGACTATATCAGGCATGATACTCGGTTCCTCCACCTCAAGAGGAAGCGGCGCGAGATTATCTTTGCATGGGTGCAGAGGGAATACAGGAACCTTCTCAAGGCGAGGGAAGCAGGTGTGCGGGTCCCTACGCCCATGGCCTATCTCAACAATGTCCTGGTGCTTGAACTCATAGGCGACTCCGGGCCCGCGCTCCAGCTGAAAGACGACATACCTGATGACATAGCTGGCTTCATGAAGAAGATAATCAGCGATTACAGGAAGCTCTACAAGTCCGCAGGCCTGGTTCACGGAGACCTCTCCGAGTTCAACATCCTCAACTACCGGGACTCGCCTGTTCTTATCGATTTTTCCCAGACGAGCCCTGTGAGCAGCCCTAATGCAGAAGAGCTCCTGAGGAGGGATATGCAGAACCTGGCAAGGTTCTGTAGGAAGCACGGTGTGAAGATTGATGAAAGGGAGCTGGTGAAGAAGATCAAGAAAGCGTGACAGGATGCCGGCTGTAAAGGGCTTATATCCTGCCATTTCCCTACGGAAAATAAAAATATTTATTAACATGAACGACCAGGAGTTCAAAAAAGGGTGATAAAATGATGAAATCCGCCTCTCATTTAAGGTATATTCTTGCTTTGTTATGCATATTGATAGTTGCCGGATGCACGACCGGTCCTGCAGACAAGGGTGATGCAAATCCTGCTGTCCATGCCAACGGAGGGACGACAACCCCTACTGCCGAAGGTGTGACAAGGGTCATCTCGGATGATGTAGTGAACGTGGGAGACACAGTCGATGTGAAGCTCTATATCAACCTTGGTGCTGACAAGACATACTATGTCGCTGAAGAGGTGGTGCCTCCTGAGTTTGAGGTGCTGGACAAGCAGACTGATGCGAACAATCACCTTAAGCTCATAAACATCCAGAACCCTGAAAGCAACATATTTGATTACCATTTGAAGGCAACGCAGAAAGGCACCTTCACCTTTTCAGGAGAGTATGCGTTCGACGGGCTTAACAGCCCCGTACCAATAATGGGCGACAATGTAATAGTTGTACGATGAACAGTTCCCGGACAGGCTTGTCTTACCTTTTTTTCGTACTTGCTGTCCTATTCATAGGGTTCATGTATTTCTCAACATTGACTGACGAGACCGGCAGCCTGCAGGCAGGGCGCAACAAAGTGGGTTATGCCCTCCAGTCCGGAGATGATTCGCGTGTGTCAAGGAGTTTTTCGAAGAGTACAGTCGGCATGGGGGAGACTTTCACGGTCTCTATACTTGTCACCATAGACCCTTCATATAACCATTATATCTATGTCATCGAAGAGGATGTCCCTTCGGGTTGGCAGATACAGTCCTATACCGGCTGGACAAAGAACGGCCAGACGTTGAAGTGGTCATATGCGGACTCGCAGAACAAGGCTGTCACGACTACGCTCACATATGCTGTGAAAGCACCGTCCACATCAGGTGCGACCGGCACGTTCAGCGGCGTTTATGGGATAGACGGCATGGATTCAGAAGCCGCAATAACAGGCCAGACGACTGTAACGGTGGGAACCTGCACTTCAGGCCAGACCATGGCATGCTCAACACAGAACGGGTGCACCGGGTTAAAGACATGCACTAACGGCGCATGGGGGTCATGCATCTCGACGCAGAACTACTGCGACACGAACTGCGACGGGACCCAGGAATGCACTTCCGGCACATGCCCCACATGCAGCTGCACAGGGAGTGAGACACAGAGCTGCACGACTGTGAACGGCTGCCAGGGGACAAAGACGTGCAGCGGAGGGGTTTTCGGGCAGTGCATATCATCCCAGAACTACTGCGATACCAACTGCGACGGGACCCAGGAATGCACTTCCGGCACCTGTCCCACATGCAGCTGCA
>CAYXZQ010000035.1:2447-20702 GCA_964469935.1 uncultured Methanosarcinales archaeon
AACTGCGACGGGACCCAGGAATGCACTTCCGGCACCTGTCCCACATGCAGCTGCATCGGGAGCGAGACTCAGAGCTGCACAACCGTGAACGGCTGCCAGGGCATAAAGACTTGTTCAGGAGGGGTCTTCGGCACGTGCGTAGCGACGCAGAACTACTGCGACACGAACTGCGACGGGACCCAGGAATGCACTTCCGGCACCTGTCCCACATGCAGCTGCATCGGGAGCGAGACTCAGAGCTGTCTGACAGCAAACGGCTGCCAGGGACAGAAAGTATGCACGGACGGTGTATTTGGGCAGTGTGTAGCCTCGCAGAGCTTCTGCGACACGAACTGCGACGGGACTGAGGAGTGCACATCGGGAACATGCCCGACATGCAGCTGCATCGGGAGCGAGAACCAGAGCTGCACGACCGTGAACGGCTGCCAGGGCCTGAAGACCTGCACAGGCGGTGTTTTCGGGCAATGCATCTCGACCCAGAATTACTGTGATACAGACTGCGACGGGACTGATGAATGCACCTCGGGAACATGCCCGACATGCAGCTGCACAGGGAGCGAGACTCAGAGCTGCACCACTGCAAACGGCTGCCAGGGGACAAAGACGTGCGACGGAGGGGCCTTCGGCACATGCATATCATCCCAGAACTACTGCGACACCAACTGTGACGGCACTGACGAGTGCACTGACCAGGAATGTCCTGCCTGTAGCTGCACAGGGAACGAGACCCAGAACTGCAGGACTACGGACGGGTGTCAGGGAAAAAGGACATGCAACAATGGAGTGTATGGGTCATGCGAAGCTGTACAGAACTACTGTGACACGGACTGCGACGGAACCAAGGAATGCACGTCAGAGGAATGCTCCGAGTGCAGCTGTGTCGTCGACTGGCTCTGCACAGATTATGGAGCATGTATCGAAGGCCTGCAGACAAGGACCTGCACTGACCAGAGCCATTGCGGCAATGACACGAGCAAGCCTGCAACAAGCAAGGCTTGTAGCTCGGGAACCAACGGAGGAAGCGGTGGCGGAGGAGGCAGTGGAGGGACAGGAAGCAGCGGCGGAAGCGGCACGACTACGACAGGCCGTTGCAGGGAGACCTGGGTATGCTCTGACTGGAGCGGTTGCAGCGTCTCGAACCTCAAGACGAGGACCTGCAGTGACAGCAATAATTGCGGGACTACAGCGAGCAAGCCTGCCGAGGCCATGACCTGCAGGAGGACCGGCACGTGCAGCGACGGGCTTATGAACAACGACGAGGAAGGCATCGACTGCGGGGGCTCATGCCCGAATTCCTGCGAGGTCGTCAATAGGGAAAGCAAGCCGGAATTTGAGATTGATGGCGGGCCCATCGATGCTGAGATATTCGACATGGTCCCCTACAAAGTGACCGTGACAAATACCGGCGATGCGCAGGCTGACGGTGTCGAGGTGTCTGCTGACAAGTGGACTGACAAGCCCACGGCCATGGACCTCATGCTTGCAGGAGACGAACAGGACGTAGAGCTTGACCTGTATATGCCCGGCGATCCCGCAGTGACGAATCTCACTGTCCAGGTGCTCTACAAAGGCGTGCCTGTCGCGACAAAGGCCGTGCAGGCAACCATCCAGGCACCCGACCATGCAGTCAAGCTGACCGAGGACACGGATACGGGGAGATTCTATCCGACAGTCATATTCGACAACAGGGACAATGCCCAGGCCAGGGCGATAACCTATGAATATTCTGTCTCAAAGGACGGCGAGACTTACGTCCTTGACTCGTCAGGGGAAAATCAGGTCCAGGCCCACACCCTGTATGTGAAGACAGAGAGCAAGGCCATCGCAGACCTGCCGGACGGGACATATGACGTCAAATCAGTGTTCTACGAGAAAGGCAAGAGCATAGGAGAATACACATCGACAGTGACGATCGGGAACAATAAGAAATCATTTAAAGTCGGCTACATATTCTATGCGATAATAATAATCGTCATAGGATTTTTCGGGTACACGCTGTATTCAAACTACAAAACTCTTAACGAGAGGTGAAAAAGATGGCATACGTTTTCGGCATGGAAGGGGTTCCGGTATTTGAGATGCTTTTCATACTGATGCTCCTTATGCTTGTCGGGCTCATATTCGTCCTGCTTGAGATAAGGAAGCTGGTTAGGCTCATAGCCAAGGAGAAGACCGACATAAGCCGGTTCGAGGAAGACCTGTCCAAGTTCGAGCACGGCCCGGGAAAGAACCCATCGCCCGAGCTTGTCAACTATGTCAAGTCGGCAAGGGACAGCGGCATCAGCCAGGGACAGATAGAGGACTCACTCAGCTCGAAAGGCTGGGAGCCCAAGCACATAACAAAGCTCTTCGACAAGATAGACAAGAATTTTTGAGCTTGTCGTCAGGACATCCTGTATTCTTTCGATTCTTCTACAGTTAGCAAGCTGTCAAGCGACATTGCCTTTTCAGCATCACTTGCGAACCTGCAGCCTGCATAGGTGAACCTCGCTATGTCATAGTCCAGGCTACCGAGCTCCATCTTCTCGATGAAGGCAAACCCGAGGTCCTCTAGCCTCCGGCAGTATTCGCCTAGCAGCTTTCCTCTCGGCCCCCTGTAGTATATCAGGCACTCCTTCTCCATCTTTTCCCTCTGGCATCGACTGCCTTGTCAGCCTGCACAAGCCCGCAGCCGAACATCTCCCAGTTTCCTTTCTCATCCCGGTCGCCGAGCGGCTTTGCAGTGTCCTCTATTATCTTCTGGACAGAGTCCTTGTCAACGCCTTTTACAGATGCTATCAGGCCGCATGAGCCTGCCACGTGCGGCGTCGCCATGGAGGTGCCTGAAAGCACAGCATACCCTCCCCCCAGCATGGATGACATTATGCCCACTCCCGGAGCCGAGACATTGTTCGTGTAATATATGTTGCTGAAATCCGGGTGGCCGTCTTCCCTGTCTGTTGCAGCGACCGCTATCACCGAATCGTATGAAGCAGGGTAGCTTGGTCCGTATCCGCTGTTCCCGGCAGCTGCGACGCTTATAACCCCGCTCCTGTATGCCTTGTCGAACATCTCCTGCTCGAGGAACGAGCTTGCGGGCGAGCCGAGGCTGAGGTTTACGATGTCGATGTCGTTCGTTATGCACCAGTCTATACCTAGCAGTATGTTGTGCAGCGAGCCGCTGCCGTCGTCGTCAAGGACCCTCACTGCATAGAGCCTGCAGTCCTTTGCAATGCCCGTGGATTCTCCAGCTATGGTGCCCGCTACATGGGTGCCGTGCCCCTCTCCGTCCATTGGATCGTCAGTTCCTGAGACAATGTTTATCCCGGGCATATTCATGTCGAAGTTGCCTGATATCTCCTGGTGCCTGTAGTCGGCCCCTGTATCGACGACTGCAATCTTCACGCCCTGTCCCGTCGTGACTTTGTTCGCCGAAATCGCCCCTATTTTCTCCAGGTTCCACAGGGCGTTTTTGTTGTAGGTTCGCATGGGTATGACACGCCTTCTCTCGCCTGTTACGAACTCCTGTATCAGTTCAGGATAGAAGACTCCATGGCTCCTTTCCACCCTCGAAGCGGATGAAAGCACGGTCGACGCCTTCCTGCCGAAGACCGAGAACCTCCTCCTGCCGATGTGGCTGTATAGCCTGTTCACTTCAGCCGCATCGCCTGTTATCGAGATGCATGGGATGTTTATCATCGGCTTCACGACGGCGCCGAGCTCTTTTTCGAGATGGTGCTGGCAGTCCTGGACAGACCTCGGGTAATTCCTCGCCCTGACCCTCACAAGGATGCTTTTCGTGTCCCTTGGAAGGAATTCCCTGTCAAGCCTCTGTTGGAGCGTGTATCTCCTTATGCTCCCAATCACGGGCACGTCCTTCTTCGGCCGCTCCTTTCCCGCATCATCCAGGTATGACCTTATGGTGAATCTCTCCAGGGGTCCGTGCCTGTAGTCCATGTACCTGCAAATTATATCATCAGTATCCTTCCTGGCCTCGCGAAGACTTTTCTCAGGCTTCCTTTTGCCTGGCAGGAAGAATGATTTTCTGTATGACATTGCAGGGTCCTTCTTCTTCAGTTTCTGGGTCCTGTCAAGGCTCCCCTTGAGGGTCTTGAAGAATCCGTTGTTGGCATCCTGCCTCTTCCTGTTGAATACACCTCTTTTTTGGTATTCTTGAGGGGGGTGCAAGAATTCGACATCTGGATAAAAAAGCGTCTTTGCGCCGTATTTGTCGACAAAGCCTAACTGCAGGCAGGCCTCGTTGTCATCCGATATGCTGTAGAGCACCTCGAGCATGTCGCCCATGTCCCGGAGATAAGAAAGTTTCAGCCCAGAATCCATGGCATTGCCAAGCCGCGACACTATGGTCCTCTCCATGTCAGAGAAATACTCCAGCGCTCCTGCGGGCCTGAAGCTGGCCTCCCTTTTTCGCGACTTGGATACTTCCGGCCCCCTGCCCCATGATGCGACCAGGATATCGTCCACATCCATGCAGTTGTCCCTCAAAAATTCCCTGACAGGATTCTTCCTGAGGTATGGGCCGGCATTCTTCAGGAGGTCGGTAAGCTCCGCGCCGGGCTTTTTAACGCCGACAAGGGTATTGTTTATATTGTATATCGCCTGCTTCGTGTTCCTTGCAAGCATCACAATGCCCTTCTTTGACCTGCAGCAAAGTATTGAACTCATGCAGATGGTGTAGCACGGATCCAATTAATGATTGACTGGGAAAAATCCGGATATTTTCCATCGGCAACAAAAAGTCATCATATGAGAACAGAAATAAGACAACGAATGGTCGATTGCCTGCAGGTTTTGCTATTTTTCCGAAAACAGCTCAGGCTTTGCAAACCTAGATAATGCAAAAATTACCCCCCTCTCAAACGCCTTCTGCCTGGGGACGATCCCGTTAGTGAAATACCCGCTTGCTCCTGACTTCTGCTTTGAGTTCTCAACATTTGTGAACATGTCCATGACAGGGCCAAGCTCTTTTCCTTCCCTGACTTCCCTGGCTACCTTTTCAGGCAGCAAGAATCCCCCGTTGTCGCCGATGCCTGTCCTGCCTTCCCTGTCGACAGCCACAGCCACACCTGCAAGAAGCATGCCGAACCCGGTCTCTTTCACGTGACCCTCGAGGCCGATTGCGATGTCGCAGCCAGAAATCGCAAGCGCACCTCTTGCCCTGTTCAACGCCCCTTCCATAGATTCACTGTCAGACCTGGGCATGGCGGAAATTCCGCTCGGTACGTCCACGGCAATGACCTCTGCATCAGGCCAGAACATGCAGGATGCACGCCTGGCAGCCTCAACCTTGACAGGATTCATCGAGCCTACGGCGATCTTCATGACATGCAGGCAGCAGAACTAGAATAAAAATTTTATCTTTACATTGCCTGATGCCTAGGCCGTGGATGAGGCTGCGCAGTCCTCTTTGTCCCTCTCGAACAGCCTCTCCCTTGTGATGGCCTCAATGACATGGTGCTCATGGATCGACTGCAGGCCGAAATCGTCGAGCGACTCTATGAAATCATAAAGCTCTGACATGTCGTGGAATACTGTCTCGAAGTAGAAGTCCGTGTCGCTTCCTGCCCTGTAGACTGAGTTGACGTTCCTGTTCCCGATAAGATACCCGAGCAGCTCCTTCCTCTTCCTGGCCCTGACTGCGAAATTGACCTGCACATTGTACATGAGCATTGAAAAATCCAGCAGCGATGTGTACCTGCTGATGATTTTCCTGTCCTCAAGCCTCCTGAGGCAGTTGAATGCGGTCGCAGGAGGGATGTCCGTCATCTCTGATATCATTGATACGCTCATCCTGGAATTCTCCCTGAGGCAGCCCAGGACCTTTTTCTCTTTTTTTGTCAGCATGAAAAATATGAGATGGTCGGGATTTAAAAGTTTTGCTGGATTTTTTCCGGAAGCATTTTGTAAATCCAGAAAGATATCCTAGATCATCTTGAGGTTTTCGGTCAGCTCATCGATTTTTTTCGATATATCCGGGCCGATTCCGAGACACGTCACTGTCCCCGGCCTGACTGTGGTGTATCCTGCGTCTGTTATGAGGCTGCAGACAAGGCCTTTCTGCATCGCGAGGGAATGGAATTCCCTCAACTCCTTCAGCCCAGGGACCTTCAGGATTATCTTCTTCATGCCCTGCCTCCTCCATCGCATGACCTTCCTCCTGGGGCTTCTCAGCACGCAGTCGACGGATGCGTGGGCGACCTGGGCAGCGAGCTTCCCCTTCGGTAGCTTGAGGTCTGCTCTTGCTATTATGACCTGCTTGGAGTCCTTAAGGAGCCTCGCCGTGATCTTTTTTAGCATCTTAGAAGAAAATAAAAAATTCATTTCCCGTTTATTCTCTGCAGCATCCTGAGTATCTCGGACGGGATAGCGTAGACAACCGTGTTGCTCTTGTCAGAGGACAGGTCGTTTATGCTCTGCAGTGTCCTGAGATGAAGCGCCCCCGGCGTCGTCGCAAGCTTTGTCGCAGCCTTTGCCATGCCGGCAGCAGCGATAACTTCGCCTGATGCCTTGATTATGACTGCGCGCTTCTCCCTCTCTGCCTCTGCCTGCTTTGCCATGACCCTCTTCATCTCCTCCGGAAGCTCGATGTGCTTGAGCTCGACCGACTCGACCTTGATGCCCCAGGGGTCAGTGTCCTTGTCCACTATCTGCTGTATCCTCTTGGATATCTTCTCCCTCTGGCTCAGGAGCTCATCCAGGCTTGCCTCGCCGACTACATCCCGCATTGTTGTCTGGGCAAACTGGCCAGTGGCATACTCATAATCTTCGACCTCTAATATCGCCTTCTCAGCATTTGCGACCCTGAAATAGAGGACCGCATTCACGATGACCGTGACATTGTCCTTGGTTATGCAGTCCTGCTGCGGGACGTCGACGACAACAGTGCGGATATCTATCCTCCGCCATGATTGGATTAAGGGAAACACGAACCTCAGCCCGGGCATCATGAGACCGGAATAAATACCGAGAGTGAACCTCACGCCCTTCTCATACTCATTGACCACCTTGAGCCCTGCAAAAAGGATTATTACTGCAAGTATCACCAGGATGATGAAGAGCGAACCCGCTAATAGAGAGAGCATCATTTTTCCCACCCCATATCTTTGTCCTCAAGGGCATTTATCACTTCAAGCGGGACAGCGAAGACTATGGTGTTTGTCTGGTCGCTGCTGATGTCATTGAGGGTCTGCAGGGTCCGAAGGTGCATTGCGCCCTTGGCCTTGCCGAGTATGGTCGATGCCTTCGAGACATTGTCCGATGCAACGACCTCTCCCTCTGCCCTGATTATTACAGCACGCTTCTCTCTCTCTGCCTCTGCCTCCTTTGCCATGGTCCTCTTCAGGGACTGGGGAAGCTCAATCTTCTTCAGGACCACTGCCTGGACCTTGACTCCCCATGGGTCTGTCGCGACGTCGACGAGCTGCTTGATTCTCGCAGACAGCGCGTCCCTCTTCGAAAGGAGCTCATCGAGCGTGACCTCGCCGACAACGTCACGCATCGTGGTCTGGGCCAGCTGTCCCAGTGCGTAAGTGTACTGCTCTACCTTGAGCACAGCCTTGTCAGCCTCACTGACCCTGAAATAGAGCACGGCATTGACAACGACGCTCACATTGTCCTTGGTTATGCATTCCTGATCAGGCACGTCTATGACCCTCGTCCGGAGGTCGATTCTCTGCCAGGTCTGGATTACGGGAAACACCAGCCGGAGCCCGGGACTCATTAAGCCGGAATACTTGCCGAGCGTGAACAGCACGCCCCTCTGGTAGGCGTACACGACCTTGATCGACGCCAGCACGATAAGTATCACTGCTACAATGATTATGTTGAGAAATATTGGCACTTTTCAATCACCCCCTGAGTTATGGGAAGGATGATGGGGATCATGTATTTAAATGTTTTGGCAGGGAAGCATGCTGGAAATATTTATCTGCGTGGAATGATTTTCAAAACATGAGCAGGTATCTGGATTGTTTTCATATTTGTCGGTTATATTTTCAGAAAGCCCGAATAGCTTCCGTTGACCCACGGAATAGTGTTATTAAAACACCCGGCTAACCATATCCAATAAACTCCAGGGTGATGTTCATGGGAAAAAAGACATTGTCAGAAAAGCTCAGGCAGATAATCGACGAGAATTCAGGCCAAAGGAAAGAAGATGGCCACGGACCTGAAGTCCGATACAGGTTCAATGAGATGGAAGCATTCATCGGGAGCGAAGCCTCTTGCAGCAATAAGGAGGAGGCTTCGCAGATACTGAAGCAGGCAGAGGCAATCGAGAGAAGATATATCAGCATGAACAGGAGCACGCTCAAGAAGATATCATCATATATCAGCCGCACTGTGTTCAGGAAAAAAGACAGGGCAAACATAAGCGACATCTACGGAAGTATATTGAGGAAGGTCGACGCACAGAATTCAAAACTCTATCAGATTGCTAAGGAGATTGACGCAAACAAGGAAAACATCGCCGACTACAGGACTGGCCAGGTCGAGGACCTCAGCAGGATATTCGAGGAGCTGTGCAGCCTTGAGCCTGAGAGGGACAAGATGCTGGATGACCTGGTCGCAATTGAAGATGTCACAAGAAATCCAGGCTCCTACAGTGAACGCGCATACATATCCGCAATCGTCGCCAGGAACAACCTGTTGAACAGGTTCGACAAGGTAAATGACGACGTGATCCGTAAAAAGAACATGAAGAGGATACGATATGCCCAGATAAGATATCTGGACAGGATATCGTCATATGTCACTACCTTCAATAATTTTGTAAAGACGAGGGCTGATCTCAACCAGTCTGGACACGACGTGCTCAACATCTGCAAGGATTTCATACAATACCTTCCTAAGACCATTGCCCTGTACAATGAGATTGAGCAAAACATCAATATCCTCACGCAGCTGTCCAATGATTACAGCGATGTCCAGGGCAGGATGCTTCAGATGGTGGTCGACCAGAGCTACAGGCTTCTTGGCTCTGACGTGACAAAGACCATCCTTCAGGGAAGCTCGATAGGCTGATTATCCGGATGATTGGAAAATGCAAACAGCTGAGGATGAGATCAGGGATATCATACCACGATTGAGGGCCGGCTTTCCGGGGTTGGTGGACGAGCTCAGGAGAGAGAGCGCCCTGCTCCAGAAGGTACTGCATGAAGGTCCCAGGCTGAAAAAGCTCCTGAAGGAGATGGAAAAGAGCAAAATTACGCCCAGCCCAGAGCTAAAGGGCGAGACTGAAGATGAATTTCGAAGATATCATAAGGCATATCATGCCCATGAGGTAGAAAGCAAAGGCATTGAGAGGAAGAATGAAGAGAAAAGAGAGCTTGTGCGTGAAATAAGGAAGGATGTAATGCAACTCACATTGCACAGGCATCAGATAGATATGATCCTTGGCAGGGTCCCCTGGCTGGGAAATTTCTTTGACAGGGTCTATGAGACCGGCAGAAAGGACAGGGATGCATTCATATCGATGGGGAAGGCAGATAAGGGAATCATAGGGTTCATCCTGGACCATTACTACGAAAGGCCGCAGAACACCACAAAATCAGGAATCAAAGGATCCACGAAAACAGGAGCTTCACCTTCTATTTCTGCAAAGCATGACAATGTCATAAACATAGAGTCAAGGCTTGGCACTCTCGAAGGTGAAAGCGCTTATCGCCACAGCCTCTTAAGGGGTGTCAAAGACAGGGACCGCTTCGCAGGACTTCCTTTGGGGATGCTTGAGAAGACAGTTGAAGCGAGTGAAAAAGAATCAGATTACCAGGGCGTTCATAGGATGGGGACAGACCTGGAAGACTTCATCAATTACCGCAATGCTAACAGCCTGTACGGGCTGAAGCGTATTGTCAGGGAAGGGAATTTCAGCTGGATCAGCTCAGAGGAAGCCGCAAGGGACCTGGTCAGGCTGGCGATGAAGAACGGGATCATGATCGGCAGGTATGACAGGAACGTCGCGCCTGAGAGCATGAAGGAGGCCATGGTAAGGGAATACTGCACGGATTACGGCAGGAGCCTCAAAGACATCAGCAGGAGCCTTGCAGAAAGATACAGCATGAAAGTAAGCGAGTCTACCATAAGGAATTATGCGAGAAAAGTGCTGGGTGCAGGCATCAGCAGAAGGGACAGGAGCGCGAAAATGGCATATGAGAATTTCCGGAAGAACTGAAATACTTGCAAAATTCTGCTTCCGGGTTGACAGGTTTCTGATTACATGATAAGACCTCCCGAATTATCTGAAAGATTTACGGATTATTCACAAAAACTCATATTTAATCGGCAGGCTTAACTTTGTGGCATGAGCATCGAAGACGAGATTTTCAAGGTCCCGGGGATCGACTGCATATTCGGCTCCGATGATGAATTGAAAAAAAAGAAGCAGCAGCTCAAAAAACTGAGGACCCTGAAAAAAAATGCTGAAGAACAGTTCGACAAGGCGATCGATACGATCAGGGAGGATATCAGTTATGACAGGAGGAGGTCCCCTGGCCGAAGGCTGATAAGAAACATTATTTACAGCACTGCGGGCCTCATTGTCCTCTATTCCGGATTGAGTCTTTATTCAGGGAACCGCATGCTGTTCGTGTCAAGTGGCAATGATAGGGTCCATCATCCGGTGCAGGGCATTGATTCCCTGGCAAGCGTAAAAGCGCAGGAGAATATCCACACGAAGTTTAGGCAACACATCAATGACAATGCAAAGCAATACCGGAATGATGCGGAATTCTACTATTTCCCTTTAAGGGGCGATACCCTCTCGAAAATCGCGTCCATGGTCAACGGGGACATGTCCCGGTGGAGAAGGATACAGGCCTACAACAACCTTACCTCTGACCTGATTGAAGTCAACCAGCCGCTTAAGATACCTGCTGAAATTGTCAGGGACACAAGGAGGCTTTACCACGGCAGACTCGACTGCGACACGTACAAGGCAAAAAGAGGGGAGACGCTTGAGACAATCTCCATGAGGCTTTTCGGGGACTACAGTCACACAGACGACATCTTTGAGTTCAACAGGAAGTTCAACCCGTATTTCAGCACGAAAATCTGGAACAGGGAATTCGTGCTCATACCTGAGAGCTGATGAGGATGGGTTTTTTGAGTAAGGCGCTCTATTTTTCATTGGCAGCGATGATGATAGGACCTGTTAGTGCACCTGGCGGGAGAATGAATCTTTGCCATATCAAGAGAGACAAAGCCACCATCGTGCTCTCGTCAAGCGCAGCTGGAATGCATGATTCCCTTGAATCCCTGGTCACAGAGTCCTTCTGGGGCAAGAAGATCAAAGAGACCCGCAGGGACGTGCCGATACTCATGTACCACGACATAGGAAAGCCAGGGGAGTACGGCGATAGGTACACAGTAAGCCCGGAGATGTTCAGAAAGCAGCTGGAAGCATTGTACAGCAACGGTTTCGTGTCTGTCAGCCTCAGCGAATACGTCAACGGCATATACAGGCTCCTGC
Organism: uncultured Methanosarcinales archaeon; assembly: GCA_964469935.1. Lineage (GTDB taxonomy): Archaea > Nanobdellota > Nanobdellia > Woesearchaeales > DSVV01 > CAYXZQ01. The sequence continues at coordinate 13,915 of CAYXZQ010000035.1, forward strand.
CTCCGGGAAAAAAGCCGGTTGTGCTGACATTCGACGATGCCACGAAAGGCCAGTTCAGGTACTTGGTCGATAAGGATGGCCACAGGCATCTCGACCTAAATTGCGGCATCGCGATTCTTAATGAATTCTTCAAAAAACACCCGGGCTCCAGGATGAAGGCCACCTTCTTCATAGATTTCGTGGACAAGCACGGCAGGTTCCAGGTCCCGTTCGGCCAGAAAGGATATGAGGCTGAGAAGATCAGGAAGATTGTCAGCATGGGCATGGAGATAGGCAACCACACGCTCGGGCATGTGAACATGAAGAAGACAGGAGTGAGGGAGGGGAAAAACAGCCTCGACTACCTGGACTATATCATAGGGCTTATCGAACCGGAGTACAGGGTCAGGTCTTTCGCATATCCATACGGCGCTGTCACTGGCAGTAAAAAAGAAATTGCTGAAATTGAGAATAGATTCGATTGCGCATGCATGGCATGGGGCGGTGTCGCACCGGACATAGGTTCAGGGAAATTCGACAGGTACATGATTCCGAGGATCGAGATCGACAACGACATGAAGAACCTGGAGAGGTATGTGCTCAGAAGTCGTGGATGAGCTCTTTTCAGTCTATGACTCATTTCTTCCTGTTTCCTGCCCAGATGAATGATGCCGCCAAAAGCGCGCCGATGAGGTCAGATACCAGGTCAAGGGAGTTGTTGACATAGTCGCCGACAAGGGTCTTAGGGAATACGACTGTCGCTAGGAACTCCAGTATCTCTCCCATCGCTCCTGTCCCGAGTCCTGCAAGCACGACTATAATCAGGATACCTGCCCACCTGCCCTTGTTGGGCTTTAATAGAGGCCTCAGCACAGCCCACATCAGGAGTGTCATGAAGAAGAAACCGAATACGTGGACCAACTGGTCGTACCTGAGGATGGGCAGCCTGGATGAGAGCCTGACGATGATGAGGTCGTAGAGCACAGTCTGACCCCTGTTGATGGACAGCGACCCGCCCAGTATATGAAGCAGCCCCCACACAGAAAGCCCCCAGAGCACATAGTCAGGATATTCGAACTTGCCGCCTGTGTAGATCAATAAGAGTATAAGCAGGACCATTCCCGCAACATAATAGATGAATTCAGAATCTCCCCTCCTTATGAATATGTATGCCGAGACAAGAATGTATGCCAGTGTGAAAACCAGTATGGGTATCTGGCTTTTCTTTAGCGCCATGGGGATGTAGACAGGGGCAAGAATATAAATCTATTGGAAAAACAGGCCAGCCCTGGACAAAGCCCATTGGATACGGGCACGAATATTCTCAACACCCGTTCTTCCATTTCCCAATAGCATCAATCAGGCTTCCGCTTGCAAAACTTCCAATACCTGCCAAGAATGCGAAACAAAGAAACAATACAGAACCTCTTTTCATGCAATACATATCCTGGATATATGAGTATTTAAAATTATTGGTTAATTTTCCCTCCAAACAGAAAACTTAATAAATAATCCCTAAAATTGAGATTATCGAGGTGAATAACCAATGGCATACACGATCTCAGTTGACCAGGAAGCCTGCATCGGCTGCGGGGCATGCGTATCGACCTGCGAGAAGGCTTTCAAGCTCGTCGACAACAAGTCTGTTCCCCTGAAGAAGGAAGTCGAGGAGCTCACGTGCGAGCAGGAGGCAGCGGACATCTGCCCGGTCAATTGCATAACAATTAAGGAGAAGTGATCATTCCCATTCCATCGTGGCAGGCGGCTTCTGGCTGATGTCAAAGACCACCCTGTTTACGCCTTTTATTTCGTTTATTATCCTGGTGCTTATCTTCTCGAGTATATCATAAGGTATCCTCGCCCAATCCGCTGTCATCGTATCCGAACTGGTATACGCCCTGAGGGCTATGACCCTTTCGTAGGTCCTCTCGTCGCCCATGACACCGACAGTCCTGACCGGCAGAAGCACAGCAAAAGCCTGCCATATCTTATAGTACTGGCCCGTGGCCTTCAGCTCATCCTGGAATATCCTGTCCGCCTGCCTGACGATCGCAAGCTTCTCGTCTGTAACATCGCCGATGATCCTTATTGCTAGCCCCGGTCCGGGGAACGGGTGCCTCCAGACGATCTCTTTAGGAAGCCCGAGTATCTCCCCTATCTTCCTGACCTCATCCTTGAACATGTACCTGAAGGGCTCTATCAGCTTGAGGTGCATCTTCTCAGGAAGTCCTCCCACGTTGTGATGGCTCTTGATGACCGATGTCGGGCCGCCGAATGCGCTCTGGCTCTCGACGACATCCGGATACAACGTACCCTGCATGAGGAATTTCGCGTCCGAGTGCTTCTTCGCCTCCTCTGTGAACACCTCGATGAACACCCTGCCAATTATCTTACGCTTCTGCTCCGGGTCCTTAACGCCCTTCAGTTCCGAAAGGAACTTTTTCGACGCGTCCCTGTAGAACATCTCATGCCCCAGATTCTTCCTGAATGTCTCCCTGACCTGCCGGGCCTCGTCCATCATCATGAGCCCGTGGTTTATCAGTATCGGCCTGAACCTGTCGCCGATTGCCCTGTACATGAGAGCAGAGGCGACTGTGGAATCGACCCCGCCAGAGACCCCTCCTATGACAATGCTGTCGCCGACAGTCTTCTTTATGTCCTGGACAGACTTCTCGATGAAGTCCTTCATCTTCCAGTCCCTGCCGCAGCCGCATATATTGATGAAGTTCAAAAGCATCTGCCTGCCTTGTTCAGTGTGGTCCACCTCGGGATGGAACTGGACTGCGAAAAATCTATTCTTTTTGTTCCACATGGCGGCATTCTCTATCCCTTTGCTCCTGCCTGCATTCGAGAATCCCTCAGGCAGCTTCACCACGCTGTCTCCATGGCTCATCCAGACCTGCACTTTCTGCCTGATGCCCTTGAACATAGGGTTATCATGATCTGTCATATCAAGCTCAGCCTTGCCGTATTCCCTTGTCGTCGAGGATGCGACCTTTCCGCCAAGAAGCCTTGCCATCATCTGCATGCCGTAGCAGATGCCGAGGACAGGCACCCCAAGATCAAATACCGACTTGTCGCATAGGGGCGCACCGTCCATATTCACGTCCGAAGGCCCGCCGCTGATTATGAGCCCTTCCGGCTTCTTTTCCCTGATTTTTTCAACAGGATAATTATAGGGCACTATCTCGCAGAAGACATTGTGCTCCCTAATCCTCCTTGCGATGTTGAGTGTGAGCTGGGAGCCGCAGTCGAGTATCACTATCATGATATTTGGTTCCCGCAGGGATTATATAAAGGTTTCTCATCCGGGTCAAAAAGGAGTCCTGGGGCATCAAAGATTAAATTTATAAAAACTTAAGATGCCCTGATATGCATGGAGAGCTTCAATATAGTCGGCAAAAACAGAAAAAGCGTCGATGCGCTTGAGAAGACCCTGCTCAGGCTGGGGTTTGAATTCAGGAAATACAAGCCTGACATGATAATAAGCCTAGGCGGTGATGGGACCTATCTCTATTCTGAGAGAAAATATCCAGGCATCCCTAAGCTGCTCGTCAGGGACAGCGACATCTGTACGAAATGCAGTAACCTCGAGTTCGACCGGCTCTTCATGAAGATAAGGCTCAAGAATTACGTGCTGATGGAGAACATCAAGCTGCAGGCTGTCTTCCGGAGGAAGAGGCATATTGCGGCCAATGATGTCGTCATCAGGAACAGACACCCTATCCAGGCAGTCAGGTTCGAGGTGAGCATCGACGGTAAGACCATGGGCCTTGTCATCGGCGACGGTATCGTCGTGTCGACCCCGTTCGGGTCCACAGGATATCATTATTCCATCACCAAGAAGAAATTCTCAGAAGGAATAGGGCTCGCGTTCAACAATCCGACAAAACCTGTCAGGAACAGGCTTCTGGATGAGAATTCAGTGGTCAGGATAAAGCTCATCAGGCATGATGCATATCTTGTATTCGACAATGACCCGGGCATATTGACAATGAAAGAGGGAGAGAAAGTGACCGTCAGGAAGAGCAGAATGATTGCAAGGATAATAAAAGTGACCTAGAGCATCTCTACCGGGTTCCCTCTTCTTATCTGCCCTCCCTCAAGCACTCTTGCGAATATCCCTTCTCTCGGCATTATGCAGTCCCCTACTGTCCTTGCGATATTGCACGGCGCATGGCATTCCTTTCCTATTTTGGATACTTCAATGACAGCATCACCAATGCTTAGCCTGGTCCCAATAGGAAGCTTGTGCAGCTCGATCCCCTCTGTTATCATATTCTCCCCGAATGCGCCGTGCTTGAGGCAGACCTTGCCGAGACCTTTTTCTTCAAACCTACGATAGGACTCGATAGCAAGAAGAGACACCTGCCTGTCGCCCGGCCCGGCATGGGCGTCGCCTTCTATGCCGAGGTCCCGGATCAGGACAGCCTCATCAACAGGCTTTTTCGGAGTCCCCTTCTCTTCACTGACATTGACTGATACGACCCTCAAAAGAGATTCACCTCGACCTCATCATCCCTGTTCACTACCTCTGTGTTCTCATCGATTGTGATATACCCATCTGCAAGGGACATAGTGGATATGGCGCTCGACCCTTTCATCACCGGCACTGCTGTTCCGTCCTCGAGCCTGACGGGAAGGAATTCGAACCTGCCTATGGTCGACGCGACTTTCCTTGAGAGTCTCGCCCTTGACTTCTTCGCCCTGAGGACGCAGCCCATCATCCTATAGACAGCAGGGAGCACCAGGCTGTAGGTGTTCGAGAGCGCGGAAGTTGGATATCCCGGAAGCCCCAGAACGAGCCTGCCCCTGACCTCGCCTATCAGCACAGGCTTGCCGGGTTTTGCAGCTATTCCGTGGACATGCACAGTGCCGAGCTGCCTGACAGCCTCGACCATGAAATCCTCGCCTCCGAGCGACGAGCCTCCTGAAAGCAGGATGATATCAGACCTGTCCATGTTCTCCATTATGGTCTTCTTTATGAGCTCGGGGTCATCCCTCACGATGCCAAGGAACTTCACATCCATGCCTTGCTCCTTCAATGTCCCAACTATCGTCATCGAGTTTATGTCATAAACCTTCCCTTCCTGGAGCGGCCCGCCGGGAGCAATGATCTCGTTGCCAGTCGAGAAATAAGAAACTTTCGGAAAATCGCGGACCTTCACTTCAAACACCCCTGCTGCTGATATGACACCCAGGTATCTGGGATTGAGAATCGTGCCTTTCCTGAACAGTATATCCCCCTTCCGGACATCAGTTCCGACGCCGATTATGTTCTCAGAAGGTGCACATGTCTTGTAAAAAATAATCCCGTCCCCTTCTTTTTCAGTATGCTCCACCATCAGCACTGCTGTTGCGCTCTTCGGCAGCGGTGCGCCTGTGGTTATCTCGATGCACTCCCCTCTCTCAATGTCTCTTTTCGGCACCACTCCGGCTGTGACTGATTCAATGATTTTAAGCTTCTTCGGGTTCGTGTTCGAGGCGCCGAAAGTGTCCTCTGCTATGACAGCAAAGCCGTCCATCGCGCTCTTCCGAAAATGCGGGACATCAATCTGCGATATGACATCCTCTGCAAGCACCCTGCTGTTTGCCTCCATTGCGCTAATCTTCAGCGAGCCTGTCTGCTTCACGATCCTGTCGATTATCTCAAATGCCTCAGACAGCGATGCCAGCTTCCCGAAACCCTGCTTTGTCACTGATATCCACCATCCAGCAGATAATTGGCATCAAAGGGTCTCTTCAAGGGGCTGTTCTCCAGTACTTTGTTGATTCCTTCATTGCCGTTCAGATACATAGAATTGGCATGCTTATCCAGCAGCTCTCTGTGCGAACTTATGATAACATACCGGCTCAGTTCCTCAAGGACCTTCTCCAGCTTTTGCGGGGTCATGTCTTTCGGAAACATCTTCTTGAGGAAAATGTCCGCATAGTACGAGTCTCCTGTCTCGACCAGATGTTCATAAAGGTCCCGCCCTGTCAATTCACAATTTCCATCCATCATTCATCACCCAAATGCTTCTTTATGTGCCCGGCCTCTGGCAGTATGAACTTCTCCATCGCGAAATCCACAGCCCTCGGGCTTCCCGGCACGCAGAACACTGCCTTGTCCCTGATTATCCCTGCCGCAGCCCTCGAGAGCATCGCGACGCTCCCGACTTTCTCGAAGCTAAGCACCGAGAAGAGCGATGAGAACGCCGTGAGTTCCCTGTCGAACATCGGCCTGACAGCTTCGATGGTGAGATCCTTAGGTGCGATGCCTGTCCCCCCGTTAATCACTATTATGTCGGTCTTGCTGTCTTGAAGAAGGTCCTGAATTGCATTTTTTATCTCGACCAAGTCATCTCTCACAACTTGTTGCAGCGTTACGAAATGGCCCTCTGCCTCTGCAAGCATCCTTATGGTCTTTCCTGATGTGTCGTCCTCCAGGGTGCGCGTGTCCGACATCGTGATAATCGCAAACCCCAGGCTTTTGGGCGCTGTCTCCTTATGCTTCCTGCTCGTATCGGCATGCTTCATCTTCTTGTCATCTCCCACCCGACTTCACTTTCTTCACGACCCTGATATCTGAGATGCTCGTATGCGGATACTGTCCGTCCCTGTCCTTCTCAAGGTATTTCACCATGTCCCATATCGAATTCAGAGCAATCGATACTCCCATGAGCGCATCCATCTCCACCCCGGTCTTTCCCGTGGATTTCACTGTAACCCTGCAAAGGACCCCTTCATCAACCACCTCGAAATCCACGTCGACACTCTCTATCAGGACCTGGTGGGGCCGCTCGAACCCCTTCTCGAAGGACGGACCC